>CAZTJZ010000031.1:15237-27144 GCA_964614075.1 uncultured Phycisphaeraceae bacterium
CGGAGAGCTATTGGGATTCCCGCGGCATCTGTCGCAGCACGTGGGTGGGTTCGTCATCACGCGCACGCCGCTGTGCGAGCTGGTGCCGATCGAGAACGCGGCGATGCCCGACCGCACGGTGATCGAGTGGGACAAGGACGACATCGACGCGATGGGCATGCTCAAGGTCGATTGCCTGGGGCTCGGCATGCTGACCTGCATCCGCAAGTGCTTCGAGCTGGTGAAGCGCCACCACGGACGTTCGCTGACGCTCGCCAACGTCCCGCCCGAAGACCCGATCGTGTACGACATGATCTGCAAGGCCGACACCATCGGCGTCTTCCAGATCGAGAGCCGGGCCCAGATGTCCATGCTCCCGCGATTGCGCCCGCGCTGTTTCTACGACCTTGTGATCGAGGTGGCGATCGTCCGTCCCGGGCCGATCCAGGGGAACATGGTCCACCCGTACCTGCGCCGGCGCCACGGTGAGGAGCCGGTCGTCTTCCCCAACGAGGCCGTCCGCGCCGTGCTGGGGCGCACCCTGGGCGTGCCCCTCTTCCAGGAGCAGGCGATGGCGCTGGCCATCGTGGCTGGGGGGTTCACCGCGGGAGAAGCGGACCAGCTCCGCCGGGCGATGGCCGCGTGGAAGCGCAAGGGCGACCTGATCTCCCGCTTCGGCGAAAAACTCGTCGCGGGCATGCTCGGGAACGGCTACTCCCGCGACTTTGCCGAACGCTGCTTCGAGCAGATCAAGGGTTTCTCCGAGTACGGCTTCCCGGAGAGCCACGCGGCGAGTTTCGCGCTGCTGGTGTACGTCTCGTGCTGGCTCAAGCGTCACTACCCGGCGTCGTTCGCCGCGGCGCTCCTCAACAGCCAGCCGATGGGGTTCTACGCCCCCGCGCAGATCGTCCGCGACGCCCACGAGCACGGGGTCGGCGTGCGCGAGATCGACGCGAACCACAGCGATTGGGACTGCACGCTGGAGGACGACGGGCGCGCGATCCGCCTGGGCATGCGGCTGGCCAAGGGCATGAGAAGTGCGGACGCCCGATCGCTCCGGGAAGCGCGGGACGAGGGCGGGCCGTTTGAATCCATCGACGAGGCGCACCATCGCGCCGGCGTCGGCGTCCCCACGCTCCGCGTGCTGGCCCGGGCCGACGGGTTCCGGTCGATGGGACAGGACCGGCAGCACGCGCTGTGGGCGATCCAGGGGCTGGACGACGGCGAGGCGCCCCTGTTCGACTCGGTCGCGCGGGCGGACGCGCCCATTCCCCTGCCCGCCATCCCGGTACCGATCAAAGTCCGCTATGACTACGCGGCGACCGGGCTGTCACTCAAGGCGCACCCCATCTCGTTTCTCCGCGGGCGGCTGGACGCCATGAAGGTGACGCCGGCGCGGGGGCTGAGCGATCCGCGCGCGTGCCCGCACGGGAGGCGCGTGGTCGTCGCCGGGCTGGTGCTCGTGCGCCAGCGGCCCGGCACGGCGTCGGGGATCGTGTTCTACACCCTCGAGGACGAGACCGGGATCGCCAACCTGATCGTGCGCCCGGACGTGTTCGAGCGCTATCGGAGCGTCGGGAAGACGAGCGCGTCGCTCTGCGCCTGGGGCAGGGTGGAACGCCAGGGCGAGGTGGTCCACGTCCTTGTCGCTCGGCTGGCGAGCCTGGACATGCTGAACGCGGGAGTGGAGGTGCGGCCGAGGGATTTTCACTAGCGCGAGTTCATCCGACGCGGAGCGTCTCGGGTGAGAAGGGCGTGCAGCCCGCCGGGGTCAACACCATCCCGAGCGGGGCTTGATGCCCGCTCTACCACGGCAGAACGCGCTCTAGAAGTTGAACAGCCACTCGAAGAAGCGTGGGATGATGCCCTTGGTGGCGGAGTCCTTGACCTGGCCCTCGTTCTTGCTGATGAGCGTGAGGTCGGAGAGCTGGGTGGAGAGGACGGTGTTCTGCTCGGTGACGTCCTCGCGTCGGCATTCGCCCGAGAGGGAGACGACCTGGCGTTCCTCGTCCTTCTGGACGGTGCGTTTGGCCTCGAGCACGAGCACGCCGTTGGGGCGGACGTCGATCACGGTGGCGGTCAGGCGATCGGAGAACTTGTCGTCGCGGTTGTACTTTCCCTCGCCCTTGAACTTGGAGCTGTGGGAGACGTCGACGCCGGCGACGGGGCTCACGCCGTTGGCCAGCTCGGCCTCGAGGAGCTTGGCGAGGTCGGGGAACTGGTTGAGCAGGGCCTTGAAGCTGGCGTCCTTCTTGGTGTCGATGGTCTGGGTGCTGCTCTGCTTGGTGGTCTCGTTGATGACGATGGTGACCTTGTCGTGGACGGCGAAGGTCTTGGGGCGCGGCGGCTCGACCATGATGAGGCTGACGTCGCGCAGCGAGGCGTTGAGGTCGGGCTGGCCGAAGGCGTCCACCGGGGTCTCGGAGGTGTGCTTGAGCAGGACCTGGGCCGGCGCGCGGGAGGCGAGGGCGGCGGAGAACGCCAGGATCGCGGCGGAACGGGTGATCATCTCCGGGGGCTCCTGGGGCTGGCGGCGAAGGCCGGGGGGGCGGGCGTGGATGGGGCTTGCGAGGGCGTGTCGGCGGCCTGCGGCGCCACGGCGCCGGGGTCGCCCGGGCTGACTGATGCGCGTCCGGGGCCGGTGACTGTGGCGCGGATCTTCTCCGGGGTCTGCTCGGATTGGAACTCGATGGTCTCGCCCTCGCGCGCGGGCTTGAGCGCGCGGGCCCGCAGCCGGACCACGAACGAGCCCGAGACGCAGTCGATGGCGACGCTGTCGCCCTTGCGGACCAGCACGGGGCTCTCGACGTCCTTGGCGAGGATGGTCCTGCCGGCGTCGACGCGGGCCCGGGCGACGCACCCCGAGAGGGCCTTGGGGTTGGCCGGGACGAGGGAGGGCGCGAGCCAGGCGCGGTCGAGCGAGAATGAGCTCTCGGTGAGCGCCTCGCCTCGAGCGAGGGGAGCTCGAGCGATGGCCACGTCACGCTCGATGAGGACCGCCGCGCGAACGCTCGCGTTGATGGCGAGGCGCTCCCCCTCGTAGGCGCGGACGCTCAGCGTCATGCGATCGGAGAGCCCCGCCGGCTGGACCACGACGCTGAGCCCCTCGGCCTTGCGATCCAGCACGGCGGAGTCGGCGGCGTCGAAGGTGGCCCGCACGCTCGGAGCCTCGACGTAAAGCATCTGGGCGATGCGCTCGAGCACGAGCGCGCGGATCGAGCCCGGATCGACGGGCGTGAGCGTTGCCGGATGCGCGGGCTGGCTTTCGGTGCGGGCGAGGGAGGCGGGCGCGAGACGGACCCGGCACACGCCGCCCGTGAAACTGAGGCGTCCCCAGCGCACTCCCGGGCGGCGTTCGAGGGTCTGGCGTACGTCCAGGGCGCGCAGCTCGAGGCTCTCTTGGCCGCGGCGGAGCTCCCCCACCACCGTCGCCGCGAGCTTCTCTGCTTCGGGGCCGGCGAGGGTGGCGACCTGCGACAGCGTGACCGGGCCGGAAGCCGCGAGCGTCGCCTCGGGGCGGAGGGTGATGGTGTCCTGGGCGAGCGCTCGCGGAACGCCGAGGACAAGCAGCACGGGGATGAGCACGCGGAGGAGCGTCATGATGCAGAAGATCCCGAGGGAGCGTTTCGTGGGTTACCGCCGGAGCGTCGCGACGTTTCGGAGAGTGTCGTCGGCGGCGCGGATGCTCTGGCTGTTGATCTCGAAGGCCCGCTGGGTGCGGATGAGGTCGATCAGCTCGCGCGTGGGGTCGACGTTGGAGGATTCAAGGAAGTTCTGGGCGATGGTCCCGCGGTTGACCTCGCCCGGCTTGCCGGTGGTCGCGGGCCCCGAGGCGTCGGTGGCGGCGTAGAGATTCTCGCCCACCTGCTCGAGCCCGGCGGGGTTTACGAACGTCGCGAGGTCGAGCTGGCCGGCCTCGGCGACGGCGGGATCGCCCGGCACGTTGTACGTCACGCGCCCGTCGGTGGAGATCGAGATGTTCTCGGCATCGGCGGGGATGGTGATCACGGGCTGGAGGCGTCGGCCCTGGTCGTTGGCGAGCACCAGCTCCCCGTCACGGTTGAGGGCGAAGTTTCCGGCGCGGGTGTATGCGAGCCCGGCGCCGATGGACTCTTCCGTACCCACAACGAAGAACCCCTGCCCGCTGATCATCGCGTCGAGCGGGCGATTGGTCGCGAGGGCGGCGCCCTGCGCGAAGTCGAGCTGCGTCCCGGAGACCTTCGTCCCCAGCCCCACGTAGAGCCCGATGGGGCGCTGGTCGGCGTTGCGGTTGATGCTCCCCGGCTGGGCCTTCTCCACGTACAGCAGATCCTGGAAGTTGGTCCGGCTGGCCTTGAACCCGTTGGTGTTCACGTTGGCGAGGTTGTTCGCCGTCACGTCCAGCGCGGTGTTCAGGGCGCTGAGCGCCGAGGCGGCGGACTGGAGTGCGTTGATCGCCATGAAGCTCTCTCCGGGTGGGGCGCGGGCTTAGGTGACGCGCCCGAAGGTGTTGATGAGCCGGTCGTTGAGGCGGTCGGCCTGCTGGAGCATCCCGATGTTCGACTCGACCTCG
This sequence comes from uncultured Phycisphaeraceae bacterium, assembly GCA_964614075.1. Classification (GTDB taxonomy): domain Bacteria; phylum Planctomycetota; class Phycisphaerae; order Phycisphaerales; family UBA1924. Next base: position 19,769 of record CAZTJZ010000031.1, read on the forward strand.
CGCGAGGCGCCGGTGATCTGCATGATCATCTGGATCTCGTCGACCGAGGCCTGCTCGACGTGGAACTGGACGACCTCGCCCCGCGCGCTCCGCGGGGCCGGGGCGGTCTCGTTCACGCGGAAGAGACCGTGCCCTTCCTTGGTGAGGTCGCTGGTCTCCTCGGGCTGCACGACGCCCAGGCGGGCGATGGCGCGACCGTCCTGGAGGATCGTGCCGTCGCCCAGGATGCGGACCGCGGGCCCGTCGGGGATCTGGATGGTCCCGCCCGAATCATCGAGGACGGCTCGTCCCTCGCCGTTGACCAGGAGTCCGTCGCGGCTCTTGGTGAAGCGTCCGTCGCGGGAGAGCCGCTCGCCCTCGTCGCCCTGGATGCGGAAGAACCCCTCGCCGCGGATCGCGAGGTCGTAGGGGCTGGAGGTGGTCTGGAGGACGCCCTGGGTGAAGTCGACGCGGTTGGGCATGAGGAGCACGCCGCCCTTGAGGCGTTCGAGCAGGGCGTTGCTGGGGAAGTCTTCCAGGCCGTCCTCGTCGCGGACCACGCCGCGCTGGCGGGTGACGCTGACCTCGGGCTTGTACCCGACGGTTTCGAGGTTGGCGAGGTTGTTGGAGAGGACATCCTGGCGGTACATCGCCGTGAGCGCGCCCGACGCGGAGATGAACATTCCCTGATCCAACGCGACCTCCCGGGCGGCGCCTCGGCGCGACGCCCCGCACGGAGGCACACAATCGGCGTGCCAAAGTTGGGTCGGGAAGGCCCCCTGCGGGAGTCTTGGAGGTGGCGGGCGTCTTGGGGCGAACGACGGGCGAACCCCCCCCCGTCGCCACGTCGGACGCGGCACGTGCCGATCTCGCGCTAGTTCATCCCGCACGAACCGCCCGACGAGCGATTCTTGCCGCATGGGCAGCACCCGCCGCCCTGCGGGAGCGATGCCCCGCCCCCGGCGGTCGCGAAGGTCGAGAGCCGTCGCACGAACGTCCGGCCCTTGCCTTCGGGGTCTTCCACGGGCGCGTCGGCCTGGCTCATCGGGCGCACGAGTTCGAGCACCGTTCCGTCCTTCTCGCAGACGTACTCGTAGATCGGCATCGCGTCGGCTCCGGCGGGCACCTGCTCCCGCGCCATAGTAGGATGTGCCCCTCATGCCCACGTGCCACCATTGCGGGCAGCCCCTCGCGGAAGTCCCGCTGCGGCGTTGCCCGCACTGCGGGGTTCGTCTGCAGCCCTCGGCGGACCCGCCGAGCACTCCATCGGCCGATTCGCCCACGCTCGCGACCGCGCCGGGGTCCACCCCGGCGCCGGCACCATTGCCCCCGGCCAGGCCGCCCTCGGCCCCGGAGGTGTCGGCGCTGGAGATGCCCGCGACGCAGCCGGGAACACCCGTGCGGTCCTCGGCGAGCGTCGAGCTGCCGCGGTTCCCCGCGGGGACGATCATCTCCGGGCGGTTCCGGATCATCGCGCGTCTGGGGCGCGGCGCGATGGGCGAGGTGTACAAGGCCGACGACCTGACGCTGGGCGAGGCGGTGGCGCTCAAGTTCCTCGCGGACGCGTCGCGCGACGAGGCGAGCGAGCTGCAGCTTCTCAACGAGGTCCGGGCCGGGCTGCGCGTGAGCCACCCCAACGTCTGCCGCATCCACGACGTGGGGCGGTACGAGGGGCGCGGGTTTCTCTCGATGGAGTATGTGGACGGCGAGGACCTGGCCTCGCTGCTGCGCCGCATCGGGCGTCTGCCCGACGAGGCCGCGGTCAAGGTCGCGACGCAGGTCTGCGCCGGGCTAGCGGCGGCGCACGAGCGCGGCGTGCTTCACCGGGACCTCAAGCCCGGCAACGTGATGATCGACGGGCAGGGGCGGGCCCGCCTCACGGACTTCGGGCTGGCGTCCTTGACCGCGGACGGGCTGGCGATGGACCGCAAGAGCGCGGGCACGCCGGCCTACATGGCGCCCGAGCAACTCCGGGGCGAGGCGGCGAGCGTTTCGAGCGACGTCTACTCGCTGGGGCTGGTGCTCTACGAGCTGTTCACGGGGCACGCGGTCTTCCGCCCCAAGACCATCGACGAGCTGCACGAGCTGCACGCGAAGCCGATCCCGCCGCCGTCGCGCCACCGCCCGGACCTGGACCCGGCGGTCGAGCGGGTGATCCTGGAGTGCCTGGACCACGACCCGCGGAAGCGCCCGCGCGGGGCGTTGGAGGTGGCGGCGTCGCTCTCCGGGAGCGACCCCTTGGCGGCGGCGCTGGCGGCGGGGCTCACCCCGACGCCGCGGCTTGTCGCGGAGGCGGGCGCCAAGGGACGCGTCCACGCCGGGCTTGTCATGGGCGTGCTGGGGGTGTTTCTCGCCGGGCTGGCGGCGGTGCTTTGGCTCGCGCCGCGGACGTTGCTGCTGACGCGGGCGAATCTCCCGCTGTCGCGCGAGGTGCTTGCCGACCGGGCCCGCACGCACCTCAAGAGCCTGGGGTACGACGGCGACACACCCCATCGGGCGTTCAACTTTGACTACTACGAGGAGTACCTCCGGCTGGTGGAGCGGGAGGACTCGACGCCAGCGCGCTGGGACCGCCTGAGCCGAACACGCCCCGCGCCGATCGACTACTGGTTCCGCCAGAGCCCCGCGCCCCTGCGGACAGAGAATCCGGACCAGCGGGTGACGATGCGCGACCCCGCGTTTGATGTCTCGACGATGATCCTGATGCGTCTGGCGCCGGACGGGACGCTGCGCGAGTTCGCGTCGCTGCCCGTGGACGTGGACTACGGCGCCCTCGCGATGGGGCGAGAGATCCCACCGGCGGGGCCCGAGCCGGACTGGTCGGCGTTGTTCGCGGCGGCGGGGCTGGAGATGTCGAGGTTCACCCCGAGCGAACCGCGTCGAGCCCCGCCGGTCTTTGGCGACGTGCGCCGCGCGTGGACCGGCACGTACCCCGAGTGCCCGGACGAACCGATCCGCGTCGAGGTCATGGGGTATCGGGGCAAGCCCGTCGCGTTCCGGATCATCGAGCTGAAGTGGGCCCCGGCGTCGTCGTACGACGTGGAGACGCCGCCGATGGCGCGCGTGCCCGCGCTGGCGCTGGAGTTTGCCTCGGGGGTCGGGGTGTTCCTGGGCGGGGTGATCCTGGCCTGGCGGAACACGCGCCTGCGCCGGGGCGACCGGACGGGGGCGCTGCGCCTGGCGCTCGCCGTCGGGGCGATCACGCTCGTGACGTTCCTGCTCCGCGCCGATCATCTGCGGTCTTTTTCGGACGAGATCGGCGTGCTGCTGCGGGCGCTGGAGCGTGCCGCCCTCGCGGGGGGATTGGTGTGGATCTTGTACGTCGCGCTGGAGCCGAGCGTGCGCCAGCACTGGCCCGAGACCCTGATCTCGTGGACGCGCCTGGTGCGCGGGAACTGGCGTGACGAGCTGGTCGGGCACCACGTGCTCCTCGGCGCCGCCGCCGGGACGCTCGCGCTCCTGGCCCGGCAGGTCGAGTACCTGAGCCCCGCGTGGATCGGTCGCCCCCTGGGGCTTCCGCTCGTGGACGCGGACCACGTGCCCAAGGCCCTCGCGGGCGGGCGGTTCATGTTCGCGCTCCTGGGCGTGGGCGCCGTCGAATCCCTGCGCCTGGCGATGTTCTTCTTCCTCGCGCTCGTACTCCTGAAGCTGGCGCTGCGGCGGCGGTCGCTCGCGATGGGCACGTGGATCGCGCTGCAGACCGCGATCCTCGCCCTGGCCTGGGGGCATTCACCGCTGGCGTGGGCGTTCTCGCTCGTGCTCGCGTGCCTCGCGCTCCTTCTCGCGGCGCGGTTCGGGCTGCTCGCGCTGGTGACGAGCCTCTTCACGCACTTCGTGCTGCTGGCCTTCCCTCTCTCGCTCGACACGGCCCGGACCTCGTTCCCGATCGGGCTCTGGGCGATGGGCGGGCTGGGACTTCTCGCGCTGGGCGCGGTGCTCCTGGCCCTGGGGGTGATTCCCAAACCCGCGTCGAACGCGCAGCTTTCGCGTGCCCATTAGAGCTTTGTTCGCATAATTGCGGCGGTGCGGGGCGGAACCACTCCGGAACTGTTCATGGGTCGGCGGGGCGGCTTCCGATGTTCTCTCGGATCGTGCACAGCATCGCCGCCAAGATCCGCCACAAGGACCACCGCCCCGCCGCCGCGGTGCTCATCGCTCTGGGCACGCTGATCTGGGGCGCGGCGACGCTGCTGGCCTCGCTCGCGATACCGAGTTCCGGATCCCCGGCGTCGATCTCGCCGGTCTCTTCGAGCGAGCGGATCTCGTCGGCCCACTAACCGAAGTTCTCGGCCCCCGCGCCGACGGCACAGCTTGCCCAACCCCTCGATGGGCGCGCTCTGCTCGCCTCGTGGCCCTTCCCGCGCTCCCTCGTTCTGTACGTTGGGGGTGAGGGAACCATGTGGACGCAGCGCATCAAGACGGTCCTGATTCTCGGTCTGCTCGGAGCGGCGGCGTGGCGGAGCGTCGAGCACGTCACGGGGCCCAAGACGCCCGCCGACGCGGGGCGGCGGGCCATGAACTTGTCGGAGTACTCCAACGCCGCCCTGCACCTGGAGCAGGCCCACCGCGAGCAGCCCGAGGACCTGACGATCCTCGCGGATCTGGCGGAGTGCTACGACCGGCTGGGCGCCAAGCCCCGCGCGGTGCAGCTGTATCGCGAGGCGGCGCCCCTGCTCAATGACCCGGACCGCATCATGAGCATGCGCGGCCACCGGGCCCGTTTCACGGAGCTGCTCCAGGCGGGGTACTAGGTTCCGCCCCACGCACGGATTACCCCCGGATCACGCGGGGATCACTCGGGAAATCTCGCCGCGACGCGCTCGCGGACGGTCGGGTCCATCGCGAGGATCGGCGGATAGGGGCGGACGGCGTGTCCCGCGCACTCCTCGCCCGGGATCTTCTTGGTCGCGTCCAGGCCCAGCTTGTGCCCCGCGCCCAGCCTCGGGGCGGCGTGGTCCAGGATGTCCAACGGGCCCGCGACCAGCTCCAGGTCACGCCCCGGGTCCATGTTCGCGCACACGTGAAAGAGCACCTCGTCGTGGTCGTGCACGTTGACGGACTCGTCCACCACGATGATGAGCTTGGTCCACGACATCTGTCCCGCGCCCCAGATCGCGTGCATCACGCGGCGCGCGTGCAGCGGGTACTCCTTGCGGATCTTGACGAACGCGCAGTTGTGGAACGCGCCGAACATCGGGAGGTCGTAGTCGAGGATGTCCGGCACGATCGTGCGCAATAGCGGGAGGAACAGCCGCTCGGTCGCCTTGCCCAGGAAATAGTCCTCCTGCGGCGGGAGCCCCACCACCGTCGCGGGGAAGACGGGGCTGCGCCGGTGCGTGATCGCCGTCACGCGCAGGATCGGGTAGCGATCCGGGAGGGAATAGAACCCGGTGTGGTCGCCGAAGGGGCCCTCGAAGACCGCGCCCTCGCCCAGGGGCTCGGCGCTCGTGCGCGGGTCCCAGCCCGGCGGGCCGGCGCGGCGGCTCACGTACCCCTCGATCACAAACTCGCTGTTCGCGGGGACATCCAGCGGCACGGTCTTGCACGCCACCATCGGGATCGCCCCGCGGTTGAGGAACCCCGCCAGCAGCAGCTCGCTGATGCCGGGGGGCATGGGCGCGGTGGCGGCGTAGGGGAGCACGCTCTCGCCCCCCAGCGCGATCGCGACGGGCATGTCCTCGCCCCGGGCCTTCCACGAACGCCAGTGGCGTGCGCCGTCGTGGTGCATGTGCCAGTGCATCGCGAGGCGCTTCTTCCCCAGGAGCTGCGCGCGGTACATCCCGACGTTGCGCGAGGGCGGGCTGGGGTGGCCCAGATCGTCGGCGTGGATCGTGTGGACGTGCCCAAAGGTGATGTAACGCCCGCGGAAGTTGGCGTCCCATTCCGGGCCGGACTCGACCCCGGGGATCCCTCGGTTCACGCCCTCGGGGTAGCCCACCGCCGCGAGATCGCCGTCGAGCGGCCAGCAGCGCGGCAGGGGGAGGCGCGTGAGATCGACCTTCTCTTCGGGGATCACCACTTCCTGGCAGAGCCCGCTCGAGACGCGCTTGGGCGGGATCCTGGCGAGCTCCATCAGCTCGGGGAGCTTCTGGAGCTTGGCCAGGAGCGTGGGCGGGGGCTCGGGCTTCACGAGCCTCCCGAGGCGCTCGGCGAGGGCTTCGAGCCCGCCGGGCGTGTGGCCCGTGTCGTGGCCGCCCAGCGCCAGCTCGACGCGCGAGTACGAACCGAAGGCGTTGATGGCCAGCGGGAAGTCCGAGCCCTGGATGTTCTCGAGAAGCAGCGCCTTCCCGCCCAGGGCGTGGAACCGCGGGTCGGTGGCGCGTGTGGAGGCGTGCGGAAGGACGGGGCATCTGGACTTAGACGCGCGGTCGGCGAGCTCGGTGATCTCCAGGATCGGAGAGACGGGCGCGGAGAGGCGCGTCAGCTCCCCGGCGGCGGAGAGGGCGGCGAGGAAGTCCTGGAAGCTCTCGTGCATCGGGTAGGCTAGGGGAGTTTGCCCGCCGCGGGATAGAGTTGCGCCGGGCGGAGATCGGCACGGAGCTCGCGCCCCCGTTCGACGCGCTCCTGGACACTCTTCAGAGGCGGGCCACATGACCAGCGAGGGCACCCACGAGTGGATCGACGTCGGATCGGCGGAGGAGCTCTCGCGCACGCCGGTGCGGCAGATCAAGGTCGGGAGGACGCCCGTCGCCCTCTCGTTCAAGGACGGCGAGTTCGGGGCGGTCTCCGGGCTGTGCAACCACGTGGGGGGCCCGCTGGGCGAGGGGCGACTGCGCGAGGACTACATCGTCTGCCCGTGGCACGGGTGGACGTTCCACCGCCGCACCGGGAAGGGCGAGCCGGGGTATGAGGACGACGCGGTGCCGGCGCACGACGTGAGGGTCGAGGGCGGTCGCGTGCTGATCAGCGCGGCCCCGACCTCCAAGCGCCTCAAGAAGCCCCATCCGCCGCACCCGCTCACGACGCTGACGGTGCGCGGGCGTCCGGGCGGTCCGGCGCTGGACGACCCGCTGCGCGTCGTGGGCCTCTCGACGACGAACATGGACCTCGCGAATCCGAGGTATTCCACCTCGGACGACCTGCTCGGGTCGGCGCTCGCGCACGCGAAGGAGCGCGGCGCCGAAACCCGGCTGATCCGCCTCGCGGAGCTGAACTTCCGCCACTGCGAGGGGTACTACAGCAAGTCGTCCCACGCCTGCACCTGGCCGTGCTCCATCACGCAGATGGACCCCAACGACCAGATGGACCGCGTGTACGAGGCGTTCGTGCAGTGGGCGGACGTGTTCCTCATCGCGACGCCGATCCGCTGGGGGCAGGCGAGCTCGCTCTACTTCAAGATGGTGGAGCGGATGAACTGCATCCAGAACCAAGTCACCATCGCTGGCAAGGTCCTGCTG
>CAZTJZ010000032.1:0-26904 GCA_964614075.1 uncultured Phycisphaeraceae bacterium
CGGGCTCATGTACGCGAGCGTCCCGATCACCTGGCCCGCGTCGGTGCGCAGCGTTCCCGCGCCCGCGTCATCGCTCAGCCGCGCCACGCCGAAGTCCAGAACTTTCACGCCCGCCCCGGGCAATCCTCGCACGCCGGACCCCATCGCGCTTTCCTCCGCGCGATCCTCGACCAGGATGTTCCCGGGCTTGAGGTCGCGGTGGATCACGCCGCGCTGGTGCGCGTGCTGCACCGCGTCGCACACCTCTGCGAACAGCGCCAGCCGGCTGGGGATGTCCAGCCCGCGCTCCCGCGCGTACTCCAGAATCGTGACCCCCTCCACCAGCTCCATCGCGACAAAGGGCACGCTCCGCCCGCCGGCGTCCCGCGCCTCCCCCGCCTCGTACACCTGCGCGATCCCGCGGTGATTGAGCCGACCCAGCGCCTCCGCCTCGCGCCGGAACCGCGAGAGCGCCTCGCGTCCCGCCAGGGGCGAGCGGATGAGCTTGAGCGCCACCGCACGCCGGGGATGCTCCTGCTCCGCGCGGTACACCACACCCATCCCGCCCTCGCCCAGGACCCCCGTCACCCGATACCCGCCCAGGACACTCCCCACCAGCCCGCCGCCAGGGTCGGCGGCATCATCGACCGCCCACTCCACCGGGGGGGATTCGAGAAACGACCCGGCCCGGTCGTGCCCCGCCAGCAGCGCCCGCACCCGCGCCCGCACGTCCTCGCTGCACTCCAGACGCGACAAAAACCCCTCGCGCTCTCCCGGGGAAAGCTCGATCGCCCGTTCGAACAACCGACGCACCTCGCTGGCACGACCTTCCACGCCTCAGCCTCCCGCCCCGAGCGTGCTGCGCAGCCACGCCCGCGCATACTCCCAGTCTCGCTTCACCGTCCGCTCCGAGACGCCCAGCACGAGCGCCGTCTGCTCGACGCTGAGCCCCGCGAAATAACGGAGCTGCACCACCTCGACCAGCCGCGCGTCCTCCTCGCCCAGACGACGGAGCGCCTCGTCGAGCGCGATCACGTCCACCCCCGCCCCGCCGCCGGGCTGGGCGACCTCGACGCGGCTCGCCTCCCCGCCCCGGGGCACGCGCCGCCTCCGCGCCCGCTCGATCAGGATCCGACGCATCGCCACCGCCGCCGCCGAGAAGAAGTGCGCATGGTTCTTCCACCGCGCGTTCGCCTCGCCGATCAGGCGCAGATACGCCTCGTGGACCAACGCCGTGGGCTCCAGCGTCAGCCCCGGGGACTCACGCCCCAGACGCGCCCGCGCGAGCGCGCGGAGCTCCCCGTAGACCAGCGCGAGCAGGCGATCGCTCCCGCTGCGATCTTCGCGCGCCAGATCACCCAGGATCCGCGTGACCTCGCCCGCCGAGTTGGACCTATCCTCGATCATGCGCCGTGGTGATGCTCTCCGCCCGGGTCCACCCCCGGATCGCCCAGCATACCCGATCGCCATTCCCGCACCCCGATCGCCGAGCCGCAGTGGGCCCGATATCGGGCCGAGCACGCGCCATTCGCCCCCCGGGGCTTTGGTTTCCAGACGATGACCACGATCGACCTGATCCTCGCCGCGATCTTCCTCGCCGTGAGCGTCCTCTACGCCTCCGTCGGGCACGCCGGCGCCTCGGGCTACCTCGCCGCCATGGCCCTGATGAGCGTCCCGGCCGCGCAGATGAGGCCCGTCTCGCTTCTACTCAACACCATCGTGGCGACCATCGCCACCGTCCAGTTCGCCCGCGCCGGCCACTTCCGCTGGAGCCTCCTCTGGCCCTTCCTCGTGCTCTCGATCCCCATGGCCTACGCCGGCGGTCTCATCCACCTCCCCGAGCACGTCTTCCAGCCACTCGTGGGGTGCGTGCTGCTCTTCTCGGCGTGGCGCATGGCGCTCGACGCACGCCCCCGCGAACCCCGCCCCCTCCGCACGCCCTCAACCCCGATCGCCATTCTCGTTGGCGGTATGCTGGGCCTGCTCGCCGGGCTCACCGGGACCGGCGGCGGGATCTTCCTCAGCCCGCTCCTCCTCCTCTTGGCCTGGAGCGATCCCAAACGCACCGCCGCCGTCTCCGCCCCGTTCATCCTCGTCAACTCCATCTCGGGGCTCGCGGCGCTCGCCGCCAAGCCCATCGACTGGCCCCCCGCGTTTCCCTATTGGGCCATCGCCGTGGTGGTGGGCGGCGGGATCGGCGCGACGCTCGGAAGCCGCACCTTCAACCCCCGCGCGCTCCGTCTGCTTCTCGCGGCGGTGCTTGTCGTGGCCGGCGCCAAGCTCATCGTGACCCCGTTGTCCAAGCACTTCTCACGCCGCGCCGCCGACTCCCTCGCTGTCCCCCCGAGCGGTGCCGGACTCCTTTGCGAAATCAGGATGTAGAAATGCCGAATACGATGCCGGGGCAATCCTGCGAGCCTGCCGCCCTTTTCTGGAGCCGCCCATGAACTTCCCGCCCACCCCAGCCTGGGACGCGCTGCACCCGATCGTCGTGCATTTTCCGGTCGCGTTGTTCCTGGTCTTCCCCGTATTCGTGCTGCTGCCCGTCGTGCTCCGCAAGTCCGCGCGGGGGCTCCTGACCGCCGCCGCGGTGGTGCTGTGCATCGCGGCGGGGGGCGCGGTCCTCGCGACCGCCACGGGCGACGCCGCCGAGCAGCTCGTCATGGGCGACCAGACGCTCCAGGACGTCTTGGACCGCCACGAGGAACTCGCCGAGACCACGCGCAACGTGCTCCTCGCGTACGCCGGCGTGTTCTCCATCCTGATGCTGTTTCTCGCGCCGCGCGCGGAGAAGTGGGGGCGGGGACGACTCCTCGTGCTGGCCCTCGTCTCGCTCGCGGCGTTCGCGCCGGCGTCGCTCCTGCTCGCCAACGCCGCCCACGCCGGGGGGCGCCTGGTGCACGAGTTCGGCGTGCACGCCCCCCTCCCGCCCGCCGCGGAGCCCCGCTGAGCCTCCCGCCGCACGCAAACCGCTGATCCGGGGGTTCCCGCCACAAACTCGGGAACCTCCTGCGTCCGGCCGGCCTCTAAGAACGAAGACACCAATATGACCGAGCACACCACCAACATCCTGCACCCGACCAAGGCCACGTTCGAGACCCAGGTCATCTCGTCCGACACGCCGGTCCTCGTGGACTTCTGGGCGCCCTGGTGCCCGCCCTGCCGCATGCTCAAGCCCGAGGTCGAGAAGCTCGCCGCGTCGATGCAGGGCAAGGCCCGCTTCGCGTTCGTGAACGTCGACGACGAGCCCGAGCTCGCGTCGATGTTCCAGGTGCAGAGCATCCCCGCCCTCTTCATCGTCCATCAGGGCAAAGTCGTCGACGCGTTCGTGGGCTACGTGCCGCAGGGCCAGCTCCGCGAGCGCCTCGAGGCCGCCGCGACCGCGTAACCCGCTTAGGGTCTCCGCAAGCGCCGCCCGGGCCCGCCGTGGCGCCCGCCTCTTCAACGCGCGCGCCGCACCCCACCCTCGCGCAGCGACAGCACGGCCATCCCCGCCACAGTCCCGGGCACTCCAACCACGTCCACCGGCTCACCCACGAACTCCAGGACCACGCCGTTCGCCGCGCCGCCCTCCCTGTCCGCGAGGAGCACGTACTCCCCCGGGCGGTCGTGCCGCGCCAGCATCGGCGGGATCCCGTTCGACACGCACAGCGTCGCGCACGCCTTGTGCGTCTTTCCATCGCCGGGCTTCATGGCGCCCAGCGCGCACTTGCTGTCGACGATCTCGCCGCGGAGCGTGACCTCCTCCGCGTCCAGCCTCAGCGTCTCGGCGGTCTGCCCCTCGCCCAGCGCGTGCACGTCGATCACCTCGATCATGCGCATCCCCGGACTCTCCAGGCGCGTGCCCGTCACCTCGACCTCGCGCCCGTCCAGCCCTTCAAACCTCCGCGCGGCGCCGTGCTTGCCCTCGAGCACCAGAAGCACGCCCCGCCCGTTCTCGATCAACATCGGGTACGGGCGGAGCACGACCGTGCCGCGAGCGACCGTGCGATCCCCGTGCCACCGCGCCGCGCCGGGCCGGCGCATCCCCGCCGCCACCAGCGCCCCGCCCCCGACCACCATCACCACCAGCACCACCACCAGCGCACGCACGAACCGCCCGTGGCCTGCCGGCATCGGGAGATACCCCACGTAAAGATCCCGCGGCGCGTTCATGTCCCGCCCCCCGCCCCGGTCTCCATTCCGCGTCCCACCACGATCTTCGCCGGCTCCACGGGCGTGCCCGGCGCTCTGGCCCGTGGGTTGAGCTGCACCCGCGAGCCGCGGACGCGCACTTCGTACGTCGGGATCTTCTCCGTGAACGGCGGCGGAGACTGGCCGTTCTTGGCCAGGTACTGATACCCGTGCCACGGGCACGTGATGCACCCATCGATGATCTGCCCTTCGCCCAGGGGACCGCCCTGGTGAGCGCACACGTTCGCCACGGCGCTGAGCGTGTCACCGTCGCGGAAGATCGCGACGCGCTCCCGTCCCCGCCCCTTCAGACACACGACCTTCGCCTTGCTCTCCGCGATCTCGCCGACGGCGCACGCGTCCACCCAGCCCTCGCCGTCTTCCACCAGCCCGCCCCGATCGCGCCGGACCTCGCGCACGCCTGCGATCACGTGCAGCGCCCCGAGCCAGCCCGCGCCGAGGAGGAGCAGCATCGGGATGACCACGCCGCCCTCGCCCTGCATCGCGCCCAGCGCCACATGCATCACGACCAGCGCGTACGCCGCGTACACGCCCATGTGCAGCCATTTCCACACGCGGGCCGTCAGGTTCTTGAGCCAGAAGTCGTGGCTCGTTGCCGCCATGACGAAGAACACCAGCAGGGCCAGGAACCCCAGGATCTCGAACGAAAACCCGCTCACCGTGCGCGACGAGTATCCCGCGATCAACGCCAGCAGCGGGTTCTTCCCCCCGAACCCGCCGTAGTACCCCACGGTCAACGCCGCGTGCGTGAGCGCGACCAGGAAGAACGACACGCCCAGGTGCCGCCGGTTGTACAGAAGCGCCGAGCCCCGCGCGTCCAGCCGCGCCAGGGGGCCCACGCTCAGGATCACGTGCAGCATCAGGATCGCCAGCGTCCCCGACGCCCGGATCAACAGCACCTCCACGCTCACATCATGAGGCGGCGGGAACAGCACCCGCCCCAACCCCACGAACACCGCGACAAACACCACCGCCGCGGCCGCGATGCACGCGTCGTACGTCTTCTTGTGGCGGTTCCACTGCACGCTGGTGTACGAGATGCTCATGGGCGATGCACCCACAGAAGCACGACGCCCATGACCAGCCCGGGCAGCAGCAGCGCCCACACCCACACATGCACCGCCCGCTGACGCCGAGTCATGCGCTCCTCCCCGTGCGGCTCCACCGCCACGCCATGACGGGCCAGAGCGCCACCACCCCGGGGATCACGATCAGCCGGAAACCCGCCCCGGCGTGGGCCGCCACCGGGTCCACACGCCCGATCCCGCGCCACACAAACACCGGCGCGAACACCACGCCGATGCCCAGGTACGCGCCCAGCACGCTCAGCAGAATCTCCACCGTCTCGCGCATGAGTCCTTCTTCAATCGGGGCCATAATCGCCAAGGCGTTCGATCGCGGTCGTCCGCCCCCGCACCCCGCCTCGGCGGCGCACATTCACCTCACTCGACCACGGCATCCTCACCGCTGATCTTCTTCCAGTGCCCGTCCGCCGAGGGCTCCCATTCCTTCTCCTTCTTGTTCCAGTCCTTGAGCGCGTCCGCAAAGATGCTCTTGTAGAACAGGAACAGCCGACCGTCCTTGACCTTGAAGTTCGTCGGGTCGATCTCCACCTTCCGCCCCCCGTCGCCCATCGCGCTCGCGCACCACCCGCCGTACGTCGGCAGGTACTTCCGCGGCGCGTCGTTGAACTTCGCCCGGTTCTCCTCGCTCGAGAACTGGTACGCCACGCCCTGGTACGAGCTCGTGATCGTCGCCACGCCCTTCCGGGCCCTGCCCTCCACGAAGTACGCCACCGGGTCGTACCCCTGCAGCGCGAGCGTCTTGCCCTTGGGCAGATTGTAATGGTCCAGCGCCGGGGCCTTGTCCTTCGCCGCCAGCTCGCGGTACATCGCCTCGCACCCCGAGCCGTCGCCGCTCAGATTCAGCCGCGCCATCACGCCCCCGCCCGAATCAACCAGCACCGTCGTTCCCTCGCCGCCCGCCTCTCCGCCCGAGAGCGTCGCGAACGTGGCGGCGTCGCTGACAAACACATGCCCGACACCCGCGTGCGTCGTGCCGTGCGTGAGGCACTGGCGAACAAACTCCGCCGTGCGCGCGGGATCGCCCGCCCCCACCCGGTGCACCGCGAGCACCATCCCCTTCGGAGCGGCGTGCGCCGGCCTCTTCACCTCGTCCAGCCCGGCCAACGCCACCCCCCCAACCAACGTCCCGACCAACGCCGCCATCATCGCCGACTTCAACGCGGTTCGACTCATCGTGGTGCTTCTCCATGCCGGGCGCCAGCCCGCCATCGCTTGGATGCCGCCCGCCCCCCTCGGGTCACACCGCCCCCCGCGCCACACCCGTCCCGCCCGGCTCGGCCCTCTCCCCACGACCACCTCGAAAAAAAAAAACCGCCCGCGGCACTCGCCACGGGCGGTCAAACTTTCCTTCTCTCGCGGGCCTTCCCGCGAGTCTTCTAGCACCCGCCCGCGAAGTGGGCCAGGAAGAAGATCAGGTCATCGATCGTCACACCCCCGTCCGGGTTCCCCGGGTCCAGCCCGTCGTCATCAAGGTCGGCCTCGATGTCGCCCAGGTTGAACGCCGTGATGAAGTAGACCAGGTCGTCGATCGTGACGCCCCCGTCGGGCGTTCCCGTCCCCGACCCGTCGTCGAGGTCCGCCGGGCAGCCGGGCGCCGTCGCCCCGCCCCAGAACCCACCGGCCAGCTGCAGCGACGCGCCGCTCATGATCCCGGCGTCGTGCTGCCCGATTGTCCCGCGGATCGTGAACGACCCGCCGCTGCTCGTCCCGCCACCGCCGTCGATCGTGTACCAGTTCATGCTGAACTGGGCGTGGGCGTCGGGGGCGAGAGCCAGAACCACTCCCGCGACGAGCGTCCAAAGGTACTTGTTCATGGCTTGCTCCTTTCGAGTCCTTCGTGCGGCTTAGTGCTGCGCCTCGACCGGCAGGGCCTGCTGATCGACGCGCTGCTCCACCACGCCGGTGATCGGGCGCTGGCCGCGCTGGTAGATCACCGAGTCACCCTTGGACGCCGGGAGCCCGTACGCCTCGGGCCGAATGTAGGTGCCCTTGAACTCGCCGACCTTGTCGGTCTCGACCTGGATCGGGTTGGCCTTGGCCCAGGCGTCCTTGCGCACGCCGGTGATCTGCCAGGAGACCTCGACATTGGGCACGCTGGTCTTGATGGCAAACTCGCCGTTGGCGACCTTGCGGACGACCCGCGCCGAGACCAGATCCCCCGCCACGTCCCCCTCGTCGATGATGGTGAGCTGGTAGCGGAACTTCTCGTTGAGGCTCTCGAACCACGCGGGGAGCGTGATGGTCGCGTAGCCCAGGTTGTCGGTGACGATCGTCCCGTCGTAGACGTTCTTGTACTCATCCGACTCGATGCAGGCGTGCTTCATGATCTTGTTCTCGGGGTCCATCGGGTGATCGATCTCGAAGAACTTCGCCGCCGCGGTGAACGTGCCCACGATCTGGATGTTGGGCGACCCGCGGTTGATGCGGATGGCGTCCGTTGGGACCCCGTTGTTCACCGTCCCGATGATGAACTGGTTGGCCCCGGCGCCCGTGTAGCTCAGACGCGCGCCGTTGCCCGAGCCCAGGTTCTCGAAGAAGTCGATCGTGATGTTTTGGTTCGCCCCCGACTCGATCTTGAACGTGTTCGCACCCGTCCGCGCGAGGTGGAACTCCGAGGTCGGCGTCGCCGTCCCGAAGCCCACGTTGTTGGCCCCGTTCAGCGGGAGGAACAGCGACGGGACCGCCGTCGCCGCCGTCTTGAAGATGAACGTGTCGGCCGGGTCGTTGTAGTACATGCCCCAGCCCGGGAACGCCGGCGAGTGCCCGATCACGTTCCGCTCCGCGGAGCCCGCGGTCGGGAACATCGTGATCATGGGCGTGCTCGTCGCGTCCGCGGCGGCGAAGTTGATGCTCTGCGTGTCCGTCGCGAACGTGAGGCTGCTGTTCACCAGCCCCGCAACGCTCAGATTACCCAGGAGATTCGTCTGCGCGCTCCCGCGGTCCAGCCGGATCGCGTCCACCACCGTCGTGCCGGTGTTCAGCGTCCCGATCGTGAAGTCGTTGGTCGCCGCGTTGTAGCGGATACGCCCGCCGCGATAGTCCGTCCCGAACGTCTCCACCAGCGAGATCGTCGACACGCCCGTGTTCGGCGCGCCCTCAAGACGCACCTCCGGCGCCCCGCCGGCCTGGAACACGTGCAGGCTCGTCAGCGGCGTGGTGGTCCCCAGACCCACGTCGCCGTCGCTCTGCACCGTCATGTGCTCCCCGCTGTTGTACAGCCCCCAGTTGCCCGTCTGCCCGTTCCAGTACGTCCAGGCGCGGGGCCCGTTGGCCGTCGCGTAGCCGATGAACGGCCACGACTGCGCGTCCGTGCCGTTCACGTACATGCCCGTGTACTGGCCCGCCCCGGCCGTCCCGCTGACGACGGTGATTGCGGAGCCGATCGGCGTCGCCGTGTTCACGCCGAAGAACCCGTTCACCCGCGCGTTCGCATTAAACGTGTTCGTTCCCGTGAAGACCTGCGGGTTGCGATTGAGCAGCGCCACGTTGCTCGAAAGACGGGCATCGCTGATGGTCCCGCTCCCGATGTTCGTCGCGTTGATCCCCGTCAGCCCCGAGCCGTCGCCCACGAACACGTTCGCGACGTTGCTGAAGTTGAGCGAGCTCCCGTACGTCCCGCCGAGGCGGGCGTTGGGCAGCGTGCCCGCGTTCATGTTCGACGCGTTGCGATAGAACGCACCGCCCTGCCCGCCCAGCGCCGACGAGTCCGTCGCCAGCGAGGCGTTCACCGCGAACCGCGCGTTGGGCGTCGCCGCCAGACGCTGACGAGGCGCGAGCGTCGTGTACGCCCCGCCCCCGGCCGGACGAACGTCGATCTCCAGCCAGCGGTCGTCGCCGTTGTGCACCGCGGCCCCGAAATCCAGCTCGGTCGTGAACCGCCCGTCCACGAGCGCCTGGTTCAGCACCACGATCTGGTTCGGAGCGCCCACAAGCACCCCGCCCGCCGACGCGTCGTACACGCGGAACCGCAGGTCCACGGGCCCCGTCGCCGGAACCCCGCCGTTGGCCACCTCGCCCTGGTACGTGAACGCGTTGCCCAGCGGGGCGGCCTGAGCCGTCCCCGCCACGCACGCCAACATCGCCGCCGCCGCCATCCCGATGATCATGTTCTTTCGCATGTGCAGTCCTCCAAAAAGCTCTGCCACTCTGGTCAGTGCTGTCCCGTAACGCGACGAGCACCGATCCACACGGACACACTTTGGTGTGATCTCCCCACACCCCGAAACCACGCCGCAACGCCGCGGCAGGATCCGGTAACATCACCCTACCACAGCTCAGAGCAATTTCAGCCTTGTTTTCAGCCGTCTTCTCGGAACCGCGACGCCGCCACGTCCTCAAACCTCCAGCGATTCGGCGTTTGTGCGGCCCACCTCGCCCGGCCCAACTCGCCCGGCATAGTGCGGCCAACACCTCACGCCCTCGCCGACACAACGCGTGGGTCAATCCACCGAAAACAGCAGGACCCAGGGGTCCATGAAAAAACCCGGTGGACATGTCCACCGGGCCCTCTTCGCTCCCTCCCGGAAGCGCGAAAACTCTGCTCGTCTACCGACGCCGACGCAGCAGGCCCAGCACGCCCGCGCCCACCAGCGCCACGCTACCCGGCGCGGGGATCACATTGACGCCCACGACCAGCTTGTACGTCCAGTTCTCGGTGTGCCCGTCCGGGCCCGCGCCGTCGATCCCGTCGAAGATCGTCGGGTTCGTGATGCTCCCGAGGTCGTCAAACCCGCTGATCCCGAGGTAATACCGCCCCGCGGGCAGCCCGTTCGCCTGGATCGACGGCATCAGTCCCAGATTTCCGTCATCATCGAACGCCACGATCACGCCGGAGGAGTTCACCAGCTCGAACTGACCGTCGGCCTGCGAGTTGGGCACGCTCAACGCATACCCCGCGGCGACAAACGTCGATCCCGCGGGCAGATCGAACGCGAACCAGTCCACGTCGCCCGCCAGGTTCGTCCCGCCCGGCGTGATGCTCCCGTCAATCACCCACGAATCCCCGGGCGCCACCACCGTCCCCACGACGTTCGCCGTCGGGATCGTGTTGTTGCTCTCGGACTCGAGATAGATCCCGGCCTGAGCCGAGCCCGCCGCCGCCGCCGTGATCATGGTCCATGCGATCTTCATGCCGATCTCCCGAACAGCCGTCACACGCAAACTGCACCGGGTGGGCCGGACCACGCGCGCCGACTCGCCCCATCACCGCCCGAATCCCGCGATCTCACGCACGCCGCCGGCGACCCATCACCACCCCGCCCAGCCCCAAGAGCGCCAGGCTCGCGGGCGTGGGGACCACGCCGAAGTTGTGCTCCAGCAGGCTGAAGTTCGCGAGCTCGAACCCCGCCGTCTCCGCCGCGTCCAGCGTGAGCTGCACGATCACCTGCACGCCCGCGCTCGCCCGGCTGAAATCGATCACCCGCGCCGCCGGAGGTGGATTGATCGAACTCACCGTGAACGAGTCCGTCGCCAGCATGTCGCTGGTCGCGATGTCGTGCACCATCGTCTGCACGCTGATGGTCCCGTTCCCCGCCACCGCGCCCGCCAGGCTGAACACGTCGCGGTTCACGAGGTCGCCCCCCGTGCCCGTCACGTTGAACGTGTACGTCACCGTCCCCGTCCGCAACGCCGCCCCGTCGCCCACCGACCCCGCCTCGAACGGCGCGATGATGTCGATGTCCGTCGGACCAAAGTTGAACGTGCTCCCTGTCCCCAGCGTCCCGGAGACCGTCGGCACCGAAATCAGGATCGCGCCCGACGCGGCGCTCCCCGCCACGCACATCCCCGCGATCGCGACCAAAGTGAGCAAACGCATTCCCGCACTCCTCAATCTCGACGATCCGATCACGAGGACCGAATCGGCACGACGGCCCACGGGGACTCCTCCCCGTCGGCTTCTCGGATCTCCCGGGCGCGCACACCGCGCCCCGTCGGCAAGTTCCGCCATCTACAACATGCCACAGATTCCCGGAAATGCCAGCAAAATCGAAGAATTCCTTGCGCCACGCGCAAAACCCCTCGCCCCGCGCCGGGCATCCATCGATCAAAAAAAACAAGGCCCGCGCTGCGGCGGGCCCGAGAGAGTGTGGTGTATTTCAGTGGCTCAGCGACGCCGACGCATCGCGACGATCGTGCCCAGGCCCAGCAGCGCCAACGCGCCGGGCGTCGGGACAAACCGCTGCTCCAGCAGGCTCACGTTCGCCAGGTCCAACGCCTGCGTGTCCAACGCCGAGAGCACCAGCGTCTTCTTCACCTTGATCGAACTCGACGGACGCGAGAAGTTGATCACCCGGTTCACCGGCGGCGGGTTCTGAACGTTCACCACGTGATCCGCCAGAGCGATGATCCCCTGGCTCCCCGGCGTGCGGTCCTCGATCACCTCGTTGAAGATCACCACGCCGCTCCCCGACACCGCGCCCAGAAGGCTCAGGATGTCCGCCGTCAGCGGGCCGTCGGTCGAGTCCACGTTGAACGTGATGATCAGGTTCCCGGATCGCACCGGCGCCGTCGCGTCGCCCACCTGCGCCCCATTGGTCCCGAACGTGAAATCAATGTCGTTCGGCCCGGGGACCGCGGTCGCGCCGGTCGACAGCGAGCCGCTGATCACCACGTTGGAAAAAATGATCGCGGCAGAGGCCGACTGTGCCAGCCCGGCCGACGCGACCAACACGCACCCAAGAGAAAACTTCTTCACCATGACACTCTCTCTGTAGTTGAAGTGACGAACGACTCTCCGAGCGCGTGTACCCACTCGCTCGCCCTCGCTGGCTTCGAGCCTGACCCAATGCGCCTGCGACAAGCTCTCGCTCGTGCCGCGCCCGCTGCTTCCACTCCCTCACTCACAGATCTACATCAGGATTTTCAAAATGCCAGCAATCGCGCCGGAAAATCTGCAGATTCTGCGACTCCCGCACACACCCCCCACACCGACCCCCTCGCTCGACCAAGCAACGCCCGAAAACAAAGACACGCGAGAACAAACTCCTCGCGTGTCCGCTTTACTGTTCGTATTTTGACAGGTGCTTGCCGCCCCGAGCTACATCGGTTTGCGGCCGATAGTCACGTCGTAGACGTTCAGCAGCTTCTCTTTGTCAAACACCATTTCCTGCCGGGAATGCCCGATAACGTCGTACTCGGTCGTCAGCTCGATCGCGTCCACGGGGCATGCTTCCTCGCACATCCCGCAGAAAATACAGCGCAGCTCGTCGATCTCGAACTTCACCGGGTACTTCTCGCGGTCATCCCACGGGCTCTCCCCGGCCTGGATGTGGATGCACCGGGCCGGGCAGATGGTCGGGCACATCATGCACGCCACGCACTTGACCCGTCCGCGTTCATCCCTATTCAGGCGGTGCACACCCCGGAAGTTCCCTGGGTTCATCCCGCCGTCCTCGACCTTGAGGTCCTCTCGTCGGACCTCGGGGTACTGCATGGTGCGGTTGGTCTTTCCGCCGCCGAAGCTGGTGAACATGTGGCGCAGGGTCGTGCCGAACCCCTTGATGACCTCGGGCAGATAGACGTTCTCCATCGCCGAGAGCTTGGGGGGGTGGATGACCGTGACGTCTTCATCGCGGATGGCCATGCGGAGCCACTATAGGAAGTAGACCGGCCCGGGCTCGCCGTGTTCCTTGCCCGAAACCCGTTCCCGGAGCATCCCAATATGTTGATCCACACCCGGTATGCTGGGCGAGATCCCATTCCGCCCGGCGCGACCGCATTCCGCCACACCCACGCCTGTCACGGAGCTCCCCATGAAAACGCTCGCGCTGGTCAGCGTCCTCGCCCTCACCACCATCTCCGCGACCGGCTGCGCGGAGTGCGGGTACGCCCTGGAACTCGACGCCGAGCGGCACGAGACCTCGGCCAACGTCAGGGTCCCGCACGAGCCCTCCAAGCCCCTCGAGCTCAGGACGCACAACGGCTCGATCGAGATCAAGAAGTCCGGCGGGAGCGAGGTCGTCGTCGAGGCCCGCCTCTACTCCAAGAGCAAGGAGCGCCTCGACGAGGCTCGCGTCCACGCCGAGCGCGTCGACGGCACGCTCAAGATCTTCACTACCTGGCCCGGCGGAAAGCCCAAGAGCGACGAGGGCGCCACGTTCACGGTGAGCCTCCCGGACGCGTCGAGACTCCACCTCGATTCGAGCAACGGGAAGATCGTCTCCGACCTCCCGTGCGATTCGGCCAGCGTGGACACCTCCAACGGAAAGATCGAGCTCTCGGGCGTCCGCGGGAAGATCCACGCCGACACCAGCAACGGCGCCGTCGTCCTCCGCGAGGTGTCCGAGGCGACCGTCGACACGAGCAACGGGAGCGTGACCATCGACCTCGCCGACGACGCCAAAGGACCCGTGAGCGCCGACACCTCCAACGGGCAGATCACGCTGACCGTGGGGGCGGCCTTCGCGGGCCGGGTCCACGCCTCCACCAGCAACGGGACGATCAACAACAACACCGGGCGCGGCACCCAGACCGGCAAGAAAGCCAAGGGCACGATCACCTTCGGCGACGGGCCCGAGTGCACCCTCGAGTCGTCCAACGGGTCGATCACGGTCAAGGGGAAGTAAGCCGCCGACGCAAGGAACCGAGGCCCTCCTCAACCCGCCGCGCCGGGGATGGTTCTAGGCCCACGCCAGCCGTCTCGTTCTTTTCAGCACCCCCGCGCCATTTTCTCTCAGAACCGCGACGCCGCTCGCTATCTCTCCGAGGAGCGGGGAGCCCCGCGCCTCAAAGGAGTTGGCCATGCGATATCGCCCGTGTGCTGCGTCGCTCGTCGTTCTCGCCGCGTCGGCCCCCGTGCTCGCCGGGATTCACCAGGTCGAGGTTCACTACGAGGCGACGTACCGCCAGGTCTCTCCCAGCTCGCACACGCTTCTCCAAGCCTTGTCTTACCAGGGTCTCTACGCGGACCCGGCCGACTCACTGACGCTCTGCACGGTGACCCAGCCGGGCGGCGCCACCACCCCGATCCCCGGATCTCCCTTCGGGACGGGCGTGAGCCACTATGACTTCTACTTCGGGTCGAATGAGGGCGACCTGCTCGCCGCCCGTCCCGCGGGGAACTACACCTTCAACATCTCGGGCGGCACCTCCGGCACGCAGAGCGCCACGCTCCTCCAGCCCTTCCCGAGCGGGGGATGGCCCTCGGCGATCCCCGCCGTGGACGCCGCCACGTACAACGCCATGCAGGACGAGATCGATCCGACCCAGGACTTCACCATCACGCTCAACACGTTCACGGCTCCTCCCTCCGCGAACTACGTCCAGGCCCGCATCTGGATCCAGGACCTGCAGAGCACCGACATCGTCCACTTCGCGTTCGACACCACCAGCGTCTTCATCCCGGGCGGGACCCTCCAGCCCGGCCGCGACTACGACGCGTGGATCACGTTCATCGCGCTGGAGCGCCACTTCAACGCCGCGTTCTCGGGAGAGGCCCAGACGCTCGTCGGGTTCCAGCGCAGCAGCCGCACGTTCTTCCGCACCTCGGGCGAGGGCGCCACGTGCTACGGCGACTGCGTCGCGGACTTTGACGACGGGAGCGGGAACGGCACGCCCGACGAGGGCGTCACCATCGACGACCTGCTCTACTACCTCGGGCTCTTCGAGGCCGGCGAATCGTGCGCCGACGTGGACGACGGCAGCGGGACCAACACGCAAGACGGCGGGGTCACCATCGATGACCTCATCTACTTCCTCACGAGGTTCGAGGAAGGGTGCTGATGACCGCGGGTCGGGACGCCCTCGTGAACGCACGATGACCAAGCCGCGTGCCACGACCAACGACGCAGGACCATCGCGAGCCTACCGAGTGCGACGCCAGCGGCACGGGAGCAGAAAGAGCCCGAGAGCGTGTTCCATCGGATCTGAGCGTCTCTGGTGGGGCGGGCTTCCAGCCCGCCGGGGCAACGACAACCCGAGCGGGCCAGCGGACCGCTCCACCGGCACAAAACTCGTTCTAGCAGCACATACCGAAGTGATCGAAGAAGAAGATGAGATCGTCGATCGTCACACCCCCGTCGGGAGTGCCGGGGTCGAGGCCGTCGTCATCGAGGTCGGCGCCCATGTCCCCCTGCGCGAAGCTCGAGACAAAGTAGACCAGATCATCGATCGTCACGCCGCCGTCGGGAGTTCCCGTGCCCGAGCCGTCATCGAGATCGGCCGGGCATGGGATCGTGGTGCCCGTGTAGTTGAGCGCGAACGCGTTGTGGTCGTCGATCAGTGACGGGCTGAACACGGGGTTGAACCGGGTTCTGAGCATCACCCTCGGGGATGAAACCGAGTCGGTTGTTCTCGTCCAACCCCAATCGAGATCGAACTCGTCGTAGAGCGCGACGATGCTCATCCAGTACCGCCCGGTCGTGGGCACTACGAACGTCACCGGAAGATCGGCGGTGTAATGGAAGTTTGGGAACCCGTCCGGCCAATCCGGAGGCGAGGGCGGCTCGCGGTGGTACTCCGTTTCTGTAAACGACGCCACGGACTGCTGGTACAACCGAACCCCGGGTGTGCCGTTGTCATCCGCGTAGAACTGAAACGTGAACCCGCTCGGGTTGCCGCGGACGATCCCGGGGATGGCGAGATAGCCGCCCCACCATTCGACGCGATTGATCCGCCATCCCGCCACGCCGTCGAAGTGATCGGCCGCTTCCTGTCGAAGTCCGCCCCCGATGTCCGGGCTGAACCGGTACTCGCACGAGACAATCCCGCTCACTTCATTCGCCGGAGCTCTCCGAAGATGCTCCTGGGCCGATGCGACGCCGCAGACGAGGCCGATCGAGCAAACCGCGGCCACGCTTCTCACGACCCAAGCATCGGTTCGGATTGGCATCGGAAGGCTCCACGCGATGCGCGCTCCCGCTTCGTCGGGCGGTCCGCCATCACAAGCAGTCTACCGAGAACACGGTCGCCTGTCTCGCACGATTATCGCGTTGCAGGTCGTCCGGCGGGCGGCGGTCTCGAACGGAAAAAAACACGCCCCCTCGCGGTTGGCGAAGGGGCGTGTGGCGACGGGGCAGTGGTGGTGGAGGTGGTGGAGCCCCGCCGCCGGATGACCTCCCGCGAGGGAAGGTCGTGGTGGAATGTGCCCAGCCGGGGGTTGCCCGGCGGGGCACGCGTACATCGGGCGGTCCCGACGAAGCGTGAGGCTGTTCGCCCCCGGAACCCCGGCGCGTCCCTGCGTCGAGGCCCGGCGTGCACGCCGCGTCGTGGGCCAAGGCGTCCGTTGCCTGTTGGCCCGATCAGTCGATCCGCCTGGTGGTCGGGGATCGGCGCCCGGAATGCGTCTCCGAGTGCTCTTCCCGCGACCGTGATCTCGTTCACTCCTGCCGCCGCCGGTCAGGGCGGGCGTCAGGCTCTCTCTTCTCGCTCGATCTCCGCTCCTCTCTCACTCGCTCCATTCAGACTCGGGAGTGAGGAGCAGAACCTCCTCGCTCTCGAAAAACTCGACCTCCAGCTCCGTCACGTACCGGCAGAACCGGGTGACCGCGACGCGGGCTCGCCCTTGAGCATCCCGCCCATACGCGCGGCCAGTGCGGGCAGACTCGCGAGACGGTTGGGAAGCGTCCTGTTCCATGCGTCCTTGTCCCTGACCTCGAGGCGATTCCTTGCCCCGATCACGACCACCTCGCTCGACCGCAGCCCCGCCGACTCCAGCATGGGCTTGGGGATCAGCACGCGACCCGCGCTGTCCGGCGCCAGCCTCTCGGCCAGCCCGAAAAAATCCGACTCCAGCGCCGCCTCCTCGGGCGAGGGCAGCAGCGACTGCGGCCCCTGCGACGCCAGCTCCTCGAAACGCCGCTCCGTGTAGAGACGGATGCTGTCCCCCCAGGGCACGGCGTACCAGGCGCTCCCGTCGCGGGCCTCGTCCCACATCCCCCGGAACTTCGCCGGTATCGCCAGACGCTGCTTCGCGTCGATGGAGACCTCGGCTTGTCCGGTGAACAGCAGCACGACGGGGGGTCCTCCGGCACGGCACCCGCTCCATCGGCCCGCTGCCCACGACGGTTTGGGAGAATACTACACTTTGCCCCACAATGCAACCTATCTTCCCACTTTTCATCAAAATGTGCATGTTTGGTGGAAATCTTGTGGACAATCTCGGACGCGCTGCGGTGAATACCCGAGACCGCCGGAGCGTTTGTTCAGGATGTGGTTGGTGCTGAAAACGCTCTCACACGGAAATCTGTTCTGGGACTAGACTCGCGCGCCGTGCTGGACGAAAGACGGGGTTGGTGTTGTGATGAAGGACCTCCGCGTCAGTCCCGCCGATGAGGCTCTTGCGTTCTTGCCGCAGGGACTGTTTCTGATGACCGCGACCTTCGAAGGGAAGCGCGCGGGCGTGCTCGTGAGCAGCGTGCAGGGCATGGGGGGCGAGCCGCCGCTGATCTCGGTGGCGATCCGCAAGGGGCACTGGATCGAGCCCTTGATCCGCGACAGCCGGGCGTTCGGCGTGTGCATCCTCGACCCGGGCGACAAGCTCATCACCAAGAAGTTCGGCGACGCGACGCGCCCGCGCGAGGGCGGCGATCCGTTCGACTGCCTGCCCGTCGAGCGCCTCGCCACGGGGGCGCCGATTGTCCGGCGATGCCTCGCGGCGATGGACTGCGAGGTCGCGCGTCACATCGACATCGAGGTCGAGTACGCGTTGTACGTGGGCTACGTCCGAGCGAGCCGCGTGTACGCCAGCTCGCCCTCGAAGCTTCAGGCCAACTGAGCCCGCTCACGCCTCAACCCACCAGCTCGGCGATCGCGTCACGGAGCCCGTCGTCGAAGGCGTGCGTCGAGAATCGCTCGGCGTTCTCCCGGCAGGCGTCGGGGTTTCTGGGGCAGCGGGCGATGGCGTCGAGGAGCGCGCCGACCTCGGGCTCGTCGAAGAGCGCCCCGGTCACGCCGTCGATCACCGTGTCGCACGCCCCGCCCGTCCGCCGCGCCACCACGGGCATGCCGCACGCCTGGGCCTCGACGGCGGAGATCCCGAAATCCTCGATCTGCGGGCACAGCAGCACCGACGCGCGCCGGTACAGATCCCGAAGGCGCTCGTCGGTCACACGCCCGAGGAACGTGGCCGTGGGCCCCGAGCGGTTGCCCAGGACACGGCGCTGCGAGCCCGTGCCGACGATCCACAGGGGATTCGACGTCGTGCTGGCGGCGTCGAGCGCGAGGTCCACGCGCTTGTACGGCTCGAGCGCGGAGGCGACCAGCCAGGCCTGCCCGCGTCGGCGCGACTCGCCCGTCGGCCTCGGGGTGAAGAACTCCGTGCGCACCGGGGGGTACAGCACCTTCGCGTCGCGTCCGTACGCGAGGCGGACCTGCTGGGCGGTGTACGCGGAGTTGGCGAGGAAGCGCGTGACGTGGCCCGCGGTGCGCTTGTCCCACGCCGCGAAACGATCCGCGAAGAGTCGGAGCCCCAGGGCGCGCAGCGGGCTGCCCGCGTACTGGGCCCGCTGGCTCCAGACGTACCGCGCTGGGGTGTGGATGTAGCACAGGTGCGGCACGCCCGTCGGGGGCCTGAGCCCCTTGATCGCCGCCGAGCTGGTCGAGATGAGCAGGTCGATGGGGCGCCGGGCGTGGTCCTCGGCGAGGCGTCGCGAGAGATCCTCGACGGCGCGCGGGTAGAGCGGGAGCAGCCAGCGCCTCAGGCCGGTCGAGGCCCACGGGAGCCGCCCGATGCCGGAGACGACCCGGGCCTGAGCATCGATGGTGGGGGTGACGGCCGTGCGGTCGTCGAACATGACATAGAGCCCGGCGGGCTCGTGCTCGTGCGCGACGAGGCGCACGATGCGGTCGAGCACGCCCTCCCCACCGCGGTACCCGCAGAGCCAGTCGTGGGCGATGGCGATGCGCCGCCCCGTGGCCACCGCGGTGCTCGTGTCGCTCGTGGCGTGTCGCTGTTCGTGGGGATCGGGAACTACCATGACGAATGAGCCCGGCGGGAGAGCCTGAAATGGACGGGCGAGCGAGCGACGGGGGCGAGCCCCCCGCCGCGCGGGTGCCCACGCCCGCCAATCGGCTCTGCCTCGATTATCGCCGCGCCGCGCGCGATCTGCCCAAACTTCCTCTGCCTTCGGGCCGGGGGATCGTGGACATCCACGCGCACATCGGCGGGATCAAGGCCGCGGAACTCTGGATGGGCGAGGCCAAGGCCTTCGGCGTGGACCGGGTCTACAGCATGTCGCGCTTCGAGGAAGCCCGGAGCATCCGGGATGTCCTGGGCGGGATGGTCCGGTTCATCGCCTTCCCCAGCTTCCGCACCCAGGACCACGCCCACGCCATGACCGAGGGGTTCCTCGAGGACATCCGGCGGTTCCACGGCGAGCTGGGCTCGCGCATCGTCAAGTTCTGGAACGCCCCGCGCCTTCGCGAGATCATCCCCCCGGAGCATCACGCGCAGCTCGTCGAGCTCGATTCCCCGGCCCGCGTCCGCGCGGCCGAGCTCGCGCAGAAGCTCGGCATGATGTTCATGGTCCACATCGCCGACCCCGACACCTGGTTCCAGACCCGCTACCGCGACCAGGCCAAGTTCGGAAAGAAGGTGGACGCGTACCGCGGATTGGAGGTCATGCTCGACCGGTTCCGCGGGCCCTGGATCGCCGCGCACCACGGCGGTTTCCCCGAGGATCTCGCGTTCCTCTCGGGGTTGCTGGAGCGCCACCCCAATCTCTACCTCGACACGAGCGCGACCAAGTGGGCCGTCCGAGAGCTGAGCAGGCACCCGCTCGCGGAGGTCCGGGCGTTCTTCACGCGATGGCGCGGGAGGCTGCTCTTCGGTTCGGACATCGTGACCACGGACGATCACCTCGCGCCGGCGAAGGGCGGGCCCCGCGGGCCCATGTCCGACCTGGCCGACAGCCCGCGGGCGGCGGCGGAGCTGTACGCCAGCCGGTACTACGCGCTGCGCACGCTCTTTGAGACGAGCTACGAGGGGGAAAGCCCTATCGCCGACGCGGACCTGATGATGGTGGACCCCGCGCGCTACGACGCGATGTCGGCGCCCACGCTGCGCGGGATGGCGCTGCCGGCGGAGGTGCTCGCGGAACTGTACCGGGGCGGGGCGGAGCGGCTGCTCGCGCCCCTGGGCGGGGTGTAGAGGCGCCGCGAGACCGGCACGGAGACCTACTTCGCGGGCGTTTCGACGCGTGGCGGCCTGCCCGCTCGATCCGCGAGTTCGGGGGCCCGCGCGAGCAGCGACGCGACGCGGGCCGCGAGAACCCGGGCGTTGCGTTCATCCTTGGCCGCGGAGATCTGCGCGGTGAGCGTGGAAGCGCCCAGGGCATCGCGGAAGCCCGCGGAGGCGCGGGTGAGGGTCGCGGACGCGCCGCGGACCGTCCCGCCGAAGAAGTCATCCCCCGGCGAGCCCGAGACGCGGAGAAACCCTCCGCCCGAGTACACGCCGACCTCGCCGCGAGAGATCGCGAGATAGCGCACCACGACGTTGGACGCCGTGTCGGCGATGGGCGTGCGCCCGGCGCGGGGGGCCAGGAACAGATGAAGGTGCACCAGGCTCCCGGAGACCCCCGCCAGGTCCGCGTCGGGGTGCCAACGCTCGGGCGGAAGATCGGTGAAGTAGATGTCGGCGGTGGTGGTGTCAACGGGCGCATACACCGCCGTGGTGAAGTGGGTGGAGAGCCGCCCGGATCCCGCGGCGGATTCCAGCGACGCCGTGGCCCGCGCCCCGCAACCCGACAGCACCACCATCAACACCATCACCGTCAGAAGGAACCATTTCATTGTGGGGACGGTACAGAGATCAGGCGAGCGGCATCGCCCCAGACCGCCAAGGCTCGCCCGAGCCGGATTTGGAAGGCGTTTGGGTGGACGCCGGGAACCCCGGAACCCCAGGCGAGTCGAACCCCGGACAGCGGCGAACAATGATGGCGCGTCGGGGTGCAGGCTCGCGACGCGCCACGCCGGACAAACCCCGGGCCAAGAGCGCCGATCCCGGCGCGGCCACGCGAGAACACGCGGGCGCCACCACTCAGGCCATGGGCACCAACCCACGAACCGGGGTTCGTGTGAAGAGGGTGGTATGAAACGGGTTGGGGGAAAAGGAGTCCCCGGTATGAACACTTTCTTGCGGAGCGTTGCGGGCGTGCTCGCGGTCGTGTCGGCGTTGCCGGTGCTCGCGGGCGACACGCGCGGCATCGGGGTTCGCCGGAACTCATCGATCGATCAGATCTCGCCGCGCGTCAGGCCGCCGCAGATCCCCGTGATCGAAGATCGTCCTGTTTGTCGTCCTATCTGCCCGCCGCCCGTCTGCATTCCAAGGCCTCGATGCGACACTCGGTCCACATGCGGGCCAGTGCTGAGGTATCCGCACCAGCGGCCGGCGGTCGCGCTCAGTGAGCCGGTCGTCCGCGAGAGTCTCCTGTCCCCGGCCTTGCTGGCCTACGCGGGCGACGGCGGCTTCCGCGTGTCGGGCAGCGTCGCCTCGGGAAGCGGCTGGGTGAGCTTCCGCATCGGTGGGGGCGGGCCGGCACGCTGCGCCCGACCTGCGTACGTCGGGGGGATCTGCGCCACGGGCGCGGGGGCGGGGTTCGGCGGGTGGGGCGCCATCGCCCAGCCCGTCTACTTCCCCGATCCGGTCCCGCAGCGGGTGATCGGCGCCGGGAGCACCGTCTACGACGAACGCACGTTGGAGCACCTCTCGCCCGAGGATCGCGAGCGCCTCGCCGTGCCCGTTCGGCGTGAGGTCCGACGCCAGGAGGTCGAGGAGCACCTCGCCGCGCAGGCCGCCAAGGACGCCGCGGCGGGCAAGGAGCTCCCGCCCCTCGAGAAGGCCCGCCAGCGGTCCAAGGACGGCGACACCCCGGGGGCGATCACGGCCCTGCGCCTGCATCTCAAGGACCACCCTGAGGACCACGACGCGATGCGCGCCCTCGCGGTGGCGATGGTGCGCGGGAACTCGATCGTGGAGGCGTCGGCGTTGATGCGTGCCGCCTACCACGCCGACCCGTCGCTCGCCGACCGGCCCTTCGAGGGCGAGGAGTGGGGGCTCGTCAAGGGCAAGCTGCGCGATGTGGTGACCGCCGCGACCTCGGCGGCCCACAAGCACAAGTCGGGCTCGGCGTGGCTCACGGTCACGGTGCTCATGCAGAGCGAGGGACGCCTGGACCTGGCCCAGTCGATGCTGGAGCGTGGCGAAAAGGCCGGGCTCGAAATCGGGATCGTCGCGCCGCTCCGCAGCGCCATCGATGCGGCCAGGCCCGTAGTGCTGGGCCGTCCTCGTCCTCATTCTGAGTCTGTCCCTCAGCCGCCCGCCCGGAAGTAAGCCAAGCCCGCGCAAGAGCATGGACACCTCGGGTTCCGGACGAGTCCGCGGTTGGGCGTTGGGCTTGCCTCACGGCGGGTGTCGGCTATGATCCCCTCCTTCCCGGCGTTCTGACGGACGACGCGGGCACAACACGGACCGAGCGGACTACCAGCCCGCGTGACCCCAGGCCGGGGCACGCTTCCGGGGCCCCCAGTTGGGGGGCGGATCCGGGGGATGGTGGGAGGTTGAAATCGATGGCCAAGAAAGAAGTCACTCAGATTTTCAAGATCATGGCGCCGGGGGGGCAGGCCACGCCCGCCCCGCCTCTGGGTCCTGTTTTGGGCTCCAAGGGCGTGAACCCCGGGCAGTTCATCCAGAAGTTCAACGCGGCGACGGCGCAGCTCAAGGGCAAGGTCGTGGGCTGCGTGGTGACGGTGTACAACGACAAGAGCTTTGATCTCGAGATCAAGAGCTCGCCCGCGAGCGTGCTGATCAAGGACGCGATCAAGATCGAGAAGGGCTCGGGCGTCCCCAACAAGAACAAGGTCGGGAAGATGACGCGGGCGCAGGTCCAGAAGATCGCGCAGGAGAAGATGGCCGACCTCAACGCCAACAGCGTCGAGGCGGCGATGCGCGTGATCGAGGGAACGGCGCGTTCGATGGGCGTGACGGTCGAGGGCTGACGCCCGGAGGTCAACGATGGCAGTGCGAATCAACAAGCGAGCGAAGGCGAACGCCGGGCTCAAGCCCGCCGCGGCGGTGAGCGCGGCGGAGGCGGTGGCGGCGATCAAGAAGTTCAAGGCGCCCAAGTTTGACCAGACGGTCAACGTGTGCATGCACCTGGGGATCGACACCGCCCAGGCCGACCAGGCCCTCCGCGGCGCGATCAGCCTCCCCAAGGGCATCGGGAAGAGCAAGCGCGTCGTCGCGTTCTGCCAGAGCGACAACGCCCCCAAGTGCCTGGCGGCGGGCGCGGTCAAGGCCGGGGGCGAGGAGCTCGTGGCCGAGATCGAGAAGGGGTGGATGGACTTTGACGTCGCGGTCGCGACGCCCGACATGATGCGCGTGGTGTCGAAGCTGGGCAAGGTGCTGGGGCCCAAGGGGCTCATGCCCAGCCCCAAGGCCGGCACCGTCACCCCGCAGATCGCCGACGCGGTCAAGGAATACGCGGCGGGCAAGGTCGAGTACCGCGCCGACAAGGCCGGCAACGTCCACGCGGTCATCGGGAAGATGAGCTTCAAGGAGAGCGACCTGCAGGCGAACCTGGAGTTCTTCATCCACGCGATCGAGAAGGTCCGCCCGGCGACGGCCAAGGGCGTCTACATCAAGAAGATCACCGTCGCGGGGTGCATGACCCCGGGCGTGCAGGTCAAGCACGTCTCCGCCGTGGAATCCAAGGAATAACACGCCCTCCGATGAGCCCGAGACCGGCGCCAGTCCGGCCCCAGACCCGAGGTGAACCATGTCCAAGCAAGTCAAAGAGATCATGATGCGGGAGTACACGTCCCGCGTGGGCGAGACGCAGGACGCCCTGCTCATCTCGATCCGCGGCGTGAAGGGCACCGACTCCACCCGCCTCCGCAACACCCTCGCCAAGAAGAAGATCAAGATCACGGTGATGCGCAACGCCCTCGCCAAGAAGACTCTGGGCGGCGGGAAGCTTGCGCCCCTCACCGAGCTCATGCAGGGCGCCAGCGCGCTGGCCTACGGCGGGAACTCCGTCGTCGAGGTCGCGCGTGAGATCGTCGCCATGATGGAGAAGATCCCCTTGATCGAGCTCAAGGGGGCGCTCCTCGACGGGCAGCTCTTCAAGGGCAAGGAGGGCGTCAAGGAGCTCTCCAAGTTCCCCACCAAGGAAGAGGCCCAGGCCAAGGTCGTCACCCTCATCGTCAGCCCCGGCCGCAACGTCCTGGGCCAGGTCAAGGGCCCCGGCGCCACGCTCGCGGGGATCATCAAGTCCATCGAGGCCAAGCTCGAGAAGGGCGAAGCCATCGCCAAGGCCGGATAAGACAAGCCCGAAGCACACGCCCCGCCGCGGGAGAGCTCGGGCTCCCGACGGGGCAGGACCCACGAAGACAACTCCCCGCGTCACTGGCCCCTCCGGGGGATAAAGGCCGAAACGTTCGGCCCCTCTGACGCGAGAGACAGCCCGCAAGGGCCGGTTTGGAAAGGATCGAGACATGTCCGAGACCACGTTCAGCGCGAACATCAAGAAGATGGGTGACGAGCTCGCCTCCCTGTCCCTCAAGGACGCGGTGGAGCTCGGGAAGTACATGAAGGAGACGTACGGGATCGAAGCCGCCGCGGGCGGTGGCGTCATGGTCGCCGCGGCGGGCGGCGGCGGGGCGGCGGCCAAGGCCGAGGAGAAGTCCTCGTTCGACGTCGTCCTCAAGGGCGTCGATGCGGCGAAGAAGATCGGGGTCATCAAGGTCGTGCGCGAGGCCACCGGCCTCGGGCTCGCCGAGGCCAAGGCCTTTGTCGACGCTCCCGGCAAGCCCGTCAAGCAGGGCGTCTCCAAGGATGAGGCCGAGAAGCTCAAGAAGCTCCTCACCGAGGCGGGCGGCACGGTCGAGCTCGCCTGATCGAGCCCCATTCAGCCGGCAGGTCTTCCGGCAAGGCTTGGCCGCGAAGACGGGCGGCCAGGCTCCACGGTTGGTCGAAGTTCAAAGGCCCGGGTCGATCTGGCCCGGGCCTTCTTCTCTCCGGCGCTCGCGGCCGTCACCCGCGGACAGGGTGCCCTATTTGGGGCAGTTCATCCGACACCGCGTCTGGGCCGGTAGATTGGCTTAACCTGTTGATCAGAAAAGACTTGCGATATCTTGGCAGGAAAAGTGCAGATTTGTCTTGCCTTCATGGAAACTTCGAGGTAGGAGTCGGGCCTATACTGCCAGGTTCCACGCTGTGCGGCGTGTGGGCGGCACACCGGAAATTGGGCGGCAGTGTGGTTCGGCGGATGAGACGGCACGGGCGGATAGCACAACCCAGGCACGAGTGCGACACCGGGCTTTGAACAGACGGCCCGTTCGATGTTCGCCGCGGAAACGCGGACAGCGACGGGACGGATGTGGTCGGGTGATCGTTCTATCGACGCATTTTTCGCACGAGGGATTCGATGCCAGCGACTTCTTCGACCGGCTCGACCAAGGTTCGTGACTTCAGCAAGCGGGGCGACGCGATTCCGGTGCCGGACCTGGTCAAGGTCCAGTCCGACGCGTACGAGCGCTTCCTCCAGTTCGGGAAGGGCCCGGACGAGCGGGACATCAAGATCGGGCTCGAGGCGCTGCTGCGCGAGGTCTTCCCGATCGAGAGCTACGACGGGACGATGCGCCTGGAGTACACGCGGTACGTGCTCGAGGAGCCGCGGTACACCTCCGACGAGTGCCGGGAGCTGCGCCTGACCTACGGGCGTCCGTTCCGCATCGGGGTGCTCCTGAAGCGTGAGGGCCGTCCGGACATGCCTGAGGAGGACATCTACCTCGGGGAGTTCCCGATCATGATCGGCGGGGGCGAGTTCATCGTGAACGGCGCCGAGCGCGTCATCGTGAGCCAGCTCCACCGCTCGCCCGGCGTGGACTTCTCCGTGGACGTCCACAGCTCGGACAAGAAGCTCCACTCGTGCTGGGTCATCCCCGAGCGCGGCAGCTGGATCGAGCTCAACGTCACGAACAAGGACGTGCTCGCGGTCCGCATCGACCAGTCCGGCAAGTTCCCCGCGACGGCCCTCCTGCGCGCGATGTCGGAGGAGTTCGGCGAGGACGCGCAGATCGTCCGGACCTTCTACGCGACGGCGAAGGTGCCGACCTCGTCCCGCACGTTCCGCAAGCAGGTGACCGGCAAGCACGCCGTCTCCGAGATCCGGCTCGACGGCGACGACAAGCCCATCGTCGAGGCCCTCGAGCCCATCTCGGCCGAGGCCGCGGAGCGCATCGCGAAGTCGGGTCTCGACGCGGTCGAGGTGATCGAGGACATGGAGGACGCCCTCCTCCTCAACACCCTGCTCGAGGACACGACGGAGAGCCACGAGGAGGCGCTCCTCAAGATCTACGGGCGCCTGCGCCCGGGCAACCCGCCCCAGATCGAGAAGGCGAAGGAGCTCTTCAAGGAGAAGTTCTTCGACCCGGCGCGCTACCGCCTCGGAAAGGTGGGCCGGTTCCGCCTGAACCGGAAGTTCGGCACGGAGTTCAGCGAGGACGACCAGGTGCTCCGCAAGGAGGACCTCGTCAACGCGATGCGCTACCTGACCGGCCTGCGCGCCGGCAAGGGCGAGATCGACGACATCGACCACCTGGGCAACCGCCGCATCCGGCCCATCAGCGAGCTGGCCGGCGACGAGTTCCGCAAGGGCTTCCTCAAGCTCCGGCGCACCGCCCAGGAGCGCATGAACATCGAGGACCGCAC
>CAZTJZ010000033.1:0-26728 GCA_964614075.1 uncultured Phycisphaeraceae bacterium
GCGAGTGGTCCTTGGTGAAGATGGGCCACTCGCGGCGTTTCTGGGTCGTGTCGCCCGTGCCCATCGCGATCATCGGCTCCACCGCGAGCAGCGTCCCGGGGGCGCACCGCGTGAACGCGTCGGGCCACTCGCCCGGGAACGTGGGCACGGTGTTCGCCACGTACGGGGCGGCGTGGAGCTTGCGCCCGATCCCGTGCCCGCCCAGCCCGCGGACGAGATGGAACTTGCACTCGTGCTCGACGTACTCCTGGACGCAGCGTGCCCAGGCGAGGTAGGTGTTCTCGGGGCGGAGGGTTTTCACGCCGCGGGCCAGTGATTCCTTCCCGCAGTCCATGAGGCGGCGGACCTTGGGCTCGGGCGTGCCAAAGCTGTAGGTCCAGGCGGCGTCGCCGATGAACCCTTTGTGCGTGACCCCGATGTCGATCTTGAGCAGGTCGCCCGGGCGCAGGGGCTGGACGGAGTACCCGGCCGTCCCGTGCACCACGCAGTCGTTGACGCTCAGGCACGCGTGCGAGGGGAACGGTGGGCAGTGCGGGCTCTTGTAGCCCAGGAAGCACGATCGGCACTGGAGATCATCGAGCGTCTTGGCGACAAAGGCATCGATCTGCGCGAGCGTCTGGCCC
Source organism: uncultured Phycisphaeraceae bacterium (assembly GCA_964614075.1). GTDB lineage: Bacteria > Planctomycetota > Phycisphaerae > Phycisphaerales > UBA1924. The sequence goes on from CAZTJZ010000033.1 coordinate 624, forward strand.
GCGCGGAGCCACTCGGCGAGGCGGCGGTGCGTCGTCACGACCTTCTGCGCGGCGGCGCGGGCGAGGTCGGCGTCGCCCGCGGAGACCGTGGGCACTGAGCGGGCGGGCGTGGGCATGCCGCGGATGGTAGGTGGTGAGGAATTGCTCGGGAACGGAGCGCGAGAGGAGACTGGAGAGCACAGGCGGGACGCCTGTGCCACAAGAAGAAGGAAGAAGGAAAAGAGGAAGAAGGAAAAGAGGAAGAAGGCGTCAGCGCGACCGCTCGCGGACCACCTCGCCGCCGCACACGACCACGTCGGCGGGGTTGTCGCCCAGCTCGTAGGCGAGCATCGCCGGGTCAGAGTGCTCCAGCAGAACCAGGTCGGCGCGGCGCCCGGGCACGATCGTGCCCCGGTCGGAGAATCCCAACAGGGCGGCGGGGACGGCCGTCGCGCTGGCCAGGGCCTCGGGGGGCGTCATCCCGCAGCAGCGCACGGCGGCGGCGATCGCCAGGGGCATGCTGTGCGTGGGTGAGGAGCCGGGGTTGCAGTTCGTGGCGAGGGCGACCTTGGCGCCTTGGTCCAGGAGTCGGCGGGCGTCGGCGAACGGGCCGCCCTTGGCGCTCGAGAGGTGCAGCCCGGTGCAGGGGAGGACGACGGCGAAGGTCGGCGACGCCGCGAGGTGGGCCGCGTCCTCGGGCGTCGTGGCCTCCAGGTGATCGACGCTGCGCGCGCCGAGCCGCACCGCCTCGGGCACCATGCCCAGGCTCGTGAACTGGTCGGCGTGGACGCGGATGGGGTGGCCCAGCGCGCGGGCGGCCTCGAACAGCTCCACGCAGCGGTCGATCGGCCAGGCGCCCTTCTCGCAGAACGCGTCGATGGCGATCCCCGGGAACTCGCGGTGCACCGCGGGGAGCGTCTCGCGGATCGTGCGATCGAAGAAGTCCGGCACATCGGGATCGACCGCGTGGCCCAGGAGCGCGGTCTTGACGACCGTGCCCGGGAAGGATTGCGAGGCGTCGTCGATGGCGCGGAGCATCTTGAGCTCGTGCTCGGTGGACAGGCCGTACCCGCTCTTGATCTCGAGCGTCGTCGTGCCCGAGTCGAGGAAGCGTGCGAGGCGCCGGGCGAGGAGCTCGGCGAGCTGTGCTTGGGTCGCGGCGCGGACGGCCCGGACGGTGGACATGATCCCCCCGCCCTGCTTGAGGATGTCGAGGTAGGGGACGCCCGCAAGCTTCTGGCCCCACTCGTGCAGGCGGTCTCCCGCGAAGCAGGCGTGGGTGTGGGGGTCGACGAAGGCCGGGATGAGCACGCGTCCGCGGGCGTCGAGGACGCGGTCGGCGAGTTGAGCGGGCGCTCCGGGGCGTGCGGGCTCGACGCGCGTGATCACGCCGTGCTCGATGAGCACGTCGCCCCGGGGAATTTCGGCGAGACGATCGCGCGGGGCGGGCCCGGCCATCGTGACTACACGGGCGTTGATGATCCGCAGGCTCACGCACCCTCCGGCGAGAAGCGCGGGGCGATGGCGCGCAGCACCGTCAGGAACAGATGCGCCGCGGCCCGGGCGGTCCGCCCCCCGATGTCGTGCGCGGGGTTGAGCTCCATGATGTCGAACCCGCGGAGCCGCGGCGAGGCGGCGAGGTGGGCCAGCTCCTCGCTGGCGGCGGCGACCGAGAGCCCGGCGGGGTTGAGCGCGCTCACCCCGGGGGCGTGGGCGCTGTCGAGCACGTCGAGATCGAAGCTGAGGAAGAGCTCGCCCGGGAAGACTCGGCGCGGGGCCGAGCCGGGGCCCGAGCCGCAGGCGTGGAAGTGTCCGGCGTGGTCCTGGAACCAGCGGACGTGCTCCTGGGAGTTGACGAAGGGGTTGAAGCCGAAGAGGTGCAGCTCGTGGGCGTGCTGCTCTTCGAGGAGTTTGCGGAAGGGCATGCCGCTGCCCACGGTCTCGCGCACGTCGAGGTGGGCGTCGAAGTAAATGCCCGAGAGCTTCCCGAAGCGTCGGGCGAGGGCTCTGGCGAAGGGATAGGTGAGGTCGTGCCCGCCGCCGATGGCGATGGGGAAGAGCCCCAGGTCGAGGAGCGCGTGGGTGGCTTCGGTGACGCGCTGGTGAGTCTCGTGGAGGGCGTTCTCGTCGTGGCCGTCGGCGGGGATGATGTCGCCCGCGTCGAAGACCTTGGGCCAGTCCCAGGAGTGGGGCTGGGCGATTCCGTAGGCCGCGAGAGCGTCGCGGAAGGCCTTGGGCCCGTGCTTGGCGCCGGGCCGACCGTGGTTGAGGCGGACGCCAAGGTCGTCGGCGAGCCCGAGGATGGCGACGCGGCAGCCCACGGGGAGCCCGCTGTGGATGCGGGCGGCGAGGCGCGTGCTGGGGATCCCGCTGGGGTAGACGGGGGGCGTGACGTGAGGGATGGGGTTGGACACGGGGAGATGCTACCGCACGGGCGGCGGGGCGGGGGCAAGCGAGCGCAGAAAGTCGAGGGTTTCGGCGAGGCAGAGGTCGGCCGAGTCGGGCTGGGTCCATAGCCCGTGGTGGCGCCCGGCCGGGACCGTCACGGATCTCGACGCGGGCTGCGTGTTGGTCGCGGCGAGGATCTCGGCGGCGTCGGCGGCGGGGGAGATGTCGTCGAGCTCCCCGCGGAGAACCAGGAGTGGGACGCGGAGGCGGCGGGCGTGCTGGGCACGATCGAAGCCGGGCCAGGCAGCGCCCGCGCCGCAGCGCACGCCGACGTACGCGAGCGCCAGGTCCAGCGTGGGGAAGCGTGGGAGATGGTGGCGGGCGAGAACGTTCGCGGCGGGGGTCCGCGGGAGGCGGTAGGGTGCCTCAGCGATCACCGCAATCACACGGGGGGTGACCTGCAACGCGAGCGCTGAGGTGTTGGCCGCGGCAGCGATGGAGACTCCGGCGCCGAGCGACCAGCCCAGGAGAACGACGCGGTCGCGGGGTGTGGTGGCCGTGTCCAGGAGGGTGAGGAGGGCGTGGGGCTCGTTGTGGCCCAGGGAGCAGATCCCGCCCGAGTCGCCGTGGGCGGGCTGGTCCCAGAGGATGAGCGAGGAGGCGTGAGGGGCGAGAGCTCTGGCGCGGGAGAGCCCGCCGAGTTTGGAGTCACCCCAGCCGTGAGTCAAGACAAAGACCGGCCCGAGGGGATCGTCGCCGCGGATGGTCCAGGCGGCGAGGGGGGTCTGGTCGTGGGTGAAGGTCCACGCGGACCACTCGCGGTTTTTCCATTGGGGGACTTCGCCGGGGTCGCCGGGTGTGCCGCGGGCGAGGGCGGAGGCGTAGGTGCGTCGAGGGGGGCGGGTGAGCGCGAGGACGGTCCACAGGGTCATCGCGCCGGCAAGGGCGAGGAGGGTGAGCAGGAGGAATGCGGCGAGGCGGAGGACGATCTCCAAAGCTGAATCATCCTCCAAGGCTGAATCAGCCGGGGGGCTCACATGCCCAGCAGGTTCTTCACGTCGTTGAAGGTGACGATGAGAAAGACGGCGCCGATGAGCACGAGCCCGGCGAGGGTCAGGGCGTTCTGGAGCGAGACGGGTGCGGGCTTCCCGCGGAGAGCCTCGACCAGGAGCAGGAGGAACTGCCCGCCGTCCACGATGGGGAGCGGGAGGAAGTTCACCACGGCGAGGTTGACGCTGATCATGGCGAAGAAGAAGAGAAGCCAGATGAACCCGCGGTCGGCGATCTGGGTGCCGATGTGGGCGATGCCCACGGGGCCCTTGAGGTGCTGGATTTTGACGGAGTTCTGGAAGAGTCGGAGGAAGGTGGTGTAGACGGTGAGCATGGCGCCGTGGGTCTCGCGGACGCCGATGGCGACGGCCTGTCCCGGGTTGTCGGCCTTGAGGAGGATCTGCTCGGGCCTGAAGTACGCCATCGAGATCGGGCTCGCGTATCCCAGGGCGCGCAGGGCCGCACGGTCGTCGTCGGTGAGCGACCACTGAATCGTCGCGCGTTGCCCGGCGTCGGGGGCGGCGGCCCTGGGAAACTCGACGACGACCTCGTGCGGCGCCCGCGACGCCGAGGCGGAGAGCACGCGCCGGATCATCGCAAAGTTGGTCACGGGCACGGCGTCGATGGAGACGATCCGCGACCCGGGCACGGTGAAGACGCCCGCGGCGGCGGTGGGCTTCGCGGCGGCGCCGTCGCGGATCTCGGCGACGTGGTCCAAGGGGAGGGAGAGGAGCGTGTCGTCATCGCCCGTGTCGCCCGCGATGAAGCCGATCATGCCCTTGGCGTTGACGCGGGCGGTGAGCTCGACCTCGCGGACCACGCCGTCGGCCCCGCGCCGGAGCACGACGAGCTCGACGCTGCGTCCGCGTCGGCTCTGGATCTCGGCCATGCCCTGGGGCGTGCTCGGGAACTCGACGGCGCCGATGCGGGCGAAGACGTCGCCGGCCTCCAAGCCGAACTCTTTCGCGCGGTCGTTGGTGTCGATGACCTTCATGACCGGCATGAGCCCCAGGAGATGCTCGGCGACGCCCCGCGGCGTGGGCGTGTCGCCCCGCCCGGGAAGCTCGACGAGCCCCTGCTGGAGCTCGGGGTAGGGCGTGAGCGTGGCGGAGACCGTCGCGCCGCCCTGGGTGAACTCGGCGGTGAAGGGCTTGCCGTCCTGGCTGTGGCGTGCGGCGTCGACGAGGGCGTAGGCTCCGGCGGCGCCGATGGGCGCACCGTTCACGGTGGTGAGGGTCATCCCGGGCTTGACGCCGCGGACGCCGCGCTTCTCGAGCTCCTGGACAAACTTGTCGGCGTCGTCGGGCGTGGCGGCGTCGAGGAGCGTCGCGGAACGTGCGGGCTCGACGCCCAGCTCCAGCAGGCCCGTGGCCTTCCCGACCTCCGGGGTGATGGAGAACCGCAGCGGGGCGGCGACGCCCTTGCGCTCGACGGTGAGGTCGATGGGGTCGCCCTTCCTGGACATGCTCACCGCGAGGAGGAGGTCGTTGAACTTGCGGGGGCGCTCGCCGTTGAGGAGCGTGACGTGGTCGCCCGGGAGGAGCCCGGGTCGGGCGAGGCGCATCTCGGCGGCGTTGAGGGCGACGGCGCGGCTCGCGGGCGAGCCCGGGGCGGCCATGCCGATGATCGGGGGCTCGGTGCGCAGCCCGGCCATGAACACCACGATGAACAGGGCGAGAGAGAGCAGGATGTTCATGACCACACCCGCCGAGATCACGATCATGCGTTTCCAGGGCGGGGAGGACTGGAAGCTGTCGGGAGCGTCGGAGATCGAGTCGGGGTGGAGGTCGTCCTGCCCGAGCATCTTGACGTAGCCGCCGAAGGGCAGGACGTTGAGGCGGTACTCGGTGGGGCTGACGCCCGGCGCGGGGCGGGCGAGGTATTCTCGCTCGCTGGAGCCGGCGCGGAAGCCCAGCCCGCGCCGGTAGGAGAAGGCGGCGGGCCCGAAGCCGATGGCGAAGGCGAGGACGCGGATCCCGGCCCATCTCGCGGCGAGGCAGTGCCCCAGCTCGTGGATGAACACAATGAACCCGAAGCCGAGGAGAAAGATCAGAAGATCACGCGCGGTCGAGAGCATGGGAGAAAGATCGGCGATTGGGGGATGGTAGGTCGAGAATGTGGCTCGGCCCGTTGCAGAATCCGGCGCGAAATATCACGACGATGGGCAACGTCCGCGCGTTGTTCTGCGGGGAACTGGCCTTGGGCTCGTCGGGCCTGGGAGCGTGGACTTGGGCGCGCTCTAGCACCCGCCCTCGAAGTGCGCGAGGAAGAAGAGGAGGTCGTCGATGGTGACTCCCCCGTCCGGGTTCGCGGGGTCGTTCCCGTCGTCGTCGAGGTCGGCCTCGGTGGCGCCCGACGCAAAGCGGGCGAGGTAGTAGACGAGATCGTCGATCGTGACCCCGCCGTCGGGCGTTCCGGTGTCGCTGCCATCGTCGAGGTCGGCCGGGCACGCCGGGGAGATCACGGGCTCGAGGATGACATTGAGCCATTCCTGGGGGCGCAGGCCCTCGAGCCTGACGAGCGTGGCGGTGATCTGCCCGGCGTCGTTGAGATCGTGCACGCGCTCGATCTGGAAGCCCGCGGGCATGTCCTGCACGATATCGGTGAGGAAGAAGCGTTCCCCCTCGATCCAGATCCATGATTGGAGATTGAACCAGCCCCCGCCCATGAACACGCCGCCGTCGTACCCGAGCACGTGCCCGAGCTCGTTGATCGCGACCACATTGGAGTTGATGTCGTCGTTGAGGTCGGCGAGCGCGACGACCTGCCCGAACCACCACATCGCGGCCTCCTGTCGGCGAACGGGCTCGGGGTCGCCCAGCGTGATCACGCCGACGATCTGATCCGCGTCGTTGATGTCGATGGCTTCGGAGGCGGAGTGGGGGATGCCGAAGTCGCCGAGGTCGGCGATGCCCGCGTCCATAGCCCACCGGAAGGCGCGAAGGTTGGAGCCCGCGGTGCTCCCGTCGGGCGGGCCGAGCGTGCCCCCGACGACCACGCCGCCGCTGTTCACGGCGTTGGCGAAGCCGGAGTCATCGGCGGCGGGGGCGCTCGCGAAGGCGATCGGCGTGACCGTGCCGTCCGGGGTGGAGACTACGGCGTGGCCGTTGAGCATGCCGCTGATCGTCCCGGCGGTGTTGACGTCGAGCGCCGCGCTCTCTCGCCCGGGGAGGGGCGGAGGGAAGAAGGGCGTGACGCCGGCCGACGGTGTGTACCGGAACGCGACGCGCCGCCCCTGGTCCATTTCCATCGACCCGACGATGAGGCCCGAGGCGTTGACCGCGCTGGGCCAGTAGAAGTAGGGCGGTTGTCCTCCCCCGGTCGCGAGCGAGGCGATGTCGGCGCCGTCCCAGCGGACCAGGTGATACGCGAGCGGGCCGGACGCGACGCCGATCGCGGTGGCGTCGTTGCTCATGACGAACGCCCACTCGAAACCGGGTCCGAACCTGGGGAGTTGCTGAACGCGGTACCGTGTCTGGGCAAGCGCCGGTATTGAAACCGCCAGCAGCGCCGTCACGAGACATGCGGAACGGATCCTGTGGGTGTGCATGCATTGCTCCGGGTGTTCGAGAGCGGCTCCGTCAGCGGAGCGACTTTGGCGAGGCGCAGTCTACCACATCGCGAAGCCCCACAAGAGCGTTGCGCAAGAAGGTTGTCTTTGGGTCGCGGAGAGGGGCCAGAAAAAAAGCCCCGCCACTCTTTCCGGGGTGGCGGGGCGGAGGACGGATCGTCGTGGCGGGAGCTTAGTTCCCGTACTTCACGCTGCAGCCGTAGGGCTTGGTCTCGCTGGTCTCGACGGCCTTGCCGGCGAGGAGGTTGTCGAGAGCGTTGGCGACGTAGTTGGTCTTGCCCTTCTCGGTGGGGGACTTGTTGTCGTCGATGGCGCCCTGGTAGGCGAGCACGCCGTTCTTGTCGATGACGAAGCAGTGGGGCGTGGTCTTGGCGCCGTAGGCCTTGCCGATGGCGCCCGACTCATCGAGGAGGATGGGGTAGGCGATCTTCCAGTCGGTCTTGGCCTTCATGTTGCGCTCCTGGCCGTAGCCCTCCTTGCCGGCGGCGGAGCTGTTGATGGCGACGAACTTGACCTTCTTGTCGCTGTACTTGGTGTGGAGGTCGGCGAAGGTGGTGTTCTTCTCGTGGTGCTTGACGATGAAGGGGCAGTCGGGGTTGAACCACTCGATGACGACGATGTTCCCGTCCTTGTTGAGGTCGGCGAGCTTGACCTCGGCGCCGGCGACGTCCTTGAGCGTGAACTCGGGGGCCTTCTCGCCCACCTTGGCGCCCTTGGCCTCTTTGCTCTTGTCCTTGCTCTTGTCGTTGGCGTGATCGTGATCCTTGTGATCCTTGTGGTCCTTGCCGTGGTCCTTCTCGGTGGTCTTGGGCTTGTCGTCGAGGGCGACGGCGCTGGGCGCTCCGGCGAGGGAGAGCACGAGGGCCGCCGTCACGAGTCCGAGCGAGAGTCTGGCGAACGTGTTGATCTTCATCTGAGTTCACTCCTGTCCCGTGGTCCGGGACGATCGGGGCGAGCGGGCTTCGGCGACGCGCCGGGCCGGGCTGTGCCCCTCTACTGGTTTCGATCTCCTGTCGCCGCGACGCGCGGCGTGGGTTCCTTATGGTCCTTTCTTCGTGCCCGAGAGTTCTTCCGATGCGGCGGGCGGGGGGAGCTCCAGGCGGAACGATTCCCAGCCGCCGCTCTTGCTGCGAACTTCCACGACGCCCTCGGGCGCGGGCTGTTTCTCGCCGGGCTTGGCGGGCGCGAACCGGAGCGTGAGCTCCTCGCCCTTGACCTCGCCATCCTGGATCAGATTGAGCGGCGCGGGCTCGGCGTTCTTGGGATAGAAGGCCAGGGTGGCGGCGTCCTTGGCGCGGAGGCGCAGGACCGTTCCGTCCCACTCGGCGAGGACCCGTCCGTCCTTGGGCCAGGCCCGGGGCATCTTGAGGGCCGCGGACTTGAAGACCGGGATGCTGGCGATGTGCTTGCGGGGCGTTTCGTCGATGGCCACCGACACGCGGGCCGAGCCGTCCTCGGGGATGCAGACGTCCTTGCAGACCAGCCACGAGGCGTCGAGCGCGAGCTCGGCCTTCAGGCCGGGCGACGCGTCCTTGGGCACGGTCACATTCGTCAGGAGGACAACCTGCTGCTCGTAAACGTGGTCGAGGATGTCGCCCGGGGCGAGGTGGCGGGACGGCGTGGGCCAGCGCCAGTGGTCAAACGTCCAGCCCTTGGGGAGGGTCAGGACGGGCTCGATGGGGCTGCCCGAGTCGTTGAGCCCGTTCCAGTACACGTGCCAGCCGGGGTCGATCGTGAGCTTGAGCGCGACCGAGACGGTCGAGCCCGGGGCAACGGTCTGGTGGTCGCAGAGCAGCTCGATCGCGACGTGTTTGGCCGGCGCGGGCCCGTCCGGACCTCCGCCCGCCAAGGCGGGGGAGAGGAGGCTCAGCACGGCGGCGGCGAGCGTAAAGCGTGTGTCCATCGAAGAGGCCGAGCCGAGAGTCGGGTCGGCGGTGATCCTCCGTGAGGCGGGCCGGGCATGGTCTTGAGCCGGCCCGGCGACAGGGCGGTGGTGTCAGCAGTCAGACGCCCCACCGCCGTATCCTGTTCTCGATTCTATGGGGGCGAGCACGCGATATCTGGAGGGCTGGCGTGAAGACCGAAAAAAATACGAACAAGACCGGATGTGGACTGGGCTCTCGGGGTGTGGGGCCTCGTCGTCTGGGGTTTCGGGGCGTGCGTGTTCTCGTGGCCGGGCTGGGTCTGGGTCTGGGGCTGGCGGGCGGGATGCTGGGTGGGTGCGAGTCGGGGATCCGCGACGAGGACATCCGCGTGGTGAACCTGAGCGAGGTTCGGGAGCTTGTGGAGCGTGCGGGGCGGCCGGGCGGGCGGGGGGTGCTGCTGCTGGTGGATCCTCGGTCGCGGGGGGAGTTTGACGCGGGCCATCTTCCCGGGGCGCGGAACGTCGGGCTAGGGGAGATCCCCGAGTCGCGCGAGCCGGATCGGATGTTCGCCGAGCACTCGCATGTGATCGTGTACGGCGAGCACCGTGGGAGCACCATCGCCAAGGCGATGACCAAGCAGCTCATGAAGGTCGAGGTGGACGGGGTGCGGTGGTTCGCGGGCGGGCTGAAGGAATGGCGTGAATCGGGCGGGGCCATCGAGGGCGCGGGCGAGACGAAGTAGGGCGCGGGCCGGGTTTGAAGTGGGCCTGAGCCGATCCTAAGCGTGTGAAAGAAAAAGACCCGCGCCGGGCGCGGGTCTTGTCGTGTTGGGGTTGCTGTTGAGGGGTGAAGGCGCCGGTCAGACGAGCGGGATTCTCGCGAGGGGGTTGACCAGGCCGAAGGGCTCGCCGTCGGTGGTCCAGCCGCCGCCCTGCGAGAGATCGTAGTGGAGGTAGCTCATCACGAAGGGATTGGCGGAGGAGGCATCGACGCCGAATGCGAAGACGCCGGAGCGGTCGCGGATGACCTCCGGGCGCTCGTGGAGGCGGAGCTCGGCGAAGCGGCCCGCGCCCAGGGCGACGGAGATCGTCGTGGTCGAGCCGTCGGCGAAGAGCAGGCGGACGCTGATGCTGGACGTGATGTTGGTGGGGTTGTAGAAGTTGAGGACCTCGAAGTTCTCGAGGCCGGCCTTGGCGGTGTCGATCCGCCCGTCGCCGAAGAGGAAGCGTGTGCCGGCCTGGCTGGCGGAGGTGGTGGCGTCGGCGTCGCCCTTCTGGCTCTGCGAGGCGAGGACCGAGACGGCGGAGGTCGAGGCGAAGCGCAGGCCGATCGGCTGGTTCTGGACCAGGCCCAGGTCGGAGCCCTTGAGGACGACCTGCGAGCGGGGCTGCACGTCGATGGTGCGGGAGAAGGGCGTGAGGTTCACGCGGAGGTAGCTCCCGGTGATCTGGACCGTGGCGGTCGTGGAGCCGGGGTTGAAGACGACGATCTCGCTGTCGGTGTCGGAGCCCTGGGTAAAGGACGGCACGGCCTGGACGGTGCTGGACTGATCGCCGAAGGCGCCGAAGGCCGAGCCCGTGACGAGGTTGTAGTGGCTGAGCGAGGCAACGACGCCCTCGAAGGCGGGGTCGTTGGCGCTGTCGGCGGCCCGGGCCGTGAGCGCGACCGAGAAGACGCCCGAGGGGAACTGCGGGATGTCGTTGATGGCCCACCCGCCGCGGCGCAGGGCGCCCCAGCGCTGGGTGACGGTGACGGGGGAGCGTCCGGCCTGGTACGCCGTGAGCGTGACATCCACGTCGAAGGAGGCGGGGTTGTAGAAGACGATGAAGTCGAGGACGTTGCCCGGGGTGCGTTCGACGCGGGCGAAGTTCCAGGTGGGGGAAAGGGTGCTGGTGAAGGGATCGCCGACCCCGCCGTTGAAGTCGTAGTGCGCGAGCGTGGCGGAGAGAGGCTGATCGGAGACGATCTCGATGGAGTAGGGGGTGTCGGTGCGCAGGCCCGCGATGTGCCCGGCGGCGGCGCTGGCGAGGTCGATGCGCTTCGTGGAGTTCGCCGCGACCGAGTCGAGCGGGAGCGAGAGGAGCAGGTCGCCCGTCTCGTACCAGATGTTGACGGAGAAGTTCGCGGTGGAGTTTCCGGGGTTCGAGACGGCGATGGTCTCGCGGGTGCGGTCGGTGGTGAAGCCCTCGGGGTAGAAGAGGCGGTAGTTCACGGGCTTGGTCGAGACGCGGACGGAGTAGGTCCCGATGGAGCTGTCCACGCCGTCCACCACGATCCAGTAGTCGGTGTCGCCCGTGGCGAGGAAGGCGACGTTGGCCTGCACGCCCGGGAGCCCGTCGGCGTCGAAGGCGGCCTCGGAGACGCTCAGCTCGTTGGGGTTCCGAAGCACGCGGACGGTGGCGTCGAGCAGCGAGCCGTTGGGCGTGACGACCTGGACGAACGCCTGGGCCGTGCCCACGAAGCGCTCGGTGCGGAAGCGGAAGAGATCCCGGGCCGTGGGCACCTCGATCGACCCGGCGGCCTGGCCCTCGCCGGTGCGCGGGTTGAGAGAGATGACGGTCGGGGCGTTGAAGTCGATGATGGCCGGGTCGGTCCCGCCGGGGCCCTGGCCGCTGCCGGGCGTGGGTCCGGTGACGGCGACGCTGAACTGCCCGGTGACGGCGGTGATCGATCCGCCCGAGACGGCGGAGACGAGCACGAAGACGCTCGTGCCGTTGGCGAGGTTGGGGAGCTGGATCGTGGCCTGCTGGCCGGCGAGAGTCCCGGTGAAGGTCTGGAGCAGGTTGAAGGACGAGTCGTAGATGCGGACCAGGGGCACGAACGCCGAGCCCGAGGAGGTGTAGGGCTGGACCGTGACGCTCCACAGCCCGGTCTGGCGCGAGGTGAAGCGGAAGAGGTCGGAATCGCCGGTGTAGGAGATGCGGGCGTTGACCGGATCGTCCGCGGCGGTCCCGCCGACGCGTCCGGTGTTGGTCGAGACGCTGATCCCGATGTCGGTCGCGAGGGACCACTCGAGGGCGTTGGCGTGATCGTCGACGGGCGGCGTGGCGAGCTCGAGCGAGTACGCGCCGGTGAGCTGCGTGTTGAGGTTGCCGCCGGCCTGATCGAAAGGATCGACGGCGATGTAGTAGCGGACGCCGCGCGAGACCGCAAAGGAGAGCGTCCCGAGCACGCCGTTGGTGGGGCTGGCCACGTCGTCGCTGGTGACGGTGGCGATCTCGACCGAGGGCTGCCCGGGCGTGACCGAGGCGAGGATGGTGAGGCGTCCGCGCATGAGGCTGGTCGAGGGCCGCTTGAGGGTCACGGTCGCCTGGCCCGTGGCGGAGGCGGTGAAGCTGAGGAGATCCGAGTCATTGATGCGCTCGATCTCGCCCGAGGCGGCGCCGAGGCCTGTGGTGCTGTCGATGTTGATGGCGGTGGCGAACCCGAACTCGCTGGTGTCGCGTGCCGGGAGAGTTGTGGCGGCGGCGTCGGGGTGATCGTCGGTGGAGGGGAAGGAGAGGGTGATGCCGTAGTTCCCGATGGTGGCCTGGCGGTCGGCGCCCTCGACGACGACGTAGTAGTAGGGGTAGTTTCGGGTCTGCCCGCCCACGGTGATGGAGCGCTCGGGCGTGACGTTGAACCGGGCGCGGCTGTTGGTGTTCCCGCCGCCGATGTCGGCGTTCTGGGCGATGCGGAGGAAGATCGGGTTGCCGGCGGGGTCCTCGGAGACCTCGTAGATGCTGACGGTGGGATCGAACCCGCCCGTGCCCTCGACGTCGACGGTGAAGGTGCCGAAATCGTTGGGGGCGAATCGGTAGGCGTCGCTGTCCCCGGGGGCCTCGATGCGTCCGCTGCGTACGCCGCGGCCCTGGAAGTCCTGGAGGGTGATCTCCGGCGCGTTGGCCCACTTGCCCGAGTCGGCGGCGTCGTCGACCGCGGGGATGCCGCTCACGCTGATGGTGTAGTCGCCCTGAGTGCCGTTGCCGAAGACGCGGACCAGGTACCTCGTGCCCGCGGAGGCGGGGAAGGTCGCCGACGCCTCGCCCGGCGCGCTGGTGGCGCTGATGGCGATGGGGTCGGGGAGGGTGTCGTTGAAGACGACGAAGGTGGGGACGAGGGAGCTGCCGTTGGCCGCCCGCACGCGGACGGTGGCGTTCCCGCTGCCGGGCGAGAGGAACTCGAACCCGTCGATGTCGTTGGCGTTGTTGGGTGTGTTGAGGATGCGTCCGGTCGCCGAGCCCGTGCCGATGTTGGGGTCGCCCAGCGTCTGGTTGATCGGGAGGGGCGTGGCGGTCGTGAACAGGCCGACGTTGTGGTCATCCTGGACGGTCTGTCCGTTGAGGACGTCGGTCTGGAGCCCGGCCATCTGTCGGGCGATGAGCTGGTAGGACCCGGTGGCGCGGCGCCAGTCGATCTCCTTGGCGACGTTCTCGACGCGCTGGGCCGCGTCCGCCGCCTTGCCGTCCTTGTAGCGCTGCCCGCTCTCGACCTGGACGTAGTAGAAGTTTCCCGCGATGACGGGGATCACGATCGCCGAGTCACGCCGGTACGCGGCGAGCGGGATCGTGCCGAGGGCCTGGTTGGCGAGCTCGCCCTGGACGCCGTAGTTCTCGTCGTTGTACCCGATCTGCGTGAAGTCGTTGTCGAACACGCGGATCGCGGTGTCGAGCGGGCTGTTGTAGGTCTTGGTCTGCGGCGTGTAGCTGATGGTGCTCCCGTCGCGGAAGTTCTGGAGCCACTCGCCGAACGCATCGGTGATCTGGCGCGTCGCGGCGCGGATCTCGACGAAGCCCGTGAACTCGGCGCGGAAGTTCCAGAGGTCGGTGTCGTCCACGCGCGTGATGTTGCCCAGGTCGGAGAAGTGCGTGTTGATCGAGGGGACGGAAGGATGGGGGAAGGCCCGGCGGGACGAACTGCCGGTGGTCTGCACGTTGGTGCCCTGGTTGATGGAGCCCAGCCCGTCGGCGGGGTTGAAGTTGATGTCCAACGCCTGCGAGAAGTTCCCGGCGGTGGTCTCGGAGGTGACGGTGATCGCCGAGGAATCGGGGCGGGTGCCCGCGATGTCCGGCGGCATCCCCTGGACGGTGACCGAGACGTTGAAGCGTCCCGTCCCGCCGCCGCCGTTGTTGTCGCGGACGACGATGTAGTACGTCTCGCCGCCCCACAGGGTGAAGCCCGTGCGGTCGCCCGTGCCCGGGACGGGCGCGGAGAGCGCGGGGTTCAGGACGCCCGCGGGGTCGGGGAAGGCCGGGTTGAGCCGGTCGCTGCCCGGCGCGGCGTAGTCGAAGATGATGTTGAAGTTGGAGTCGAAGACGCGGAACTGCGTGTTCTCGAACCCGCCGAAGTTCGGCTGCACGATGATCTGCACGCGCGAGTCGGGGCGGTCGTGCCGGTCCCAGGCCAGGGGGTTCCCGTCGTCGAACGCGGCGAGCGCGAACACGCCCGGGTTGAACGTGGCGGGATCGGTCGCGTCGGCGCCCACGGTGGGCCCGAAGTCGGCGTTGACGTTGGTGCTGACCCCGCCGTTCATCGCCTCCCACACGAGCGCGTCGGCCACGGCGCCGCGATCGGCGTCGAGCATCGCGACGTTGTTCACGCGGATCGGAGCCGCCAGGCCGGTGGGCTCGAGCGTCGCGAACTCTCCGCCCACGAACAGGGCTTCCTGCGGGTTGTTGGCGTTGGGGCGCAGGTCGAGCTCGATGTCGGTCTCCTGCTCGTCGATGAACGCTGTGAGCGCGCGCACCGCGCCGCCGGGCTCGTGCGTGAGGCCGGCGTCCCCGGCGCCCACATTCAGCAGGTCTCCACCGACCCAGAACGCGATGTTGTTGCCGGGCGCGGTGAACTGGCCGCCGATCACCAGAAGTCGGTCGTCTGTTGAGGGATCGCCGTTGAGCTCGGGCGGATTCCACGTGGTGAGCGCGAACACGGGCCCGTCGGTCCCGCCCCCCACAGAGTTCCAGTTGAGGTGCTGCTGCGCGGGCGGAACGTCCGTCGCCGGCGGCTGCGGGCGGGTGAGCCGCCCGTAGCTGACCAGATTGCCCGCGCCGGCGAGGTCGCCAGCGGCGTTGAACTGCCCGCCGATGATCAGCTCGGGCTCGGGGTCGGCCGCCGGATCGACGTCCAGCACGCCCGCCGGGGCGTCATGCACGGTGAGCGCGAAGACCGGGCCGTCGATGTTCCCGGCGGGGGCGTTGAGCCCGTCTTCGAGCGCCGAGAGCGCGTTGCCGTCCCAGCGTGTGATGTTGGTGCGATTGGCGGCGGTGAACTGCCCGCCGATGTACAGCATCGAGACGGGGTCGGGCGGATCGTTGGGAGGCTGCGCGTTGGGGTCGCCCGGGCCCGGATCGGGGGCGTCATAGACCGCGAGGGCGCTCACACGGAGCGTCCCGCCATTGGGGCTCAGCCCTGGCACCGGGGTGAACAATCCGTTGGTGGTGAAGGCCAGCCCGTTCGCGGCCGTCCCGCCGATGTTCGTGAAGTCGCCGCCGAGGTAGAGCGCCTCGGGGCCGGGGTCGGGAGTGCCGGGAGGCGGAGCGGGGTTGGCGGGCGGGTCGTACGTCGCCGCGGCGCGCACGGGCCCGTTGGCATCGCCCAGCGCGTTGGACCAGAAGAACTCGCCCGTGTTCCAGTTCTGGACCCAGATCGCGAGGTTGGTGAGCACCACCGGCGGATTGTTCGGGTTCGCAGGCGGGAGCACGAGCTGGAAGTCGCCGCCCACGACCAGCACGTGGTCCGTCATTCCCGTGGGAGCGTTGTTCACGCCCGGGGTCGGATCCCAATCGAACAGAGTGTAAATCTCGGCGTGGTTCGTGCCCGCGGTCGCCGGGTTGTCGACGAACCCGAACTGAGTGTCGGGCTGATTGCTCAGGGTTCCGGCGGCGTCAAAGGTCTGGCGCCCGGTGTACCAATAGTCGAGGGCGTCGAAGACCGTAAGGGTGCGCGACACGGTGGGGAACGCGGGGTTCGCGCCCGCTCGGGTGAACGCCCCGCCCACGAAGAGGCTCGTCCCGGTGTCGTCGTTGCTCCCGGCGTGGGTGCCCAGCATATCGACGGGCGGGGTGAACTGGAAGACGTCGGTGTCGCCCGAGTTGTGGATGCGGCCTGTGGCGTTGCCGGTCTGGAGCCACCCGATGTCCCGGACGAGGTTCCCGTTGGCGTCGCCGGTGAGGGCGGGGTTTCCGAAGACGATGGGCGTGGCGTTCTCGAAGGACCGGCGGAGATCCTCGCCCGTCAGCGTCGCCGAGTCGTCGTTGCTGTGATCGTCGATGGGCTGGAGCGTGTCGAAGGTGTGGTTCGATTCGACGAACATCGCGAACTGCGTGCCGTTGTTGACCTCGAACCCGTCGACGACGACGAAGTACTCACTCCCGCCCGTGAGCTGGACGCGGAGCTCGGCGCTCGTGCCCGAGACATTGTCGTTGAACGCCAGGAGCGCGCCCTGCGCATCGAACAGGCGCAGCGCCGTGTCCGTCACCGGGTCCAGCCCGACGCCCACCGCCGTGATGATCGTGAGCCCGGAGCCCTGGGCCGTGAACCGGTAGCTCTGCGTCAGGAACCCGGGCGTGGGGTTGTCCGGGTCGGCGGGAGGTCCGCCCGCGAAAGGCAGCAGGGCGGTGCCCGCGTCGCTCCCTCGCCGGGTGATCGTGTTGATCGCCTGCGGGAGCTCGCCCGCCTGCGCGTCCGCCACGAGCCAGAACGCCCCGAGCCCGGTGGGCGTGGTGGGCACCGACGGGCGCACCTCGTCGCTGCGCACCCGGATGAACAGGACGTCGTTCTCCCGGACGTTCAGCGTCGTGAACGCGTCGTTGAGACGCCCCGCGTCGCTGTCGAACGCCACACGCGTCACCCCGAACCCGCCCGCGTTCTGCTTGTAGATGTCCAGACGCGCGTCGAGCCGCTCGGTCAGGTCCGCCTGCGTGCTCTGCGCGTTGAACGTCATCAGCGTGCTCTTGAAGTGCTGGAGGCTCGGCACCACGTACCGGTAGAGCACGTCCTGCTGCAGGCGGTCGATGTCCCCGCGGATCGGGACGAGCGGCTCGATGTCGAGCGAGTCGGGGGCCTGGAGCATCCCGAGCTGCGGGTTGGTCGCCTGCTGCGACACGTTCACGTCGGGCAGCGTGTTCGCCGCGTTGATCCGCAGCGTGTACGTCCCCGTCGTCGTCCCCCCGCCCTCGGTGTCGCTGCTGACCACCACGAAATACCGGCGGCCGGCCTGCGCGATGAACCCCGCCCACCCGTCCCTCGCCAGCCCCGTGCTCAGCGTCCCGTTGTTGGTTCCCGAAGAAATCGGCGTGACCAGCCCGTCCTGGTCGAAGACCTGCACCCGGGTGTTCAGCGTCGTCGCGGGCGTCTCGTTCACCGAGTCCGCGAGCACGCTCACGAACCGCGTCTCCCCGGTCGTGCCGGGGGCCGTGAACTGGAAGTAGTCGTTGTCGGAACCCGCCAGCGTCGTGATCGTCCCGGCCAGGGCGCCCTGATCGTTCCCGTCCAGGGCGATCGGGAGCGCCGTGGCGAAGTTGCCGTCCAGCAGCTGGCGGCCTTCGAGAGGCTCGAGCCCAAAGCCCTGACGCCGACGCGCCGACGACGATCGAGAGGACACGAGCGCTCCGAACGCTCGACCGACGCGCTGCACCAGCGCTCCGGGGCTCACGCCTCGCTGCATCCATGCTTCGAGCGGGCTGGTGGGGCTCTTGCGGTTGTCGCCGGGCTTCATGGCGGGCTCCCTGAATGAGGCGCGGCACTCCGCCGCGCGTCGTGTGGTCGGTTCTCGTCGGGCCTTCCTCAGAAAGGCCCATGCTGTGCGTCCGGTCCGGGCACGTCCTGTGCGCTGCCGAGGACGCCTGTTCGCTTTCGCGAGGGCGGGCCTCTCGCCTCACCGTCCGCATCCGATGCGTCGGTTCCGACGGGCCCGCGTGGTCGCAACCCTCGCGGGTTGCCCCGGCGTCCACCCGTGGGGCAGACACCATATGACCAGAATAACCGAAACGCCGAACGTTTGTCTAGTGGGGGGGGTGTCAGCTTTCTGCTTTTACCCAGACTCCTCGCCCGCCGCAGCTCCCATTCGCTCGCTCGCACACCCGGGTTGCACACACGGACCCAAACACATTCCTATCAAGCGGCGCCGGCATGCTTCACCGAGGCGTCCGCGAGGATCTCCGCCGGGTCGTACACCGGCAGCATCGAGTTCTCCGGCGTGACGATGAGCGGCGCCTCGCTGCAGCCCAGGATGATCCCCTCGCACCCCTTCTTGGAGAGGTCGTGGATCACCCGCAACACCGCCGCACGCGACTCCAGCCGCGCCTCGCCGTAGATCAGTTCCCCGTAGATCACCTGCTCGAGCATCTCGATGTCGTCGCCCTCGGGAACGAGCACCCGCACGCCGCGGAGCCCCATGGGTGTCTGGTAGGTCGATGAGGTCATCACGAGCTTGGTCCCGATGAGCCCGACGGTCTTGCGGTGGTCGCTCACGACCGCCTGGGCGACGAGGTCGGTCATCGCGAGCCAGGGGATCGGCGACCCGACCTCGGCGAGCTGCACGGCGTGCTGCACGATGTTGTCGGGCGTGAGGCAGAACTCCGCGCCGGCCCGCGCGAGAATGTCCGCCGAGCGCCGCAGAAGCCGCCCCACCCCGTGCCAGTCGCTCTGACGGATCGCGTCGAGATACAGGTTCAAGGGCTCGTTGTGGATCGAGATCCGGGGCTGGTCGTTGGGCGAGAGCAGACGCGACGCGTGACGCGAGATGGCCCGGTAGAACAACGCGGCGCCCTCGGGGCTCACGCCGACAATCCCGATGTGCTTGCTCATGCACGCGGCTCCGGAGAACGGGGAGCGGGCCCATCGCGGCCGCCTCATCCGGCGGTGTCCCACGGTGACCGCGGATCGTAGCGGGCGAGCGAGTGGGTCGCCCGAGGGAGGGTACAGTCGCTCGTGGCCGACCGCTCCGATCCATTCGCCGTGCTGGGGCTCGGGCGCCGGTTCGATCTGACCCGCGCCGAGATCGAATCGGCGTACCTCGCGCGGATCGCCCTCGTGCACCCGGACGTGGAGGGTGGCGACGACGCGGTGGACCTCGCCGCGGCGCTCAACGCCGCCAAGCGAGACCTGCTCGACCCGGAGCGCCGCGCCGGGGCGCTCCTGGCGCTGCTGGGCGGGCCGGGCAAGGACGAGGACAAGAGCCTGCCCGACGGGTTTCTGGGGGAGATGATGGGCACACGCGAGGAGATCGAGGATTCGCTCGCCCGCGATCCCTCGGCCCGGGCCCGCTGGCAGAGCTGGGCCAAGGGCGAGCGCGGGCGGTACGCCTCGAGAGTGGGGGGGCTGTTCGCGGCGACGCCCCCGCCCCTGTACGAAATCCGGCGCGAGCTCAACGCGTGGCGCTACATCGAGCGCCTGATCGAGCAGCTCGAGATCGGGTACGATCCCGGCACCGCGGACTTTCGCGGGGGGTAACGCGCGACAGGTGGAACGCGGTCAGGAGCTTGGCATGGGTCGCCGGATCGTCACGATCGTCGTCGTCGTCGTGCTGGTGGTGGTCCTGGGGCGGTTCGCGTTGAACTCGCGTTCCGCGCCCATGCCCGAGCCCTTCGCCAGCGCCCCGTCCTTCGTCCAGGCCACCACCGACGCCAAGGCCAGCGGAAAACCCGTGCTCGCTTTCGCCACCGCCGACTGGTGCGGCCCATGCAAGCAGCTCAAGCGCGGCTCTCTGGGCGACGCCGAGGTCCAGGCCTGGATCGCCGCGAACACCCACCCGGTGGTCCTCGATTGCACGGAGTCGAGCCCCGAGGCCATGCGCTTCGGCGTCACGGGCATCCCCGCGCTGCTGCTCATCCGGGGCGAGGGCGAGAAGGCCAGCGTCGTCGCCCGCACGGGCGGGGTGCTGGGCAAGTCCGAGCTGCTCCGCTGGCTCCAGGAGAACGCCAAGTAGCGCGCGAGGCAATCCCGATCGCGCACCGCTTCTCCGGCGGCCCGACTCCAGCGGCCTTATTCCAGCGGGTGGATGAACAACCCCGTCGCCAGCTTGGGGAAGAAGAACGTGCTCTTCTGCGGCATGAGCTGGTTGGCCCGCCCGATGTCGCGCACCGCCTGGAGCGGCGTGGGGCGGACGATCACCGCGAGCTGCGCCCCCGTGCTCCCGAACACCTTGCCCCCGCCCGCGCCCGTCTCCATCCCGCGCCCGATCTGCACGACCTCCTCGATTGTGTGCGGGAAGGCCCACTTCACCGCCTCGCCGCCGTTGAGCTTGGGCTGGCAGATCTGCTCCACCACCACGTACTGAATCAGCGCCACGTCGAGGTCGCGCCAGGCCTGGGGCTTGTCCTTGAAGCGGTCCTTGAGCGGGTCCTTCGGGTCGGGCGTGGCGAGATAGCACGCCCCGCTCTTGAAGTCGTAGAGCCCCAGCACGTTGGCCTGCGTCTTGGCCGCGTCGTGCATCTTTCCTTCGAGGAGCTTGAGGTCCGTCCCGGCGGGCAGGACCTTGAGCAGCCCCGCCGAGGCATTGATGAACGCCTCGATGCTGTACCCCTTCATCCCGCCCAGCACGCGGTGCGTGGGCCAGATGACCAGCCCGGGGTCGCTCATCCCCACGAGCACGATCATGCAGCGTCGGGCCGGGTGGTCCGCGCCGACCGCGCCCTGCGACTCCAGGTGCTTGAGGTAGTTGAGCCCTGTGGTGTAGCGGTGGTGCCCGTCGGCGATGAACACGTCCTGCCCGAGGAGCGCGTCCTGGTACGCCTTGATCGTCGGCGCGTCGCTGATCGTCCAGACCTCGTGCTTCACGCCGTCGCCCATCTCCGCTGTCGCGTCCGCCCCGCGGGAGTTCATCACGCGATGGAGGAGGGCCGTCGCGGCGCCCTGCTCGTCGGCGTGGAGCCCGAAGATCGGGGAGAGCTGGCTCCTGGTCGCCTTCATGAGCGCGAACCGATCTTCCTTGGGCCCGGAGAAGGTCTCCTCGTGCGGGAGGATCCCGCCTCCGTCGCGCGGGCCGAACGCCAGCGTCTCCACGGTGCATGCCATCCCGGACCGCTGGCAGGTCTTCCCGGAGGACTGGAACGTCTGGCGGTACGCGAAGAGCGACGGGGCCGCCCCGCGCGAGAGCGCCCCCGACGCGAGCCAGTTGCGGTAGGTCCTTCCCGCGGCGTCGTAGGCCTCGGGCGGGCCCAGCTCCTTCGCCGGGGTGTGCGGGAGGTCCACCGCCACCACGTTGTGCGCGTCCTTCGCGAGCAGCTTGCCCTTGCTCATGTGGTCCAGCACGTCGTACGGCGGGGCCACGAGGTTCGACAGATCCCCCTTCCCCGACTGGAACTGCACGGCACGGAACGGAAAGACGTTGGGCATGGCGGGCTCCCGCTGAGGTTGAATCCACAACTCTAACCCGCGTGCCGCACGCGCGCCGGCGCGAGCTATGCTGTCGCATGACGCGGGCGCTGGTGATCAGGGCGGCCGGAACCAACTGCGACGAGGAGGTCTGCCGCGGGCTCGCCGCCGCCGGCGCCGACGTCCACCTCCTGCACGTCGACGCCCTCATCCACGACCCGCGCCCGCTCGCCGACGCCCGGGTCATCGCCTTCCCGGGCGGGTTTTCGTACGGCGACGACGTGGCCTCCGGACGCATCTTCGCCATGAAGCTCCGGGAGCAGCTCTGGGAGCCCCTTCGCGCCGCCGCCGCCCGGGGCGTCCCCATGATCGGGATCTGCAACGGCTTCCAGGTGCTCGTGCAGGTCGGCCTCCTCCCGGGCGCGGAGGCGCAGCGTCCGGAGGCGACCCTCGCCCTGCGCGAGAACGCCGGCGGTCGGTACGTCTGCCGATGGGTCCCCGTGCGCTACGAGCGGGCCTCGGTCTGCGTCTGGACGCGCGGGCTCGCGGACCTGGACCCGGTCGCGAGCCAGCTCCCCGTGGGGCACGGCGAGGGCCGGCTCACGCCGCGCTCCCCCGAAGTCCTCGCCACCCTCGAATCGCGCGGGCAGATCGCCCTGCGCTACCAGGACAACTACAACGGCTCGACGGGCGCCATCGCGGGCGTGTGCGACGCCACCGGGCGGATCTTCGGCCTCATGCCCCACCCCGACCGCTTCCTCGACTGGACGCGCCACCCGACCTGGACGCGACTCGACGAGTCGCAGCGGTCACGTCCCACGCCGGGGATGGCGATGTTCCACAACGCACTCCGCGCCGCGGAGTAGGCCGCTACTCCTTCGACTCCACGCCGCTCGCGGGCGTCCGCTCGTGGGGGAGCAGCTTCGCGGAGCGCGTGATCAACGAAACTTCGTCGGGCAGGTTCTCCGCGACCTGCGCCACCACGTCGCCCGCGACCTTGCGTGCAAAGAGCGAACGCTGCGACTTGCCCATGATGAGCGTGTCGCACGCGAACGTCGCGGTGTGGTCGAGGATCTCCGCCGAGACATCGGGCGAGACGACGTAGATCGGCTGGAACGCCACGCCCGCCTGCTTGGCGAGCACCGCCACCGTTCCCAACGCGCGCTGAGCCGTCGGATCGTCGTCGATCTTGGGGAGCTGCCCCGGCGTCACATCCATCAGCCGGATCGTCCGCACGTAGATGGCAAAGAGCACGGCCCCGCGCCTCCGGGCCAGGTCCACCGCGTACTCGGCCTGCTCCTGCCCGCGGGCGGCCAGCATCACGCGCGGGCGCGTCGTGTCCAGCTTCACGGGCCGCTCGCGCACCTCCGCGAGCCAGCCGTCGAGGGGCGTGGGGACCGGCGCCTTGCGCGACCGCGCGATGGAGTGCGCCACCGCGCGGAACACCAGCACGATCGCGATCATCACGCCCGCGAACGCCGTCGCCATCGGCTTGGCGTAGATGATCGTGAGCTCGACGACGCTCATGATCCCGCCGATGGCGTAGAGCCCGCCGCGCTCCCACGGCTTGATGGGCAGCTGCTTGTTCACGGCGCAGCACAGCATGTTGATCGCGATCGCCCCGACCACGCCGATCGCGTACAGCTCACCCAGCGCCTTGTCGTCATGCACGAACAGCAGCACCCCCGCGGGGAGGGCGCACGCGAGGATCAGGCCGACCCACGGCACGCCCGAGTAGTTGAGGCGCGTGAGCGCCCGCGGGAGCTCCTTGTCCTGCGCCAGCGCGTAGAACACCGACACCATCGCCAGGATCGCCGTGTTCACCGCCGACAGCAACAGCAGCCCGAACACGATCCCCGACGCGACCGCCATCACGTCCCCCGCGCTCTCCCCGAAGAGCCGTGTGGCGGCGTGCGCGGCGAGCTGCTTCACCGCCGTCTGGCGATACTCCTTCACGCCCTCCAGCTCGTTCCGCAGCGCGGGCGAGGCGTCCGCCGGCGCGGGCAGGTCGCTCGCCAGGCCCATCGTCGTCTCGTAGGTGATGTAGTCGGGCGTCTTGGTCTCGACGCGCCCCGGGAGGGCGTTGAGCGCGATCCCGAACACGAGGTTCAGCAGCACCACCTCGATCAGCACGGGCCAGATCGTGCGCTTCGCCGTCCGGGCCACGGGCTCTTTCATCAGCCCGGTCATGCTCGCCACCGCCTCGACGCCCGAGAGCGCCAGCACGATCCGCACCAGGCTCTCCCACATCTTCCACGTCGAGTCCAGCCCGGGGACGTGCGCGGACGCGGTCGCCAGGCCCTTGGGCAGCAGCGGGAGGCACATCAGCCCGATCGCCATCGAGGCGAGGATCGCGGCGACGGCGATCGCCAGCCCGAACCGCCCCGCGGCCTTGGCGCCGAACCAGTTCACGAGCCCCAGCGCCCCGATCGTCCCGATCGAGGCGCCCACCACCACCGGCTGCGACGCGGCCCCCAGATAGTGGAACCCCTCGACCGCGGAGAGAGCCGCGGTCACGATGAAATCGCAGATGAGCAGCGTCGCCGCGATCACGCTCAAGAGCGGGCTGATCCGCCGCGCCGCCGAGTACACCCCGCCCCCGTCCGGGAAGCAGCGGCAGACAATCGAGTACCCCCACGCCACCGCCGCCATGATGAGCGACATCACCGCGAGGTAGTACACCGACGCGTGCGCCGTGTAGTAGAACGCCAGCCCCAGCACGTACAGCCGGCTCGTGCCCCAGTCGCCGAACAGCAGCGGCCCGGCGTGGAGCCAGCTCAGGTTGCGGGGGCGGCTTTCGGCGACAAGCATGGTGCGGAATGTACCTTCCCGAGGGGCCCGCGTCAGTTCGGCACGAGTACGGAACCCATACGCCCGACGCCCACCGCGCGCGTTACGAACGCCCGCGCGCAAAGCGCCGGTGCGTGCCGGTCTGGAATCCGAACGCCGGCGCCAGGGGGATCAGCGCCATCGCCAGCGCCAGCCCCGCCACACCCGTGTACACCGAAACCCAGACCCGCGTCACCAGTTCCTCCGAGCTCTTCCACGCCAGCAGCGGGTCGTAGATGCTCCGCGTGGACAGGATCGCCACCACCACCGCCTGCGCAATCAGGCACCCCGCCATCGCCAGCCCCGCGAACGTCAGCGGGTTGCGCTTGTTCATCAGCCCGCGCATCGCGAGAATGAACTGCGCGGCGAGCAAGAACCCAAGCGCATAAGGCCCGGCGGCGATCGCCGTCGACCGGCCGTCCATCGTCGAGATCGGGCTCAGGAGATCCTTGAACAGCCCCAGGACCAGCGCCGCGCTCAACGCGGTCATCGGCGGCGCCCACAGGCTCACGAGCACCACCAGCGAGAACACCAGGATCGGCCTCACGCCCGTCTGGCCCAGCTCGAGCGCGCCGGTGAACCCCTGGTCCAGCCCCAGGAGCAGCCACGCCGCCACGATGAACGTGAGGATCCTCAAGGCCCGCCCCCCGGGCTCTTCCCGCTGGAATCCGGCGCGGGCGGCACACGCAGG
The DNA here is from genome assembly GCA_964614075.1 of uncultured Phycisphaeraceae bacterium. GTDB lineage: Bacteria > Planctomycetota > Phycisphaerae > Phycisphaerales > UBA1924. The sequence goes on from CAZTJZ010000033.1 coordinate 25,291, forward strand.
ATCACCTCGCTCACCATCTCCAATCTCAGGATCGTCGGGCGCACCGTCACCGTCTTCCGCCGCGGCGAGATCGCGCTGGGCTCCACCGATTCCACCGTCCCCAGCACCAGCATGTTCGCGTTCTTGGGCCACGTGGGGTCCGACACGCGGACCAGCTGCCCCTCGACCGGCTCGATGTTCTTCCCCGAGCGGGGCTCTTCGACGTCGCCGCGCAGGAGCCCGTTGCCCACCGGCGCGAGCACGCACAGCAGCCGCTCCCCGGACTCATCAACCATGATCGCGCCCTGCACGCGTCCCGCGTCGCCGGGCGTCTTGGACGTGATGGGCCGCACGGTGCACGTCTTGGTCTGGATCGAGGTGACGCGCCCGATGATCTGGAGCTCGGAGGTGATGGCGACGGCGTTGTCGGTGACGCCGTCCAGGTCGCCCGCCTTCACCCGCAGGAGGTGCCCGTCGCCCGCGGTGCCCGTCACGGTCGCGACGATGTGGCGCACGGTGAGCCCCGGGTCGCTGGGGATGATGACCTTCATGGAGCGGAGCAGGTCGTTGGCGCGGCGCAGCTCGTCCTCGAGCGCGAGCGCCCGCGCCCGCCACTTCTCCGCCTCGGCGCTGGGCAGGGCCATGGACGCGCGCCCCGCGTCGGTCACGCTCGATGGCCTCAGCCACCCCGCGACGTGGCGCACGGGCCCGGCCACGGGGCTCACGAGAAACTGCGCCGGGTTCTCGAACCAGCTCACCCACGAGCTCACGCGCATCGGGAGCAGCGCCACCAGGAGCAGCACGACCACCGCCCCGAGGAGGAGCCGCCCGCCGGGCTGGGACTGTTTGGAGAGTCGGGCCATGGTTGCGGGGCCGGGTTCGTGAGGCCAGCTTCTTCGGGCCGGGATCTGGGGAAGCGGTGGGTCAGGCGCGGTGGGTCGCCACGCCCCGCGAGCGCGGGGGGCTAGTTCTCGAAGTCGTTCTCGAGCGTGTCCTTCCACTCTTCGAGATGGTCGAGATAGATGCACGTCCCGCGCGCGACGCACGTGAGCGGATCGTCCGCGAGCTTGGTGGGCAGCCCCGTCGCCTTCTGCACGATGTCCGGCAGCCCCCGCAGGAGCGACCCCCCGCCCGCCATGGTGATCCCGTTCTCGACAAGGTCCGCCGCCAGCTCGGGCTCGGCCCGCTCGAGCGTCCGCGTGACCGCCTCCACGATCGCCTGCGCCGGCTCCTGGAGCGCCTCGCGGATCTCCTCGCTCGTGATCGTCGTCTTGCGCGGGAGCCCCGAGATCATGTCCCGCCCGCGCACCTCCATCGTGCTCTCCTGGCCCGTGGGCGAGGCCGAGCCGATCTCGATCTTGATCCGCTCCGCGGTCTGCTCGCCGATCATCATGTTGTACGTGCGCTTCATGTGGTTGATGACCGACTCGTCCATGTCATCGCCCGCCACGCGGATCGA
>CAZTJZ010000034.1:0-26691 GCA_964614075.1 uncultured Phycisphaeraceae bacterium
CGTCGAAGTGCTCGTACTCGCTGTAGCCCTGCTGGCGTGCGACCTCGTTGCAGGCGTTGATCCCGCCCTGCGCGCAGACGCTGTGCGAGCGCTTCACGGGGACGACGCTGAAGAGGTCGACGGGCAGCCCGGCCTCGGCGATGCGGACGCTCGCGGCGAGCCCCGCCAGCCCTCCACCCACCACGATGACGCGAAGTTGAGCCATGGTCGGTCTTCTCGCCCTCTGCATTTCTTGGGGCCGGGCGTTGTGCCGAGGCCCTCAAGAACGACGTTGGATTACTTCCGTTCGGCCACGTGCCCCGAGAGAGAGCGTTCCACGCTCCGAGCCTTGTCGGCGTCGAGCGTGTAGGCCCCGAGCAGGGACATCCACGCGAGCGCCATGAGCCCGATGCCCAACGCCGTGCACGCGTAGCCCCAGCGTTTCTGGGCGTGGGCGGAGATGGTGAGCCCCCAGGTGATCGCCGCGGTCCACAGCCCGTTGGCGAAGTGAAAGACGAGCATGGAGACGCCGACGAAATAGAGCATTGCGACGGCGTAGCCCAGGGGCTTGATCCCGTCGCTCCCGCCGTGGAGCGCGGCGGCGAGGGTGCTGGCGGCGAACTCGTGCGACCACGCCGTGCCCCCCGGGACGAGCCAGGTCCAGCCCCAGCGCAGCGTCGCGACGTGGTAGAAAATGAAAAGGATGCCGAGGTACCCGCTGACGCGTTGGAGGGTGTAGCGCCAGTTCCCGGCGTAGTCGTAGCTCCGCACGTTGCTCCGCCCGCTGCGTGCGTACATCACGCCCAGCACCGAGTGGAACGCGATGGAGGCCCAGAGGGTGATCTCGATGAGGAGGAGGTGGGGGACCTGCGTGTTGATCCAGCTGACTTCTTTCTGGAAGTAGGCGACGCCCCGATCCTGGAAGGTCGGGTCCTGGAAGGCCGGATCCTGAAGGCCCGGAATGGCCTCGCGCAGGGCGCCCCCGCCCCAGACAATCGACGAGTTGGTGACGAGGTGCGCGATGAGAAACACGCCGATGGGCACGATGCCCGTGAGGGAGTGGAGTCGGCGGAGCAGCCCGTGGTGTTGTTCGAAGATGGAGCCGGTCTGGGAGTTGCCCTGATTCACGCGTCCTCCAGTGCTGCGACCATCGACCCCGCGGGGCCCTGGGCTTTGGAAATCGCTCCGGGCCGCCCGCGCCTCAGCGGGGCGATCCGGGGGCGCCGGGGATCGTTCCGCCGGGGATCACCCCGCCCGGAATGACGCCGCCGGCGGCGGGCTTGATGACTCCGCCCGCCTGCTGGGGCTTGATCTTTCCCTCGGCGACGGCCTTGGCGACGGCCTGGTTCATCTCGACGTAGGTAAGGCGCAGGTCGCCCACGACGCCCTTGAGCATCGCGTCTTCCTCGGGCGAGAGGTTGCCCTTGGTCTTCTCCTCGAGCACCCCGAGCATGTCGATGTAGAGGCGGGCGTACTCGGGGGCGAAGACGCGCTGGCCCGAGCGGGGGTCGGGGACCTCGCCCAGGTACGAGAGCGCCTGCATCGCGAACATGCGGACGATCTCCTCGAAGCGGACGGGTTCGTCTTGGGACTGGCCGCTCGCGGCGGGCGCGGCGCCCGGCGCCGCGGGAGCGCCCGGGGCGGGCTTCACGGGGGCCGCCTTGGCCGCAAGTCGTTCTTTTTCGGCCTGCGCCTGCGACTTCCAGTCGGTGTCAATAATGAGTTTGGGTTCTTCGTCGGGCATGAGGGCTCCAGAAGGTCGTCGGGGAGGCGTGCTCGTTCCAGTGTAGGTCTTTCGGGGGGTGGCCCGAGGACGCCAGCAAACACGGGGCATCGACGCCCCGGGATCACGGGGGATCGCGTGGGGCGAGCGCGTCGGTCGAGCGTGACATTGGCGTTGGTGATGGGCGTGCTGGGCGCGGGGTGCGGGGGCGATGGACTCTCGCGTCCGGGCTCGGGCGAGTCCCCGCCCCTGGACATCCGCACGATGTCGGACGAAGGCGGAGGGGCCGGGACGACCACCGTTCGCCCGGCGAAGGCGACGTCGGGCACGCCCGCGCGCGTCGGAGAGTCCACCGCGAACGAGGGAATCCTCGACGTGGCGGTGGTGAGCGGGGGCCCAAAGTCTTCGGCCCAGGAGCCCAGGCCCGTGAGCGCCGAGGTGCTCGTGGACTCGACGATCGGGGAGATCAACGGGAAGCCGATCCGCGCATCGACGTTCCTGCCGGAGGTGGAGGCGCGGCTCCGGGCGATTGCCCGCGAGCCCGAGATGACGCGGGATCGATGGCGCAAGCTCGCCGCGGTGCCCATCGGGCAGCGTCTCAACGGCATGCTCCAGGACGAGCTCTTCCGGGCCGAGTTTCTGGCGCAGCTCCAGCCCGAGCAGAAGCAAGGATTTTTCGCATGGCTGGAGACCCGCCAGCGCAACTTCGTAAGCCTGAACCGCGGGAGCCTCGCGGCGTCGCAGAAGAGCGCCGAGGCCGAGGGCAAGGGCTCGCTGGAGGCGTGGCGTCAGAGCACGGAGGAGCGCGAGGCGGTGCGGGCGTGGCTGACGCAGAACGTGTTCGCGAAGGTGCACGTGAGCCGTCGGGACATCGAGCAGTACTACGAGGCGCACGCGGAAGAGTTCAACCCGCCGCCCACGGCCCAGTTCCGGCGCGTGAGCGTGCCCAAGTCCAGGGCGGAGGACGCGGAGCTGGTCACGTCGCAGCTCGCGGCGAAGGTCCCGTTCCTGCAGATCGCTGCGAGCGAGGTGAACCGGTACGAACCCGAGCAGGGCGGGCTTATCGAGCGGCGGCTCAAGGACGACCCCGCGAAAACGACGTTCTTCAACACCAAGGCTCTCGAAGAGGCCGCGCACAAGCTCGCGCCGGGCGAGTGGACCGGGCCCATCGACGTGGACGGTTCGCTGGAGTGGCTGTTCTTCGACGGCGTGAAGTCGCGCAAGGTCCCGCTGTACGAGGCCCAGCTGGACATTCAGAATCGCCTCAGCGAGATGCAGCGCAAGCAGATCGTCGAGCGCACCGTGAGCGAGCTCATGGCGCGGTCGAAGTTCACTGAGATCGACACGATGGGGCAGAAGCTGCTCGAGATCGCCGAGGCGTGGTACCTCCCGCCCCGGTCGGCCTCGAACGAGAAGCTCGGGGCCGGGGAGAAGCTCGGGGTAGGGGAGAAGACCGGGGCAAGAACGCCGTGACGGGCGAGCCTCGCGCCGGGTTGTGGGGTCGAGTGTGGTGCTGGCTGTGGCACGGAGAGTCACGAGCGCCGATCGGGAACGAGCTCGGGCGTCGGAGCGAGTCGCTCGCCGCCGAGCACCTGCAAAAACTCGGGTACACGCTGCTCGCGCGGAACGCGCGGCTGCGCCGGGGCGAGGCGGATCTCGTGTGCGAGGCGCCGGACCGGCGCACGGTGGTCGTGGTCGAGGTGAAGTCGCGCGAGGGCGGGGGAGAGGGTGGGGCCAAGCAGATCGCGCCCGAGGTCGCGGTGAACCACGCGAAACGCCGCAAGCTTGTCGCGATCGCGCGGTCGCTCCAGCGGTCCAACGCCTGGACCGACCGCCCGATCCGCATCGACGTAGTGGCGGTGGACTGGGCGCACGGGCGGGCCACGGTCCGCCACTATCCCGGGGCGGTCGGCGCCTGACGGCGGGGTACCATCGCTCATGGCGTCGGATTTGAACGCGCTCCCGCTGCCCGAGCTCTACGCGCAATTCGAGCGGACCGGGATGATCCGCCGTCTGCTGGAACTGGCCCGTGATGAGGATCTGGGCCTCTTGCCGACCAGGGCGCCCAACGGGCGGCTCCGCGGCGGCGTGGGCGATGTCACGACCGCGGCGTGCATCGCGCCCGGACGGCGGGCGGTGGCGCATCTCGTCGCGCGCGCGCCTGGTGTGATCTCGGGGCTAGCGTGCGTCCCGGAGCTGCTGTCGATCTTTGCGCCGGGGTGCGCCGTGGAGCTGCGTGCCCGCGACGGCGAGCGCGTGGGCGGCGGGTCGGTCCTGGCCGTGTTCCGCGGGGCGCTCGACGAGACGCTCGAACTCGAGCGGACGATGCTCAATCTTGTCGGGAGGTTGTGCGGCGTGGCGAGCCGCACGGCGGAGTTTGTCGCGCTCCTCCCCAAGGGCTCGCGGGCCAGGCTGTACGACACGCGCAAGACCACGCCCGGGCTCCGCGTGCTGGAGAAGTACGCCGTGCGCTGCGGCGGGGGGCTCTGCCATCGCCTGGGCCTGCACGACGCGGTGCTCATCAAGGACAACCATCTCGCGGGGGTCGGCGTGCGCGAGCTCGCGGCGTTCGTCGCCAAGGCCGCCGCGGAGGCGAGGAGACTCGCGCCGGGCGCGGTCTCGTTCGTCGAGGTCGAGGTGGACACGCTCGATCAGTTCCGGGCGCTGCTCGGGCTGCCCCCGGGCGTCGTCGACATCGTGCTCCTGGACAACATGGGCCCCGCGCTGCTCCGGGAGGCGGCGAGGCTCCGCGACGCGGAGGCCCCGTCGCTCCAGCTCGAGGCGAGCGGGGGCATCACTAAGGACTCCCTGGCGGACGTCGCGGCGACGGGCGTGGATCGGATCAGCACCGGGAGCCTGACTCACTCGGCGGTGTCGCTCGACGTGGCGCTCGATGTTGTCGAGGCCACAGGGTTCGAGCTGGGCACGCGTCCATGAGCGCGGGGGACCTCGGCGAGCTGCGCGAGGCGGTGCGCCTCTCGGTGTCGCCCGGTGGGGCGGTGTCGCGAGCGATCTTCGTGCCCGAGTGCGTCTCGACCCAGGACATCGCGCGGACGGACCCGAGCGGTCCGGGGCTGGTGGTGGTGGCGGGGCGTCAGACCGGCGGGCGCGGTCGGCTGGGGCGGCGGTGGGCCGACACGGGCGAACAGGGTGTCGCGGCCACGCTCGTGCTCGACGCGCGCCGGTTCGATTCCGGCACGCTCTCGCTCCTCGCAGGGCTCGCCGCGTGGCGGAGCGTGCAAGCGCACGTTCCCGCGGGTGTCCGCCTCGGGGTGAGGTGGCCCAACGACGTGGTCGAGCGTGGGGCGGGGCGGAAGATCGCCGGGGTCTTGATCGAGGTCGCGCACGGGCGGGCCCTGGTGGGGATCGGGGTCAACGTGGGGCAGGCGGCCTGGCCCGTAGCGCTCGAAGGGCGCGCGGTGTCCTTGGCGCAGCTCGGGAGCGCGGCGACGCGGGGCGAGGTCGTGGCGACGCTCGTCCGCGAGTTCAACGCGATCCACTCGGCGTGCGAAGGCAACGGCGCGGAGGCGTTCGTCAAGGAATGGCGCCAGGGCGACACGCTCACCGGGACGAGGCAGCGGTTTGTCTGGAACGGCGTGCGCCACGAAGGCGTCGTCGTCGACCTGGACCCGACCCACGCCATCACGCTCGCGGACGACACGCGCGGGGTGGTGCGCCTGCCCGCGCTCACGACATCGCTGCTCCACGACGAATCTACTTGAGGCCCGGCGGGGCCGCGAGATGCCCGGAGATCGCCGCGGCGAGTGTCTTCCCCGAGGCGTGGTCGAGCTTGCCGGCGCCCCATGAGATCCCCAGCCCGGCCCCGTCCTCGTACTTGGGGATGATGTGGAAGTGGACGTGGAAGACAGCCTGGTGGGCCAACGGGCCGTTGTTCTGGAGCACGTTGTACGCGATAGCGCCGGTGGCGGCCATCACCGCGCGGCAGAGGCGCGGGAGCACGCGTCCGAGGGCGGCGGCGGATTCGTCCGAGAGCTCCGCGAGCATCGCGGCGGGCTCCTTGGGGATCACGAGGGTGTGCCCGCGCGAAAGGGGCGAAATGTCGAGGAAAGCGAAGACACGCTCGTCGTTGTAAACGGTGTGCGAGGGGATCTCGCCGCGGATGATTCGCGTGAAGATGGAGTCGGGCATGAGGGAGTGTAGAGGAGGGCGGGTATCAGGTTCTTGCGGGCGTGGGGGGCACGCTCGGCGGCGTCGGGTGGGGCTACGCTCGCCGCGGGGGCGGAGTGTGGGAGCGGAATCCCGCAATAAGGAGCAAGCCATGTCAAGCAAGAAGCACGCGATCGAGCTCATGAACTTTGCGCACGGGATGGTGGAGAAGGCCGCGGCGGGCATACCGAGCGACAAGGTCTGCTTCCAGGCCAGCCCGACGGGCAATCACCTGCTGTGGACACTGGGGCATCTCTCGACCACGTACGCCTGGCTGGCGACGATGATCGACGCGAAGGCGAACGCGAATCTGCCCGACTCGTTCAACGGGCTGTTCGGCTCGGGCAGCAAGCCGGTGCCCGACGCGAGCAAGTTCCCGCCCTTTGCCGAGGTCCGCAGGCACTACGAGAACGCGTGGAAGCTCTTCCTTGGGTTGGTGGAGAAACTCCCGGAGAGCGAGCTGTGGTCGGCGTGCGCGAGCGACTCGATGGGCTTTGCGTCGAGCAAGATCGACAGCGCGTACAAGTGCGCCTGGCACGACGGGTGGCACCTGGGCCAGCTCGCCGAGGTGCGCAAGGCGCTGAAGCTTCCCGGGTTGTTCTAGAGGCTGGGGCGGGTAGGATCGAGCCGTGGTCCTGTGTCATCGCCCATGCTGCGAGCGGGTGAGATCGTGTACACTGGCCGACCGCGTGGGGGGCGATCGTTCCCCGCGCGGTCGGAGGAAGCGCCGATGAAGCACGACCCCACGGCTCGCGGCGCGTCCGCGCGTGTTCTAGACGCGATCGAGTGGGTCGGGAACAAGATCCCCGAGCCGGCGATTCTGTTCGCGCTCTTCGCGGGGCTCGTGATCATCATCGCCGGCGTGGGCGAGGCGCTGGGGTGGAAGGTTCAGCCGGTGCAGCCGAGCGTGACGCTCGTGGAGAAGCTGGACGCGGCGGGGCGGGGCGTGCTCGACGCGGACGGCGCGCCGGTCCGCGTGCCCAGGCTCGGGCCCGATGGTCGCCCCGAGGTCGTCCTGGAGCCCAAGGGCGAGCCGATCACGCCGCGTTCGCTCCTGAACGGCCAGGGCGTCTACTGGATGCTCTCGTCGATGCTGCGGAACTTCACGCACCTCCCGGCGTTGGGGCTGATCTTCGTGAGCATCCTGGGGATTGGGCTCGCGGAGAAGTTCGGGCTGTTCGGGGCGGCGATGCGGTGGCTCGCGTCGATCTCCCCGCGACCGCTTCTCACGCCGATCATCGTGATGGTGGGCGCCAACTCCTCGATCGCGAGCGACGCGGGGTACATCATCCTCCCGCCGCTGGCGGCGGCGCTGTACGCGGCGGTGGGGCGATCGCCCGTCGCGGGCCTGGCGGCGGCGTTCTCCGGGGTGGCGGGCGGGTTCTGCGCGGGGTTCAGCCTCAACGCCAGCGACACGTTCATGGCCGGTCAGGCCTCGCAGGCCGCCCACATCATCGATCCAGCGCGCGGTGTCGTCGCGACGGCCAACTGGTACTTCAAGGGCGCGTCGGTGATCGTGCTCATGCTCTCGGGGTGGTTCGTGACCGACCGCATCATCGAGCCGCGCCTGATGCGCGAAGGCGGTGCCGCGGGCGGGGACACCTCCGCGATCGCGGCGATGGCCCTCGAAGCCCTGGAGAAGCGCGGGCTGGTCCTTGCCGGGATCGCGATGCTCGGGGTCACGGGGGTGTTCCTGGCGATGATGTTCCTCCCGGGCTGGCCGCTGCACGGGACGGGGCAGCAGACGCTCGCGGACGGGAGCGTGCTGTTCTCGGGGCCCGCCGAGGCGCCCAAGGGTGTGGGCGCCGCGTCGCTGCGCGCACTCGAGCGCCCGGGCCCCAAGTGGTCGCACATCATCGTCCCGATGATGTTCCTGGTGTTCCTGATCCCCGGGGTGGTGTACGGCGTGTCGACGGGGCGGCTGCGGACGCAGAAGGATTTCATCGACGGGCTCACGCACGGGGCGCGCAGCGTCGTCCCCGTGCTCGTCATCATGTTCTTCCTGGGCCAGTTCGTCGAGTACTTCAAGTACACCCGTCTCGATCAGATGCTCGCGTACGCGGGCGGGCAGGTGCTCGTCTCGGCGAAGCTCCCCACGCCCGTGCTGCTCGTCGCGTTCGTGGCGCTGGTGGTGCTGGGCGACTTTGCGATGAGCGGGCTCACGAGCAAGTTCGCGGTGATGGCGCCGATCTTCGTGCCGATGTTCATGTTCGTGGGGATCAGCCCGGAGCTGATGATGGCGGGGTACCGGATCGGGGACAGCGTGGTGAACGTGATCACGCCGCTGAACAGCTACGCGCTGATCGTGCTCGCGGTGCTGCAGAAGTACAAGCCCGGGGCGGGGCTGGGGACGCAGATCGCGCTGATGGTCCCGTACTCGGTGGTGTACTTCATCGCGTGGACCACGCTGCTCCTGGCGTGGTACGCGCTGGGCCTGGACCTGGGCCCGGGCGGCCCGCTGTCGTACACCCCACCGCATTAGCGCCGGAGCTTGAGCGCCCGCGGCGTCGCGCCCCGGATCGCTCTACCATCCGCCCGCATGAGCCTCCCCGACCCCTCAACTCCCGACGGCGCCCGCGAGGCGGCCCGCGCGTTCCGCGAGGACTTCCTCGCCGTGCAGCGCGAGATCGCCAGGGCCATCGTCGGGCAGGCCGCGATCGTGGAGGGCGTGCTCACCTGCCTGTTTGTGGGCGGGCACGCGCTCCTCGAGGGCGTGCCGGGGATCGGCAAGACCCTTCTTGTCCGCACGCTCGCTCGGGCGCTCTCGCTGTCGTTCAGCCGTGTGCAGTTCACGCCCGATCTCATGCCCGCGGACATCACCGGGACGCAGATCGTGGTCGAGACCGAATCGGGCGGCTCGCGCACACGCGAGTTCCGCTTCCAGCCCGGGCCGGTCTTCTGCCAGATCCTGCTGGCGGACGAGATCAACCGGGCCACGCCTAAGACCCAGAGCGCTCTGCTCGAGGCGATGCAGGAGCGGAGTGTGACGGTTGGGCGTGAGACGCATCGATTGCCCGAGCCCTTCCTGGTGATGGCGACACAGAACCCGGTGGAGCAGGAGGGGACGTACCCGCTTCCCGAGGCTCAGCTCGATCGTTTCCTGTTCAAGCTGAACGTGGGGACGCCCAACCGGGGCGAGCTCTCCGAGATCCTGAACCGCACGACGTCGTCGTCGAGCGCCGAAGTGAACCCCGTGCTCGACGCCGCCCGGATTCTCGCCCACCAGAGGCTCGTCCGCCAGGTCGCGATCGCGCCCAGCGTGCAGGACTACGCGGTGCGTCTGGTGCTGGCGACGCATCCGCGGGAGCCCGGCGTGCCGCCCATGGTCGCGAAGTACGTGCGGCTGGGCGCGTCACCGCGGGCGGCCCAGGCGCTGGTGCTCGGCGCCAAGTGCCGGGCGCTGCTCGAAGGCCGTCCGGCCGCGGCGCTGGACGACATCCGGCGGATCGCGCTGCCCGCGCTGCGCCATCGGCTGATCATGAACTTCGAGGCTCACGCCGAGGGCGTGACGCCCGATGCGGTGATCGAGAACATCGGCGCGACGCTCCCGCTCGACGCCGAGTGAGCGCGCCCGGGCTATACCTCGTGCCACGATACCTCTTCATCTTCGGATCGCTGCTGGGCGTGCTCGCGTGGGCGACCGTGGGCTGCGCCCCGCCGCGCCCGACGCAGGTCGACACGGTCACGCAGCGCCCGCTGCGGCTCGACGCTCTGCCCGGCTCGACGCACGTTCTGCCCCTCGCCGGGGACTGGCCCGCAATGCTCGGCGCCGACGACTCGGGGCGAGTCTCCGCGCGGTTGGACAGCGGCGGCACGGTCCAGGTCCGGGCCGCTCGCCTCGTCGTCGAGGCTGTGCTCGAACCCGCGGGGGAGGGCACGCGGCGTCACTCCTGGCTGCCCACGCCGGGGGTCTGGACCTCGAGCCCGATCACCCGCGAGCGCGACGGCACGCTCGCCGACCAGCGCGGCACGACCCGGGTGCTGGTGATCGATATGCCGTCCGAGGCGGCGGGCACGGAGCTGCTGTTGTGCGGGCGGCGTGTGCCGATCAACTGGATCACGCCCGCGTCCGCCGATTCTCCCGAAGGGTTCTGGGAGCCCACGCTGACCCGGGCCGCCGCGGTCTCGCCCTCGTTTTCGGCTCTGGAGTGGCCCGAGTCCACCACGCCCCTGGGACGCTGGCGGCACCGGCTTCTGACCGACGGATTGCGACCGGCGCTCCTCGACTCGCCTGCCATCAAGCGCTTCGAGGATCCGGTCGTCGAGGCGTGGGCATCGCAGAACGAGGCCCGGTGGGCCGCGGCCTTGGAGCGACTTGCCCTGGAGAACCCGGAGCTGGCCGGGCGCCTGCGCCAGCGTCTCACAGATGTCGTCGAGTTCGCCGAGGGCGTGGTCGCGCCCGCGTGGCCCACGGATCATGTCTCGATGGACCGATTGCTCGCGGATCTCCTGGACCCCGGGCTCGACGCCCCGCGCCGGGCCTCGCGGGCCGAGGCGTGGATCGAGGACCAGCCCGCGGCGGTGGCGTGGATCATCGACGACGCGGGCGTCGCGGAGGCGGCGCTCGCCCGCCCGCTGGTGTCGGTGGGCGTGGCCAACCTCACCGAGCGCGCCACGCTCGCGTGGGCGTCGACCGAAGAGTCGGCCCCGGCGCAGCCCATCCCGCTGGCGCCCTGGTCCTCGCGGATGGTCCGGGCCGTCGCGCCGGGGGAGGGAGGCGTGGTGCGTATCCACGTCGGCGCGTGGAGCCGGGAGCTTCCCGTGGCGACCGGGACGATCCCCGTCGAGCCCCCGGGCGTGGTGATCGGCGCGTTCCTGCCCGACTTCGCGATGGCGGATTTTCTCGAGAACGCCCGCCCCCCCGCGCCGCGGGAAACCTGGGCCACGGCGGCGCTCCTCGACGCCCGGACCGCCCCCCGCGGGAACGACTTTGAGCTCTACGTTGAGTGCCGAGTGCCGGAGGGGATGGAGCCCGGCGTTCGCGACGCGGTGCGCGTGTACCTCGGGCCCACGCCCGCACCGCGCAGCATTCTCAAGATCGACGCGACCGGCGCCATCTCGGAAGAGGCACGCCGGGCCGACCTCGTGCCCACGCCCCCGCCCCCGCGGGTGCAGGTCGCTCGCGATCGCTGGAGTTTCCGCGTCCAGATCCCGCGAGAGGCGATCGAGGCCGACGGAACACTGCGCCTGGGCATGACCCGCACCGATCCTCTGGGCAGGCGTCAGGCCTGGCCTCGCCCGATGCTCCCCTGGCAGACCGACCCGGGGCGCGTGATGCTCAACACCAAGGCGTGGTAGAAGTCTGGTCGCGGCCCGGTGCCGGCGCGGGGCGTGGGAAGATGCCGGTCGCCTTCTCGATTGCGTGTGGTCCTCACACCCTCATCCGAACCCCGAACAGGATCCACTCCACAACGAGCAACGCCCCCGCGGCGAGGATGAAGTGCATCCACAGCTCTCGCGTGCCCTCGCCGATCGGGGTGCGGAACGCGCCGCCCGCGACATCGATCGACTTCTCGACACCAAGGGCCGACTCGTGCTCGTGGAACAGGTTGACCGCGACGACCTTGTCCTGGGCGCGGGGAGAGTCGGTCGTGTACACGCCCGCGTGCTCCAGCACGCCCACCGAGAGCCAGCCGTCGAGCGGCTCACCCTCGATCTCGCGGTCCGAGCCGGATCCGGTCGGCCCCTTGAACACGACCGCGCCGGGGCCGCCCGAGGCCCGGATGCGGGCCGCCTGCGTCGTGGTCACACTGCGACCGAGGTCCCCTTCCGCGCGGAGCGTGAGCGCTTCCACGGCATTGGCCAGGAAAACCGGGAAGCTGAACTGCAGGGGCCAGTTGGAATCCGCGGGCGAGAACCCCACCAGCACGTGCCCCACGCCCTTGGACTCGGCGAAGAGCATCAGCGGCGCGTCGGGCCCCTGCACCAGCTCGGCGAAGCTCCAGCCCTGGGACAAGAGGGCTCGGTCGAGCGAGAACTTCAGGGTTCGCGTGGCGATCACGCCGTCGAGCGTGACGGCACGGAGCAGCGGGTGGGCGCGATCCCACAGGACCACGCCCACGGGCGGGCCGGTGCTCTCGGTCGCCTTCAATCCCGGGATCGATGGGGATTGTCCGAAGCAGATGGTGGGGATCGCGGGCGGAGTCGAGGGCGCCACGCCGTCAAAGATGAGCAGATCGAGCTTCTCGCCGGAGTCGAGGGTCAGGTTCTCCGCCGAGCTTGTGCTCACGACACGCAGGGACGCGAGCCCCATCTCTTCGAGGACGTCCTGGAGCACCCAGGGCGTCGCGTCGCCGTCGTCCTCGGCCTTCGCGCCGGGACGGTCGCCGCGCACGAGGAGGACACTGGGCTTTCGGGGCGGCGCGAGCACCAACGCCGCGAGATCATCGCAGCGCAGATCGTCCTCCCGCCCCAGGGAAAGCGTGGCCACCCCGCCGCCGCTGATGGGCGCCTCGAAGACCACGCCCACGCTCTTCCCGCGCTCGGGGACCTCGACGACGCGGCGCTGGAGCGCCACGCCGTCGAGCGAGAGCGTAACCGGCACGCTCACGGATTCGGGGAGTGTCCCGGCGAGGCGTCCGAAGACGCGGACGACGCCGGGGTCTTTGGGGTCGCGCCGGGCCGACGCGTGGACGATCGCGACGTTGTCGGTGGCGTTCTCCCGGGGCGTCACGGGCTCAAAGCGGAGCTGCACCCCAGGGAGGGAGAGCGGGTCCTGGGTCTCGAACGAGCCGTCGCTGAGCAGCACGACCGACAGGGGCGTTGGGCCGCCCGAGTCCTCAGCGGTGCGTCCCGCGAGCGCCCGCACCAGCTCGAGCGCCCGCTCCAGATCCGCGGGCTGGTCGGTCACGCGGACCTCGCGCAGGGCGTCGCGGATCAGCCCCGGGCTCGCGGTGAATCGCGTGATCGCCGCGGCGTCGCTCGCGAAGGTCACCAGCGCCATTTCTCGCCCGGAGCCACGCCAGGAGTCGAGCAGGGCCGAGGCTCGCTTCTTGGCGGCGTCGAGGCGCGTGGACCCGTCCTCCATGTCCGTGGCGCCCATCGACGCCGAGCGATCCAGCAGCAGGACGACGCGGTGCAGATCGCCCCCGCCCCCGCGCGCCACCGGGCGCCCCAGCGCGCCCGCGAGCAGCCCCAGGATGGCCAGGTGCAGCAGGAACAGGAGCGAGGGCTTCAGCCAGCGCAGGGGCTCGTTGGCCTGAAGGTCCTTGGTCGCGCTCTCCCAGAGCATCGTCGAGGTCACGCGGAGCGGACGGCGGCGGAGCTTGAGCAGATACAGCACGAGCAGCGCCGGCACGCTCAACGCCAGCGCCACGATCGCGGAGCTCGCGCTCAGGAACTGCATGACTCAGGATAGGAAGCGTCCGAACAGGCCCCGCGGCGCGCCCGGCTTGTGGGCGTTCCGTGGCGGGTCTGTGGCCCGGGGGACGCCGGCGTCAACCGGGCGCGCCATTCGAGACAAACTCGCGCAAGTAGTGGACGATCGTCTTGGCGATCACGTCGCACTCGATGTTCACGCGCGACCCCGCGCCCAGACGCCCGAGCGCGGTCTTGTCCAGCGTGACCGGGATGAGCGCCACGTCGAACGTGCCCGCCGCGCGGTCGAGGGACGCGATTGTCAGCGACACGCCGTCCACGCACACCGATCCCTTGGGCGCGAGATACGGCAGGAGCGGGGCCCCGGGGTCGATGGTGATTCGGTACTCCGGTGCTTTCGACACGCCGACGACCCGGCCCACGCCATCGACGTGCCCCTGAACGAGGTGCCCGCCCAGGAGTGTCGCGAGCGTCGCGGCGTGCTCGAGATGCACCGTGTCGCCCGGGGAGAGTGCGCCCAGCGTGGTCTTCGCGAGAGTCTCGGGCACGGTGTCGAACGCGAGGCGCAGGGTCTGCCCCTCCCGCCCCGCCTCGACGACCGTCAGGCACACGCCGCGGACCGAGATCGAGTCACCCGCCTGGGGCACGGAGCCCCAGCCCATGGTCTCGACCTCGATGCGGCGGCCCGCGGCGGTCGGTCGGTTGGCGACGACCCGCCCGAGGTTCTCTATGATCCCTGTGAACATCGGCCCAACGGTAGGGTCGTCGGGGCCGAGACCCGCCCGTCTTGGTCGAGCGTCCCCGCCGGGCGACCTTGACGCCGCACCGCGGAGCCCTGATAGTGGTGTCCAGCTTGTGAAGTCCCGCGTGTCAAGACCAGTCCGATGGGCCGGACAGACCAGGCTCCTTTCATGCCGGAGAGCACTCAGGATGCGCAGCCTACTTCGTCGTCGCGTCGCCGGACTTGCCTGGATCGCTGTCGCGCTCGCCGCGGGGTGCGGGCTGCCGGCGAAAAAGCCCGAGATCAACCTCGTCGAAAAGCCCAAGGACGACCCCAACGCTCCGGCGCCCATCCCGCCCGTGGACCACGAGGCCTGGAGCAAGCTCGGCTACCGCCTCGACTGGCGCAGCCCGGGCTTCTACGCCACCAAGCGCACCCAGCGCATCCTCCACGCGGCGGCCTACCCCGACATGGTCCTCGTCCAGGACAACGAGAGCACGCTGTCGTACCTCGAGCCTTCGACCGGCAAGATCCGCTGGTCCAGCGAGCTGGCCTCGCCCCTCACCCGCTTCGTCGGAATCACCCGCGACACCAACGACTCCGGACGCATCCTGGTCTCGAGTGAGTCGGAGCTCTTCGGCGTCTCCCCCGCGACGGGAACGCTCACCCTCCGCGAGAAGTTCGATCGCGTGGTCAACACCTCGCCCGTCACCGACGGGCCCATCGCGGTCTACGGCTGCTCGACCGGCGAGGTCCTCGCGCACATGGTCGGCATGAAGTACCGCGCCTGGGGGCAGATCACCCCCGGCGCCATCGAGGCCGATCCTGTCCGCGTCGGGTACGCCATCGGCGTCGTCAGCCAGAGCGGCGAGGTCCTCTTCGTGAGCGGAGCGGGGGCGGTGCTCGGCAAGGCCCGGATGTACCGCGGCGTCTCCACCAACCCCGTCTCCGACGGGCAGCGGATGTACGTCGCCTCGCTCGATCAGTCCCTCTGGGCCTTCGCGCCCAACGGCTCGACGGTCTGGCGCGTCCAGACGCCCAGCCCGCTCGCGGTCCAGCCCACCGCGACCGAGAAGGCGATCTACTGCGAGATCCCCGGCAAGGGGCTCACCGCCTTCGAGCCCGAGACCGGGCTGGTCAGGTGGTCGAGCAAGACGGTCCGCGGCACGGTCATCAGCGCCTCGCCCGGACGATTGGTCGTCTGGGACGGCACCACCGCCAGCATCGTCGAGCCCGAGCGGGGTGATCTCATCGCCTCGGCCACGCTCGCCGGCGTCGAGAAGCTCGTGACCGACCGCTTCGACGGTGGCGTGCTCTACGCCATCGGGCCCGGTCCGATCGTCGGGAAGTTCGTGCCCCGCAAGTAGCGTTGCCTCTCAACCCGGCACCCGCCCGTCCGCAGTGGGGGACACCGATGGCCGATCTTGTCGCGGTCCGCCGCGCCCTCCTCTCCGTCAGCGACAAGCAGGGTATTGTCGAGCTTGCGCGGGCTCTCGCGGCGCACGGATGCGAGATCATCTCCACCGGCGGCACCGCCCGTGCGCTGGAACAGGCCGGCCTCCGCGTGACCTCCATCGAACAGGTCACGGGCTTCCCCGAGATGATGGACGGACGGGTCAAGACTCTGCACCCCAAGGTGCACGGCGGGCTGCTCGCCCTCCGCGAGAACCCGGAACATGTCCAGGCCATGCGCCACCACGACATCCTCGCCATCGACCTGCTCTGCGTGAACCTGTACCCCTTTGAAGAGGCCACCGCCCGCCCGGGCTGCACCTTGGAGGAGGCCATCGAGAACATCGACATCGGCGGGCCCGCGATGATCCGGTCGGCCTCGAAGAACTTCGAGTCCGTCGCGGTGCTCACCGACCCCGCCCAGTATTCGCGTGTGCTCGCCGAGCTTGAGGCCCATCGCGGCGCCACCACGCGGTCGCTCCGCGCCGCGCTCGCCGCCGAGGCCTTTGCACGCACCTGCCGCTACGACGCGGCGATCGCAGAGTATCTCGCGCGCCCGCTCGGATGCCAGGACGACACCGAGCTCCCCGCCGTCCGGAACGAGCGTTTCGTGAAGGCGCAGGACCTCCGCTACGGTGAAAATCCTCACCAGACCGCGGCGCTCTACCGGCGCGGCGGCGCGCTCACGCCCAACGGCACGGTCGTGTTCGCCCGGCAGCTCCACGGCAAGGAGCTCAGCTACAACAACATCCTCGACGCGTCCGCGGCGCTGGAGCTGGCCTGGGCGCTCCGGCGCGTTGACGCCTCACGCCCCGGCGCCGTCGTCGTCAAGCACACCAACCCCTGCGGCTGTGCGCTGGCCGAGTCGCCGCTTGAGGCCGTGGACGAGGCCATCGCGTGCGACCCGGTCGCGGCGTATGGCGGGATCCTGGCTCTCAATACCACGCTGGACGAGCACGCCGCGGCACGTTTGGCCGAGAAGGGCGTGTTCATGGAGGTCGTCGTCGCGCCCTCGTTCACGCCCGCCGCCGCGGAGATCCTCAAGGCCCGGAGCGCCGGCGTGCGACTCTTGGAATGCGGCACTCCGGCCCCGTCGGTCGCGGAGCACGAAACGCGGTCCGTCCCGGGTGGGCTTCTCGTTCAAGGCCGCGATCTGGCGATCACCACGGACACGGGCTTTGCCCACGCCGCCGGGCCCGCCCCCACGCCGGCGAATATCCGCACGGCGAGATTCCTCGAGGCCTGCGGGCGCTCGCTTTTCAGCAACGCCGTCGCGCTGGGCGGCGTGTCGCCCACGCGTCCGCACGCGATCCGGCTCTTCGGGTGCGGCGCGGGCCAGATGGACCGCGTCACGGCCTGCCGCCTCGCGGTCGAGAAGGCAGGGGGGCTCGCGCGGGGAGCTGTCGCGTTTTCCGACGCGTTCTTCCCCTTCAGCGACGGGCCCAAGATCCTGATCGACGCGGGGGTGGCCTGCATCGTGCACCCCGGCGGGAGCAAGCGCGATCAGGAGACGCTCGATCTCTGCGGGCAGCGCGGCGTCACCTGCCTGACCACGGGCACGAGGCACTTCCGTCACTAAGCTTGCCGAAGAACGAAGACGCCGGCGCGGCCCGTCGGTCGCGCCGACGCACGATCACTTCTTGAGGTCCGCCAACGCCGCGCCAAAGTTGATGTGGTACGCTTTCCCGTCCATCACCAACGCGGGCACGGACTTCACGCCGGCCTTCTCCGCCTCGCCCAGCCGACCCTTGGCCGAGCCCAGGTGCACGATCTCGACGTTCACCCGCGACCGATCGAGCATCTCGGCGACCTGACGCTCGGCGTCGACACACACCGGGCAACCCGCGTGATAGAACACGGCTTTTTTCATCGTTCCACTCCTGTTGAAGGATCCACGGCCTCCGACGCCGGCAACGCGCCGGAACGGATGGGCCGCCCATGCACAAAGACTTCCCAGATCTTCTCGCTGGTGGCGTGCGGTGCGGGGTCGTGCTCGTCGCAGTCCAGGCGCAGCTCGCGGTCGCCGAAGGGCGCGCCGACATACCCGCAGTGGTGGGGCTTCTCGCGGTCCTCGTGCGCGAACGGCGTGAAGTACCGGCACGACGAGCACATCCGCGACACCGAGATCTCGCCCTTGTCCTGAAGCGAACGGATCAGCTTGACCAGGGCCCGGATGAACACGCCCTGCTCCTCGGGCGTGAGCGACGCGGCGGCGTCGCGCAGCGTCTCCGGCCCGACGGCGATGAGCTTCGACTCGCGCCTCCCGCGCGGGGTCAGCGTCAGCACCACGCGACGCGCGTCCTTTGAAGACTCGCGCTTGCGGACCAGCCCCTTGCGTTCGAGGGCCGCGACCGAGTCGCTGACGGTCGCCCGCGTGACGCCCAGCCGATCGGCGATCTCGCCCACACCGCTGGGCCCCTCGCGCAACGCCGCGAGGATCTGCGATTGCGTGGGGTTCAGCCCGCGTCCGCCGGAGCGTTCCCAGGCGTGATGGCGCAGCACCAGCCCGACCTTGGCGAGCCCCGCGGCGAGTTGTGCGGTCAGCGTGGGGTGAGGTGTATTCATAAGGACTCCTAACTATATCCCCATGGAGGTCGGGGGCTACTTTGGCCGCACGCGGGCCCGGACGCCCGCGCCGGCTTGAGCCTCGGCCCGTCCTCGCCGATGTACCGCTGTGGACGCGGGCGAACGACCTTCACGCCGTCAGGCGCGGCCATCGGTTGATCCGGGCGCCCGTGGCCCGAACAATCCACCGCTCGGCGGAGCCGGGCGGGAGTCAGTCATGCATCGCAAGGGCACCGACAGCACGGGGCCGGCTCGGGTGAAGGATCACTTTGATCTGTCCGACGAGGACGCCGCGCCCTCGCTCGCCGCCGCGCTCTCCGCGGTGGGGGGCGCCCAGTCCGCCCTTTCGTCCAAGGTGCTCGTGCTGAACCGGTCGTACGTGGCGATCCGGGTGGTGTCGGCGCGGCGTGCGTTCTGCCTGCTCATGCGTGACATCGCCGAGGTGATCCAGGTCGAGCCCGCGCGGAGCGACGGGCCCGACGCGGCCGGGCTGGGCGATCAGTACATCACGTACGACTTCGCGACCTGGGCCGAGCTCGCGGAGTTGCAGCGCCGCTACGAGCCCGAGCGCTACGAGTGGGTGAAGACGGTGCGCACAGAGATCGCGGTCCCGCGGATCATCCGCCTCCTGGGCTACGACCGCCTCCCCGAGCAGACCGTGAAGCTCAACCGGCGCAATCTCTTCGCGCGAGACCGCAACCAGTGCCAGTACTGCGGGCGGGCCTTCCCCACCAGCGAGCTCTCGATCGACCACGTCAAACCCCGGGCTCAGGGCGGGGGCGACAGCTGGGACAACCTCGTCTGCGCCTGCATCCGCTGCAACGCCCGCAAGGGCGGCCGCACCCCCGATCAGGCCCACATGTCCCTAGTCCGCAAGCCCGAGCGTCCGCGGCGCAACCCCGTCATCAGCCTCCGCCTGGGCAATGACAAGTACCGCTCGTGGAAGGCCTTCCTCGACCACGCGTACTGGGATGTCGAGCTGAAATAACCCGAGGCGTGATTCTCTGGAGATCCCCCGACACGCCCCTCGCCCGCCGAGAGCGAAATGTCACTTGTTTCGGGGATCCGCCGGGGGCGCGCTGGCGAATACCTCTGGTCCGGAGTGTTCTGCCCGGCGGGCGGCTCGAGCCCCTTTGCTCGATCCTCGCGACTCAACTTCTTCCTCATCCCGGATGCGTCTCGATGCTGGCGAGCGCCTGGCGGCGGGCTCGTGGGCAGGCGGAGCTTCGCGCTCCAAGGAGGTTCTCATGAAGGCGATGTCGAGGTCCACACGTTTGGGCAGATGGGCGGGAGTTCTCACCCTCGGGACACTCGCGGGGACGGCGTTCGCCCAGAAAGTGCAGATGACCTTCGACTACGGATTCCCCAGCGTGGGAGAGGACCTCTCGGTGATCCCCGCTTCCGGCACGGGCGTCTGCGAGTTCGCGATCGTCGGCACGGGCCGGCCTATCACGAGCGATTCCGACGTGATCGTCTCGCGTCACACCGCCTCGGGCGGATCGATGTGGTCGCGCCGCGTCGCGGGGGCGGCGATCGAGCGTGCGACGTGCGTGGCCGGTGCGGTGAACGGGGACATTCTCGCGGCGTTCACCAGCAACCGCGGGATCTCCGACATGGCCACGGTGATCGCCCGCTTCGACTCGGCCGGCAACCTCCTTTGGGCGAACCACTACCCCGGGGCCTTGGACTCACAGCTCGCGCTGGCCGAGGCGGCCAACGGCGACGTGGTGGCGGTGTCGGAGTATCTCTCCGCGATCGGCGTGCTCGAAAGCGTCTTCGTCCGAGTGACGCCCGCGGGGGTGCCCATCGCCATCCGCCGCTACGCGGGCGACCCCGCGACCGGAACCCAGCAGCCTCGCCTGTGGGGGCTCCATGAGTTCGCCGGGTTCTGGTACCTTCTCGGGAGCCTGACCGACGCCACGACGCAGGACTCCAACGTGCTGCTGATGGCCGTCGATGCCACGGGGATCCCCGCGGCCGCGCTGGGCTACGCCACGACGTTCCCGGGCGTGGGGCTCGTCGGGCGATCGATCGACGTTGATCCGGTGCGCGGGCTCGCATGGACGGCCCAGGTCCTTGCGCCCTTCCCGCCGCCGCTCTTCCCGAGCGCGACGCTCTCGGTCCAGTCCGATCTCCTGGGCGGCGTGGTTACGACCAACGTCTTCTTCGACAGCATCCCGGGGCGGAAAGTCTTCTGGGATCCCAACTTCTCCGACGCGGTCTTTTCCTCAAGCTTCCTGTTCCCCATCGGCGTGACCTCGGGCGTGGCCACCCGCGACTTTGGCGGGGGCGCCGCGGGCAACAGCGAGCTGTACTACGACATCGCCATTCCCAACCTCTCCACCAGTGGCAACTCCATCGTGACCCCGGCCTGCGATCAGGACGTGGCGATCGTCGGCGCGTTCCAGAACCCCGCGACGCCCAGCGGGTCGGCCGTGTACTTCATCAAGGCCGAATCGGTCCTGGCGAGCGGGTGCCGGGACTTCGCGTTCACCCCGCAGACGCTCGCCGTGCCCCTCGTGCAGTCCGTACGCTCGGTGATCGTGAGCAACGACGTGCGCGTGGCCCCCTTCACCGGCGTGTTCTCCGCGGCGACGCCCGTCGCCACGCTGCTCTGCACCACGCCGACGTGCCCACGCCCGCAGCCCGCCTGCCCGGCGGACCTGGACGACGGCTCGATGACCGGCACTCCCGACGGCGGGGTCACGGTGAGCGATCTGCTCTATTTCCTCAACGAGTTCGGCATCGGGACGTCCAACGCCGACGTCGATGACGGGCTCAACTCCGGCGACTGTGACGGTGGAGTCACCATCAGCGATCTTCTGTACTACCTGACACGCTTCCAGGCTGGCTGCTAACCGCCCGGCCTCGGGGTGAACGCTCCGAGGCTGGTTTGTCTCATCGCTCGACGCTCCCCGCGAACACGTCGCACTTTGCGGCGAGGTCAAAGTCCTTCTTCGAGATCCCGCCGTCGTCGTGCGTCGTGAGCGTCAGCGTCACGAGGTTCCACCGGATCAGGATGTCCGGGTGGTGCTGGTCGGCCTCGGCCTGGGCCGCCACCCGCGCGACAAACCGCATCGACCCGGGGAAGTCCTTGAACTTGTACGTGCGCTGGATCGACCCGCCCGACTCCGCCCACTCGGGGAGCGTTCCCAAGGCCTTGGCCACCTGCGCCGCCGTGAGCTTGCCCATGTCGTGCTCCGCGTGGGGCCCGTCGGCCCCGTTCACCCCTGCTGTCAAACCCGCCACCAACCCACAACCGATCCAACCCCGGCCTGTCCCCAGCCTCGCCGCGTGCGCTCCTGACGCGGAGTTACTCGCTCGCCGGGGGCGATTCGTCCTCGCCTGTGTCGGCCTCACCGCCCAGCCCCTCGGCGACCGGAGCCGCCGCGATGACGCTATCGCCCTCGTGGAGGCTCGCCACCCGCACGCCCTGCGTTCCGCGTCCGCACTCGCGGATGGTGTCCGCAGCCATGCGCACCAACTGCCCGCCCCGCGTGATCACCACGAGGTCCTCGCCCGGCATCATGCCCAACGCGGCGACGCTCTTGCCGTTGCGAGGAGTGGTGTCGATGTCGATGCGTCCTTTCCCGCCGCGGCTCTGGCTGCGGGCCTTCCCGGTCTCGGGCTGCACGCGGTACTCGTCGATGGGTGTTCGCTTGCCATAGCCGTGCTCCGTGACGGTGAGCAGACACATCCTGGGATCCTTGGTGACCGCATCCCCGTCGGAGTCGGGGTGCATGGGCACGCGGACGAGCGCGATGACCTCGTCGCTGTCCTGCAGCTCGATGCCCTTGACCCCCGCCGCGGGGCGTCCCATGAGGCGGGCGTCGCTCTCTCCGAAGCGGATCGACATCCCCTCCTTGGTCACGAGCATGACATCGTCCCCGCCGTCGGTCAGCGTGACGTCGAGGAGCGCGTCGCCCTCCTTGAGCCCCACGGCGATGAGCCCGGACTTGTTGACGTTGCGGTATTCCTTGAGCGCGGTGCGCTTCACGATCCCCTCGCGCGACGCGAAGAAGAGGTAGTTGCTGGACTCCTCGAAGTTCTTCACGGTGAGGTACGCGCAGGTCTTCTCACCCTCGCGGAGGTCGATGAGGTTGACCATGGCGCGGCCCTTGGCCGTCCGCGACATCTCGGGCACCTCGAACACCTTGATCCGGAAAACGCGGCCCGTGTTCGTGAAGCACAGGAGATCGTCGTGCGTGCTCGCGACGAACAGGTGCTCGACGAAGTCCTCGTCCTTCGCGTCGCTCGCGCGGATCCCCTTGCCCCCGCGACCCTGCTGGCGGTACGTGTTCAGCGGTACGCGCTTGGCGTATCCCTCGTGGCTGATCGTGAGCGCCACGTCCTCGACCGGGATCAGCTCGGCGATATCCACCTCGGCCCCGGCGTCCTCGACCACCGTACGACGCTCCGACCCGTAGCGCTGCTTCATCTCCTCGCAGTCCGCCTTGATGATCGCGAGCACCTTCCCCTGGTCGGCGAGGATCGCCTCGAACCCCTCGATCTGCGAGACGACCTCGGCGTACTCGCCCACCAGCTTCTCGATCTCCAGCCCCACGAGCTGGATGAGCCGCATCGATCCGATCGCCTCGGCCTGCACGCGCGTGAGGCGAATCGTGTACCCCGCCGGGCTCTTCTCGATGTTCCCCTCGCGACCCCAGCGGTGCATGGGGAGGGCGGTGAGGTCGGCCTGCCCGGGCTTGATCCGGTACGCCGACGCCATCAGCTTCTGGATCGCCTCCTCGCGCGTCTTGCTCGCGCGGATGAGCTTCACGACCTCGTCGATGTTGACGACCGCGAAGATCATCGCCTCGAGCACGTGGGCTCGGCGTTTGGCCTCGCGGAGCAGGTGCGCCGTGCGCCGACGCACGACCTCCACCCGGTGGGCCACGTACTGATCGATCATCTCCCGCAGCGAGAGCGTCCGCGGCTGGCGATGGACCAGGGCGATGCTCTGGATCGAGAACGTCTGCTGCAGGGGCGTGAACTCGTAGAGCTGCTTCTCGACGACCGCCGGGTCCACGCCGCGTTTCAGCTCGATCACCACGCGCGTCTGCGCCTCACGCCCGGACTCGTTGCGCACGTCCGACACGTCGGAGATCCGGTCTTCCTTCACCGAGTCGACGATCGACTCGACGAGCGTCTTCTGTCCCAGCATGTACGGGATGCTGTCGATGACGATCTGCTTGCGGTCCCCCTTGGACGAGCCCGGCACGTCCTCCACGTGCACCGTGCCGCGGACCGTGACCTTCCCGCGCCCCGTGGCGTAGGCCTCGACGATCCCGCGCTTCCCGAAAAGAATGCCGCCGGTGGGGAAGTCCGGGCCCTTGACGCCGTGACGCTTCACCTCGCCCCCGACGACCTCGTCGGTCATGAGCTCCTGCAGCGTGATCGCGGGCTTCTCGATCACGCGCACGATCGCGTCGAGGATCTCGGTGGGGTTCTGGGGCGGGAGGCTCGTGGCCATGCCCACCGCGATCCCCACGCCGCCGTTGATGAGCAGGTTCGGGAACTTCCCCGGCAGGACCAGGGGCTCCTTCACGCGCTCGTCGTAGTTGGGCCGGAAGTCCAACGTGTCGAGGCGGAGGTCCTGCATCATGTCCACCGCCGCGTGGGTCATCCGCGCCTCGGTGTACCGCATCGCGGCGGGGGGGTCGGGGTCGATGGACCCGAAGTTGCCCTGCGGGTCCACGAGGGGCACGCGCATCTTCCAGGGCTGGGCCATGCCCACGAGCGTGGGGTAGATCACGCTCTCGCCGTGCGGGTGATAGTTGCCCGACGTGTCGCCGCAGATCTTGGCGCACTTGAGGTGCTTCTTCCCCGGGCGCAGGTTGAGATCGTTCATCGCGACCAGGATGCGGCGCTGGCTGGGCTTGAGCCCGTCGCGCACGTCCGGCAGCGCGCGGTCCATGATCGTGGACATCGCGTACGTAAGGTAGCTGTCCTGGAGCTCACGCTGAATTTCGAGGTCGATCACCCGCCCGCCCGGGACGCCCGAGGGCACCCCTTCCTGCGGCACGGGAACATCCGTGTCGGGCATGCTCCAACTCCACTCATCCCGCGGCGAGGGGCATCCGGGCCGAAAGGCCGGGAAGGGCTCGGACGAGACGCACGATCATAGGTCAACTGTGCCCCTGAGGCCCGGCCGTTGCGCCGTCGTCGCGCGGTTCTCACCCCGCGCCCCGCCGCGCTCACCTGGGCTGCTCGAGCCCGCGTCTCATCCTCGCGACGCTCAGGAGCGTCATCGCGCTCGCCGGGAGCGGCTGCGGTTTTTCCCACGCCGCCCCGCGCACGCCCCACAGCGCCCCGGGTTCGGCGTACAGCCACGCCGACGACTCGTCCACGCTGAGCTGCCTCAGGAACCGCAGCGCCCGCATTACCCGTCCGACCTGGACCAAACGCTCATGCTCGTCGGTAAACCGTCGATCACAGGCCATGTCCGCGAGCAGCGCCAGCGGCCGCGCCGAGTCCCACGTGGGCAGCCTCTTCCCGGCGAACACGAGCCCGCCGGCCATGTCCGCGTCGTCGTCCCCGGCGCGCTCCTCGGTCAGCTGGGCCTCGAGGAGGAGATCGCGCGCGTCGCGGAGCGCCTGGGCCGCCTTGATCTCGCCCCCGACCGCCAGACGCACCTCCGCCCACCCGATCCACGGCATGTGCCCGACCACACCCCCCGCGCCCGCGTCGCGGTACACGGCGCGGAGCAGGGGCTCGGTGCTGCGAAGCTCGTCGTCCCGGGCGTTTGAGATCGGGGCGTTCGAGATCGGGGCGTTCGAGATCGGGGCGTTCGAAATCGAGGCGTCCGCGATCAGGGCGTACGCGATCATCCCGCGCAGCCCGGGGGGCACGTGCTCGCCCCACGCAGCGCCCGGCGCCCTGGCCTCGCCCAGCACCTTCCGACTCGCCGCGGCGTACAACGACTCGTCCAGCGAAGCATCCCCGGACCGTTCCTTCGCGTGCGCCGTCGCGATGAGGAAGATCGCGCTCTCGCCAAGGTCGGGCGGTGGCGCCGAGCCCGCGGCACCCCGGAGCCCCTCGATCGCCGCTCGGGCCGCGGGGTGGTCCGGCGCCGACTCGACCAGCGCCAGGACACTCAACGCACGGTCGGCCAGCGCGATCTCCTCTCCCTTCAGCCGGGCCGCCACGTGCGCGAAGAGCCCGGTCTCCCACGCGCCGAGCTCTCCCATCGTGAGACGGGCGCGCGGGTACACCGGCGTGCCGCGATGGGTGATGAGCGGTTTGGCGCCCGCGCCGGTCTGCACGACCTGCAGCGTGCGGAACTTGAAGTAGCTCACCGCGTGATCGCGGGCGATCCGTCCGGGCGTGCCGAGCGTGGGATGGAGCACAATCGCCGGGTCGCCCGTGACTTTCGAGACGCACGACCGCATCGCTCCCGAAGCCGTCTGCCCGAAGGCGAGCATCTCCAGCGGAAAGACCGCCGCGGTCTCCTCCCCCCGGCGTGCGGCGACGCCCAGCAGCGCGGGCGAGAGCGTCTCGTCCAGCTCTGCGAACGACCCCGGCGTGATCGGGACCAACTCTCCCGCGACCTCGAGCGCGAGGAGCATCCGTGCCGCGGCCTCCCGGAGGCGGTTGGTCTCGAGGGCGTCGGGCGGGAGTCTCAAGCGTTCTCGGGCCTCGCGCATCGCCGCCCGGAGCGCCGGGCCCAGGGCGTCACCGCCCCGGTCCGCGATCGCTTTCCCTCGCCCCACAACCTCGCCGTCCAGTCGCAGCTGGACCGACGCGCCCCGGAACGCCCCCATAGCTTCGCCCGACAGCTTCTCGGGCGAGGACCAGGAACGCAGCGCCCGGTCCGCGTCCGCATACGCCCGGAGCGCCTCGTCCACCCCCGGAATCAGAACCGGGGCGGGCGGCGGAGCCGTGGCCGGAGGGTCGTTCAGAGTCCCGCTCCCACCCAACGCGATCCGAGCGAGAAGCCCGAGTGTGATGGCGAAGCTCCACCACGTCGCCGACACGCGACCTCCGTTGTTGCCCCGACGCCACGCCCGGTCTTCGATGACACGGGGAAGATCGTCCGAAAACGCCCGGAACGCCCCCGGCGCCCCAATGCCGGGCGGTTCAGGTCGCGGAGCGGAAGTCTGGCACGCCGCCTGCTTCCTCTCCTGGCACAACCCAAGACATGAGGAGCCAGAGATGAAGATGATGATGAACATTACCGAAACCCACCGCCGCGTCGCCCTCCTCTGCCTGCTCAGCTTCATCGCGATGTGCTAGAAAGGGCGCGGGAGCACAACCATAAGCCCCGCGACCGGCCCACGAAAAACCCAACCTCCTTCCCTGGGCGCTGCTCTCCACAGCGCCCTTCTTCGTGGGTTGACGCGTTCCCAAAGAAAACGGGGCGAGCCCCTCGGCCCGCCCCGTGTGTTCGCTCGTGATCACGCGTCGTGCAGTTACTTGAACTTGATCTTGTCCGAGCCCATGGCCTCGTGATCGTCCATGCCGCCGCGCGTGGGCGCCTTCTTCCCGCTGGGGGCGTCGTCGACGCCGCCGCCGGCGCTCCCGCTCGTGTCGCCCCACTGGGCGCGCTTGAGCGAGAGCCCGATCTTGCGGTCGGCCTTGTCGACGCGCAGGATCTTGACGTCGACCTCGTCCCCGGCCTTGACCACGTCCTGCGGGTTCTCGACCTTGTGGTCGGCCAGCTCGGAGATGTGCAGGAGCCCCTCGAGGTCCTGCTCGAGCTCGACGAACACGCCGAAGTTGGTGATCTTGGTGATCGTCCCGCGGACGACCATGCCGGGCTTGTAGT
>CAZTJZ010000035.1:0-26576 GCA_964614075.1 uncultured Phycisphaeraceae bacterium
GCATCCAGGTCGATCTCTTCACGCTCGTCCAGGACGTGCGCCTCCAGCTCGCCGAGAAAGTCCGCGTGCCCATGAAGGTCGCGGTGATGGGCTGCATCGTGAACGGCCCGGGCGAGGCCGAGGGCGCCGACGTGGCCGTCTTCGCGGGCGACCGGCGCGGGATCATCTACGTCCAGGGGCAGCGCGTGGCGAACGTGCCCGAGGGCGAGATCCTGGAGCGCCTCCTCGGTGAGTGCCTCAAGTTCCAGGACGAGGTCCAGGCCGGACGCGCCAAGCTGGGGGAGAAGAAGGTCGAGATCCTCCCCCCGGACCCGATCGGTGAGCTGGGGAGCGGGTTCACCAAGATCGCGGCGGGGAACGTCGAGAAGACCACGCCGCTCACCGTGGGGAAGTCCCGATGACGCCAGGCCACGCCGGGACGCTCCCGCCCGCCGCGAGAACCGCCGCCGACCGAAACCCCGCGTTCGACGTGAGCGACGAGGCGGTCGCGACGGACCTCGCTCGCATGCGGGCCAGCCCGGTCGCCCTTCGGCGGCCCGTCGTGATCCTCGCCGGGTGGCACGCGCCGGGCGTGTCGAGCCTGGGGCTCGAGATGCTCCTTCGGCCCGTCACCAGCGCCCGGCGCGAGGACTTCCTCAGCATCTCCTACCCCTTCGCCTTCTCCATCGAGAGCGCCTTCGCCAAGGCCCGCCGGCTCATCGCGGCCCGTTTCGGGCACGCTCAAGAGCTCGACCTCATCGGGATCTCGATGGGAGGCCTGGTTGCGCGGCGCCTCGCGGGAGAGCCCTCGCCCGGAGCCTCGCGGCGCGTGTCGAGGATCTTCACCCTCGCCTCGCCCCATCAGGGCGCCGTCCTCGCCGACACCATCACGCCCGACCCCGCGTCGCGCCACATGGTCCGCGGCTCGGGGTTCCTCCGTGACCTCGACGCCCGGCTTGAGAACGACGCCCCAGACCTCACCTGCTACACGCTGCTCAACGATTGGTTTGTCGGCGCCACGCGCACCGCCCCGCCGGGGCACACCCCGATCTGGCTCCGGGGACGCACGCCCCTCGAACGGGCCTTCGCTCACTTCCTGATCCCGCGATGCCGACCCGTCGTCGCCGACCTCGCGCGGCGCCTCCGCGGCGAAGAACCCCTGGCCCATCCCGCCACGCCCCCGCCGAGAGACTAGTAGTGGCGTCACTCGGCGTGCCCCAGCAACACCAGCCACTCCGCGTTGCCCTTGCCTTTCCTGGCCCCGCCCAGGATGGGTGAGCGCGTGAGCCCGAGCACCCGCGCGCCCAGGGCGGGCATGGCCCCCGCCGTCTCGTGCGCGACGCGCTCCGCCGCCGCGATGTCGAGCACCCCGCCGCGGGGCAGCGATTCTGACCTATCCGGCGCTGCCCGGTCCCGAGCCGCCCGGTCCTTGAGCTCATAGTGCGGCTTGATGAGCGAGATGATCCTGCCGCCCGGCGTGAGCCAGCGCCGCGCCGCCGGCACCACCAGGCGCTGGGGTGTCCAGCTCATGTCCGCGACGACCAGATCCACGAGCTGCGGCGGCGTGGCGTGCAGCGCGTTGGTGCGCTCCATCACGACCACGCGAGGGTCCTTGCGGAGCGACCACGCGAGCTGCCCGTACGCCGTGTCCACCGCGAACACCTTCGCCGCACCGTGACGGAGCAGGCAGTCGGTGAACCCGCCCGTGGAGCACCCCAGGTCCGCGCCGAGCCACCCCCGCACGTCCAACGCGAACTCGCGGAGGGCGTGCGCCAGCTTCAGCCCGCCCCGCGAGGCGTACGCGTCCATGCCACAACGTAGGGAAGACAAACCCGGGCGAGCGCGGCGTGCCCGTCCCCCGGGTCACCGCCCGGATCACCGCCCGGTGCTTACGGAAACTACCCCGCGATCCGCCCGTCGTCGGTCACGCCCACGATCGCGATCCCCAGACGGTCCGCGACGTCGATCATCTCCTGCTTGTCGAGCATGATCACGTCGCCCACCGAGAGCGCGAGGCACCCGCCCCCCGTCTCGTGCATCTTGTGGAGCGTGTTGATGCCCACGGTGGGAACGTCGCTGCGCCGGTCGTGCCCGTGGCGGGCTCCCTTGCACATCGTCCACCCCCGCGCCCGGCAGAGCGCGCCCGTCCGCTCCAGCATCCGGTCCGTGCCCTCCACCGCCTCGACCGCGATCACGTCACGCTCGCGCACCGTGATCGCCTGCCCGATGTCCAGGCGCAGCGCCTCCCGCAGCATGGGCCACACAAACTCCACGTCCGCCCGCTGCTCCGCCGTCGGCTGACGCTTGGTCATCACCCCCGCGTGCGTCATCTCGTTCTGGATCGGGCTCGTCGAGTCCAGGAGCGCCACCCCGCAGCGGTCCAGCTCGTCGGCGATGGCCGTGAGCACCGCGTGCGTCCGCCGATCGTGGCGGAGGTGCGTGTACCAACTCACAATCGTCCGCCAGTCGGGGAGGTTCTTGAGCGCCCGCCACGGGTCGTGCATGAGCTTGGCCTTGTCGACCTTGCCCACCATGATCGCGTGGCGCACGCCCTTCCCGCTCAGGATCTTGCCCCACGACCCGATCTTGAGCAGCCCGACCTCCTCGAAGCTGTCGCACCGCGTCGGAAAGTCCGGCTCGTACTGGTTCGCCAGCCCCAAACCGTGGATCGGGTGCCCGATCGACCGCAACCCCTCCGCCACGATCAAGGGCAGGCGGCCACCCCCCGCGATCACCCCGATGGCGGTCGGCGGCGGGGGCGGATCCGGAAGGATCGTCAACGCGGCAGGGGCATGTATCGAGGTCATGAACTCCAACCCAGTCGCCCGGCACGTCCCACAAGTTCGCCGGGGGTCGGCGTCTTTACGCCAACCTCATGATTCGCTCAGAGCCGCCATAGTACGCACTAAGTATCGGCCCGTGGACATCCTACGCCCAACCCTTCGACTTCCAACTTTTTCCCGAACATCATCGACGAATCACCGCAGTTCCACGATGATAGGAATGCGTTTGGATTTTCCCGACGCTGGTTTCGTCCGCCTGCACAGGCCGATGTTCCTTCCCGGTGACCGCTCAAGACCCTCGGACATTCTCGCTGGACATCGTCGAGGGCGAGGCGTTGGCCTCGGCCCGCGGCGATCGCCCCTGGCTGGGGGTCTACTTCCGCTGCGCGGGGCGCTACGTCAAGGTCTTCCGCACACGCGATGCCACGGGCTACCTCGCCCGCTGCCCTGCCTGCGGACGCACCACGACGTTCAAGGTCGGGACCGGCGGCACGAATCAACGCTTCTTCGAAGTGTCGTGCGGAGGCGTGTCGTCGTGACGCGGGGCCGCCACAGCGCATCGCTACACTCCGGGCGATGAGCACTCTCGCCGGTTCGCCGTACTCGATCGCGCGCAGCACGGGCGTGTGCGCCGCGACAGGACACGCCATCCAGACCGGGGACGCCTTCGTCGCCGCCCTGGTCGAACGCCCCGGGCAGCCCGCGCTCGAGCGGCTCGACTTCTCGCGCGAGGCGTGGGAGGCGGGCGCCCGCCCGTCGGCGCCCCTGCGGCTGTTCGGGTCCTGGCGCAGCGTGCGCCAGAGCGCCGAGGGCGTGAAGAAGCCGCTCCTGAGCGACGCCGAGCTGCTGGACTTGTTCGAGGAGCTGGCCGCGGCGGGCGAGGCCATCGACCCCAAGCGGCAGGGCTTCCGTTACCTCCTCGCGTTGCTGCTCGTGCGCCGCCGCGTGCTCAAGCTCGAGCCCAGCCCGTCGCGGATCCTGCGTGTGAGGCCCAAGAGTCAACAGAATCAAGATCAGGGCCCAATCGTCGAGATCAAGGACCCCGGGATGGGCGACGCCGCGATCGCCGACGCGATCGAGCAGCTGGGCGCGATCCTCGCGACCGACGCGCCGGACGGGGCGCATGCCTAAGTCTCCGCGCACGCCTCGTCCGCCCCGCGCCACCGGGCTGAGCCCGACGGCGTTGGGATGGGCACTCGCGATGGTCCTGGGCCTCGCCGGGTGCTGCCCGCCCAAGGGCCCGGAGCCCGTTTCCGTGATCCACCGTCCGGGCCCGCCGCCCGACGCCGCTGGCGTGCTCTCCGTCTACAACGCCCGTGTCCGGCGCCTCGAAGCCCTCAAGGCCGGGGCGCTGGTGAGCGTCCGCGGGAAGGACGGGCGCGGCAAGGCCTTCGACGAGCAGGTCGAGGGTTTCCTCCAGATCGTCCGCCCCCGCAAGGTCGCGCTCCGCATCGACAAGCTCTCGCAAACCTACTTCTGGCTGGGCAGCGACGACGACCGCTACTGGTGGCTCGACCTCAGCGCCGACGAGAAGATCGCGATGGCCGGACACCACGCCCGGGCGACCCCGGAATCGGCGGCACGCTTCGGCATTCCGGTCCACCCGCTCGACCTTCAGGACCTCCTCGCCGTCACACCCATCGAGCCCACCGCGACGACCGCGTGGACGCGGGATGGGCGGCTCATCGCGCTCGAGCTCCCCCCTCGCGCCCCGGGCTTTGGCCCGCGGCGGGTCTGCGTCGACGAGCACTCCTTCGAGCCCCGGCGCGTCGAGCTCCTGGACTCCAGCGGCGAGGTCGTGGCCTCCGCCGACCTGCGCGAGCTGAAGGCGGTGGACGTCGCGGGCGAGGCCTTCGCCGGCGCGAGCGTGCCAACGCGCGCCACGATCTCGCTCCCGGGGCTTGGGGTCACTGTTGAGCTCCAGCTCCACACGCTGGAAAACCCCGGCGCGGCCAGGATCAAGCCGGGCAACTTCGACCTCGCCCGACTCCTCCAGCAGCACCGCGTCACGCGCGAGATCAACCTGGACGAGCAGGGCCCGGACGAGCACGCCCCGCACCAGCCCGATCGAAACGTGCCGGAGACTCGTCCGTGACCCGCGCCGGGCCGGCCCGATCTCTCCACGCCCTCGTGCTGCTGCTGTCGCTGGTCGCGAGCGCCCGCGCCTGGGGACAGGAGTTCCTGGGCGCCAGCGCCCCCACCGCAACCGACGGGACGACGTCGGCAATCTACGCGCCCCGCACCCACGCGTGGCTGCTCGCGCGGCGAGCCAGCGGCGGGTCGGTGCTCTCGCACCTCCCGCCCCGACGCGCCGCTTCGATGCCCGGCGAGAAGGCCAGCGGCACGGTGGACGGCGCGCTCCGCTCCGCGGCGCTCCTCGAAGAATCCCCGACCCACGCCGCGGCGTGGAGCGATCGCGTCTACTTCGTGCAGCAGGGGGCCTCGGGCTTTCCCATCCGATCCAAGCGGGTGCTCTCGCTGCGTGCGGCGCCCGCGGGCGTGAGCGACCTCTGGCGGACCGAGCCCGACTCCCCCACCATCCACCCCAGCCTCCCGCAGGATTACCCGCTCGTGTCCTTCGCCGCCACGGCCACCGGGCCCTGGGCGCTTCTTTGGCGCACGCAGCCCGGCGAACCCCCGCGCCCGATGCTGCTGGCCCTCACGCCGCGCGAGTGGCGCGAGGTGGCGCTCCCGCCCGAGGCCAGCGCGGCGATCAAGAAGATCGCCGACGACGCCGCCCCACCCCCGTCGCTGGGCTCTCCGCCCAAGGAACTGGTCCACGCCTGCCGACTGCTCGCCGACGAGCGCGGGCTCTCGCTCCTGGTGCTCTCCGCGAGCGGCGGGATCCAGGAATGGTCCGTCGCCACCGACGCCAAGTTCGCGGCGTTGCTCGCCCCGCCGACCATCGGCGCGAAAAAGTCTGCGGTTAAGCCCACGGACAAGCACAAGACGGGAACGCCGGGCGAGAGCGAGCCCGCGGCCTCGCCTGTCCTGCATCCCAACTGGCTGCGCCGCCCCGACGGCGGGCTGCCCGCGCCGGGCCTGCCGGTCTCAGCGATCGAGTTCCTGAGCGTGGGGCGGCAGCGCGTCGCGGTCTGCCACCTCCCCGATTTTCGCGTGGGCCTCTACGCCGCGGTCGTGCAGGGAGGCTGGCGCGAGCTGCGCGAGCCGGTCACGGGGCTGGGCCCCAAGTGCGCGGCGCTGGGGTTGTCGGGCGTGGGACGCGTGGCGCTGGTGTGGGAAACGCCCCCCGCCGGCACGAACGCCAACGCCCGGGCGACCCTCTCGATCCTGGAGCTCTCCGCCTCGACCGGACGCGAGTTCTACAGAGGGCCCGTGGTCGTCGCCACGCCCGTGACCCTCGGTGATTTTCGCGCCATCGCGTTTGTCCTGCTCATGGTGATGTCGCTCGTGCTGGTCTTCGTGCTGCGATCCGAGAAGCGCGACGCGCCCATCGTGCTCCCCTCCGACTGCGCCCTGGCCGACCCGGCGCGACGCGCCGCCGCGTGCCTCCTTGACCTGGCGCTCGCGCTCGGGGCCGCCTCGGGAGTGCTGGGCACGTCCCCCGCCCTAACCCTGGCCTCGGGTGAGCTCTTCGCGCAGGACGGGCTCATGCTCCTGGGGCTCACCCTGGTCATCGCGGCCCTGGTCGGCGCGTGCGGCGAGCACTTCTTCGGGCGCACGCCCGGCAAGCTCATCACCGGGTGCGCGGTGGTCCACGCCCTCGCCGGGCACGAGCACGCGCCCCTCCGCCCGAGCTTCCCGAGGATCCTGCTCCGAAACCTCGCGAAATGGGGGCTCCTCCCGCTGTGCATCCTGGCGTTCTCCGACCCCACCTTCCGCCACCCCGCGGATCGACTCGGGCGGAGCGTGGTCGTCACCGCGCTTCCCCCCGAGGAGCCCGACGAGAGCTGAGGCTCGGGCGCGTCCGCGCAGGTGTTGCGGCCGCGACTCTTGCGCACCTCTGAAGTCCACCGCTCACCTTCACCGATAACACACCTGTCGGAGCGCCCGCGCTCCGTGTCGTTTGTTCGGATTTTGGAAGGATCGCGCCCGGAGCCGTGACGTTCCGTCGCTCGCAGGAAGTCTCGATGGCCAAGGAAGGCGACACCACGACCGCAGCGTCCACGGCAGCGACCGCCGCCGCCACACCGCTCGCGCCGACCGTGCCCCTCACCTGGCGGCAGGTCTGGCAGGTTCCGGCGCTGATCGCCGCCGCGGGGTTGTTCGTGGGCGGGGTCGCGATTGCTTTCCTGCGGGCGCCAAAGCCCAACCACGACGACGCCTTCGCCCGGGCCGAGGCGTTCATCAAGGACGAGAAGTTCGGCGAGGCGATTGAGGCGCTCAACCACGACGTGCTCCCGCACCTGGCGGCGGGGTCGCTCCGCCTGGACCAGACCCGCCGCTACCACGCCGACGTCGCCCGCTCGCTCTTTCTGGGGCAGAAGGCGCTGCGCATCGACCGCGAGGAGAACAACCTCGGGATCGTCGAGCAGTACGAGCACCTGGAGCGCATCGGGGGAGAGCTCGACGAGCGCGACATCGGTTACTACGCCGAGACCCTCATCGCCCTGGGACGGCAGGAAGAGGCCCAGCACCGCCTGGAGTCGCTCCCCGAGTCCGCGCGAGAGCTGCGGATCGCCCTCTGGCAGCGGATGATCGAGCGTGTGCTCCGCGGCGGGACGGGCGGAGGGCACGGGGGAGAACACGCCGCCGCGCACGGATCTTCTCACGGGGCGCCGCAGGGACCGGGGCAGGGACCCGATCACGCCCTCGCCCTCGACCTCATCGGGCGTATGAGCACCGAGGGCGAGGTCCCGCCCGGCGTTCGCGCGTGGGCGGCGGCGCGCCAAGCCGAGATCCTCCTCGCGCAGGGCTATGCCCAGGACGCGATCGCGCGGCTGCTGCGGTCGATCCAGCGCCTCGACGCGGCGGACCCCCGCGCCATGGCCGAACTGCACACGCTCCTCGCGCGCGGGTACATCCAGACCGAGGGGTACAGCGAGGCCCGGGGCCAGCTCGACAAGGCCGAGGGGCTCGTGCGCCATGACGACCCGCTGATGGCGTCGATCCTTCTCCTGCAGGCGCGGGTGGAGTTCAACTTCGACAAGGCCAAGAGCGAGGAGCGGTACACGCAGGTGATCGAGCGCTTCCCGCACCACCCCGAGGCGATCGCGGCATTGCTGGGCCTGGCCGAGGTCCACTCGCTGCTGGGGGCGAGGGAGGAGTCGATCCAGCGCTACACGGCGCTGGTAGACCGCCTGGGGGCGGGGGAGACCTCGCCCGAGGTGAGCCTGGGACGTGTGGGCGCGAGCCTCATGAACAACTTCCGCGAGCGGTTCGACGTGGAGGACTACGAGGGCGCGATGCGCTTCGGGTCGCTGTGCGAGCTGCTCTTCGACAAGCAGCCCCTCCCCGCGGACCTGCTCAAGGCCCTCGCCGAGGTGAACCAGAAGCTTGGCGAGGAGACCCTCAGGGCCGCCGCGGGGGACTCCGCGATCAGCCTCGCGCGGGCCGACCCGGCGACGCAGGCGGTGGTGCGTCGGCACTTCATCGAGTCGGGGGGGTACTTCAAGCAGCACGCCGACACCGTCGTGCTCACCGACACCAGCGAGTACGGGGCGTCGATCTGGTCGGCGGCGGAGATGTTCGACCGCGCGGGCGACGGCGAGGACGCGATCGAGATGTTCCGCCTGTTCGTGAGCGGGTTCCCCAGCGACGCCCGCCTGCCCGAGGCCAAGTTCCGCCTGGCCAGGGCCTACCACGCGCGGGGCGACCTCGCCACCGCCGAGAAGCTCTACAAGGAGCTCATCGACAGCCGCGAGCAGGAG
The DNA here is from genome assembly GCA_964614075.1 of uncultured Phycisphaeraceae bacterium. Lineage (GTDB taxonomy): Bacteria > Planctomycetota > Phycisphaerae > Phycisphaerales > UBA1924. The sequence continues at coordinate 8,594 of CAZTJZ010000035.1, forward strand.
CAGGGGGCGGGCCCGGTCGCCGACGCGAGCTACGTCCCGCTCGCGCGGGTCTGGCTCGCCGACGCCGACCCCGCCAACGACGCCGACGCGGAGCGCATGCTGACGGCGGCGATCAGCGGGGAGATGGGCGGGCCGACCACCGAGAACTACCGCATCGCCCTCACCGAGCTCGCTAACCAGTTCTACCGCACCCAGCGCCCCATCGACGCCATCGAACGCTTCACCGAGATCCTCGAGCGCTACGGGCACGAGCCCGAGCACGCCTCCAAGAGCCACGGCCCCGACCCGGCCATCGAGATGTCGCGCTTCCGCCTCGCCGACTCGCACCGGTTGGCCGCCCACGAGCTCGACGCCCAGCTCCGCGCGGGCGGGCTCCCCGACAGCACGCGCCGCCAGCTCGAGGAGAAGCGCGTGGGCCACCTCAAGTCCGGGCTCACCCACTTCGAGAAGGCGCGGCGCGGGCTCGAATCCCTCGCCCACCGCGGCGAGCTCGAGGACCGCTGCCTCCGCAACGCCTACTTCTATCTGGGCGAATCGGCGTTCGACCTCGAGGACTACGAGGGCGCCGTCCGCCACTACGACGCCGCCAAGGAACGCTACCCCAACGATCCGGCCTCGCTCGTGGCGATGACGCAGATCGTCTCGGCGTACAAGGCCCTGGGCCAGGCCGACAAGGCCAGGACCGCCAACGCCCGCGCGAAGCGCTTCTTCGAGAGCCTCCCCGACTCGGTCTGGGACGACCCGTCGCTGCCCATGGACCGCCGGGCGTGGGAGCGATGGCTCGACTCGTCGATCGAGCTCAGCCAGGCCGGGAACACCCATACCCCCGCCCTCCCGGAGGCGCCCGCCGCCCCGGGCGGGCACTAACCCTCCGCACGCCGCGGCAGGATGCCGCGAGAAACAAAGGTCAGGATGACCGCCCACGACCACAGCCCAACCCCGCCGCCCGCGACGCGCCTGCTCGCGCTGCTCCACGCGCAGCAGGAGCGTCTGGGCCAGCTCGACGCGCTCAGCCAGCGCCAGGGCTCGCTCATCCAGAGCGACGACCACGAGGGGCTGCTCGCGCTCGTGGGCGAGCGTCAGCGCCTCGTCGACGCCTGCACCGTGACCGCGCGCGAAGTCGAAACGCTCCTCACCCCAGCCCGCGAGAGCGGCACGCCTCACGAGTGCGCCGAGATCGATCGGCGGCTCGACGCGGTGGCGCGCCTCGCCTCGGGCGTGAACGCCCGCGACCTCGCCGACCGGGTCGAGCTCGAACGCCGTCGCGACGCCCTGGCGCGCGAGCTCGCCGCCGCGACGCTCCGCGAGACCGCCGCCCAGGCCTACACGCCCCCGACGCCCCCCGTCACGCCCCGATACCAGGACCGGCGCGCATGACCCTCGCCGCGGATCAACCCCCGCTCGCCCGGACGGCCCTCGACAGCCGGGGGATGTCCCCCGCCGACCTGGCCCAGCTCATCGGCGCGTTCAACGATGTGACGGCCAAGCTGCAGCGCTCCCACGAGGTCCTCTCGGGCGAGGTCGCCCGCCTCACCCGCGAGCTCAAGCAGGCCAACGACGAGATCGAACGCTCGAAGCGCCTGGCCGCCCTGGGCGAGATGGCCGCGGGGATCGCCCACGAGGTCCGCAACCCCCTGGGCTCCATCCGCCTCTACGCGCGCATGCTCGAGCAGGACCTCCCCGAGCCCGCCCCGGAGCACGCGACGGCGTGCAAGATCTCCCGCGCCGCCGCGGCGATCGAGGCGATCGTGGGCGATGTGCTCATGTTCGCCAAGGAGTTCCGCCTCCACGCCGAGCCCCTCGACGCGGGCGATCTGTTCGCCCGGGCGGTCGAGGCGTGCGCGCCCCGGAGCGTGCCGGACTGGAGCGCTCTCCGCGTGACGATCGACGCGGGCGACGCCCCGCCGCTCCTGGCCGACCCCGCGCTCGCGCAGCAGGCTCTGGTCAACGTGGTGCGCAACGCGATGGAGGCGATGAGCGAGCACGGCGTGCGCGAGGGCGTGCTCACGCTCCGGGCCGAGCCCCGCGACGACGCCGGGGTCGCGCTCGTGGTCCGCGACGAAGGGCCCGGCGTGGCGCCCGACACCATCGCCCGCATGTTCAACCCGTTCTTTACCACGCGCAGCGCCGGCACCGGGCTGGGGCTCGCGATCGTGCACCGGATCATGGACGCGCACGCCGGCTCGGTGCGTGTGCGCAACACCAAAGACACCCCCGGCGCGACCGCCGACGCGCCGGGCGCCACCGTCGAACTCGTGTTTCCCGCGGCATCCCAGGCGGACGCGCCCGTCGTCACGACGGCGCGTCCCAAGCACACGGAGAAGTCAGATGCGAACCGTTCTCGTTGTCGATGACAAGGAAATGATGCGCGACAGCGTGGCCTCGACGCTCCAGCGCGCGGGATTCACCGTCCTCACCGCCGCCGAGGGCGCCACCGCGCTCGACCTCGCCGCCAAGAAGCGCCCCGACGCCGTCGTCACCGACATGCGCATGCCCGGGCTGAGCGGGATGGAGCTCGTGGAGAAGGTCCGCGCCATCGACGAGGACCTCCCCGTGGTCGTCATGACCGCCTTCGGGACCATCGAGACCGCCGTCCAGGCCATGAAGCTCGGCGCCTTCGACTACCTCACCAAGCCCTTCGAGGGCGACGAGCTCATCATCACGGTCAAGCGGGCCATCGAGCATCGCCGCCTCGTCCGCGAGAACGCCGTCCTCCGCCTCAGCGCCGCCCCGAGCGAGCCCACGCCCGGCCCGCGCCCCTTGCGTGGGCTCGACCGCCTCATCGGGTCCTCCCCCGCCATCACGCAGCTCAAGGAGCACGTCCAGGCCGTCGCCACCTCTCAGGGCACCATCCTCGTCACCGGGGAGAGCGGGTCGGGCAAGGAGGTCGTCGCCCGCGCCATCCACGAGTGCAGCTCGCGCCAGAGCGGGCCCTTCCTCGCCGTGAACTGCGCCGCGCTCTCCGAGTCGCTCCTCGAGAGCGAGCTCTTCGGGCACGAACGCGGCGCCTTCACCGGCGCCGAACGCCTCCGCAAGGGACGCTTCGAGCTCGCCGACAACGGCACGCTCCTCCTCGACGAGGTCTCCGAGATCGCGCCCCAGATCCAGGCCAAGCTCCTGCGCGTCCTCCAGGAGCGTGCCTTCGAGCGCGTCGGGTCGAGCCTGACCATCGGGGTGGACGTCCGCCTCATCGCCACGAGCAACCGCGACCTTCCGGCCGCCGTCGCCAAGGCCGAGTTCCGCCAGGACCTCTACTTTCGCCTCAACGTCCTGCCCATCGTCGTCCCGCCCCTGCGCGACCGACGTGAGGATGTCCCGCTCCTCGCCGAGCACTTCGTCGCCCAGACCTGCATCCGCGAGGGGCGCGATCCCATGCCCATCGCGGGCGACGCGATGGACCTCCTCGCCGCCTATTCCTGGCCCGGGAACGTCCGCGAGCTCCAGAACATCTGCGAGCGGGCCGTCGTCCTCTCCACCGCGCGGGGCGAGGGCCAGGTCCTCCGCGCCCTCATCGAGCCCTGGATCCGCGCCGGCACGCCCCTCCCCGTCTCCGGGCAGACCATCGAGCCCAAGCCCTCGCTCCACGCCACGGGCGTCAACGGGTTCCACTCCTCCGTCACCATCCAGCACGTGGGCGAGATGCTCTGCATCTCCGACCGCAAGCTCGAAGAGATCGAACGCGAGGCCATCATCCTCGCCCTGGGACGCTTCAAGGGGCATCGCCAGAAGACCGCCCGGGCCCTGGGCATCGGCGTCCGCACCCTCGGGCTCAAGCTCAAGAAGTGGAAGGAACTCAACCTCGTCGAGCCCGGGCTCTAGCCCCCCGGGTCGGGCGTCCCGGGGACCTTCCCGCCCCGGCCCACGCTTTGCGTCTCGCTCCCTTGCCATGTTCTCCGACCTGGCCAACTCCGGCGCCTCGCCCATCCTCGAGCAGATGGTGCGCTTCTCCGCGCAACGTCAGCGCGTCATCGCGCACAACATCGCCAACATCGACACCCCCAACTTCATCCAGATGGACGCCTCCGTCCCCGACTTCCAGCGCAACCTCGCCGACGCCATCGAGCAGCGCCGAAACGGCACGGGCGGCGAGACCGGGTCGCTCCCCTGGCAGGAGACCGCCGAGCTCCAGAAGGACGACGCCGGCCGCCTCCTCCTGGTCCCCCAGGACCCCGGCCAGGGCGTGCTCCTCCACGACCGCAACAACCGCAACCTCGAGCGTCTCATGCAGAACCTCGCCGAGAACACCGCCACCTTCCGCCTCGCCGTCGACCTCCTCAAGAACCGCAACGACATGCTCCGCGCCGCGATCGCCCAGCGGGCCTAGGAACCCCTGACCCATGTACGGCATGCTCGACATCTCGACCAGCGGCATGGTCGCCAACCGCACCCGCCTCACCGCCATCGCCGCCAACATCGCCAACCGCGGCACCATCTTCGACGAGCACGGGAACCTCAACCCCTACCGCGCCAAACGCATCATGCTCGCCTCGGGAGACCCCACCGCGACCACCGCCGAGGGACGCCAGATGGGCGTCCACGTCTCCGCCATCGACGAGGACCAGGCCGACTTCAACTGGCGCCTGGACCCCGGCAGCCCCTACGCGATGCAGGACGGCCCGCGCAAGGGCTACGTCCCCGAGCCCAACGTCAACGTCGTCGTTGAGACCATGAGCGCCATGGAGGCCTCCCGGGCCTACGAGGCCAACGTCGTCGCCGCCGAGGCGATCAAGTCCATGACGGCACAGGCCTTGCGGTTGATCGCCTAACGTCCCCTCACGGAGCGAGATCCATGGCCGACCCCCTGGGATTCATTAGCGGCAGCGACTCGGCGAGGTTCCCCTCGCCGGCGCCGCGCCACGCCGAGTCCCCCGCGGGCGGGCCCAGCTTCAAGGACGCGCTCACCCAGAGCCTCGACGAGGTCAACTCCGCCCAGCAGGACGCCACCCGCGCCATCGAGGACCTCGCCTCGGGCAAGACCCAGAACGTCGAAGAAGTCATCCTCGCCACCCAGAAGGCCGACAACGCCTTCCGCATGCTCCAGGCCCTGCGCAACAAGGTCGTCGAGGCCTACGACGAGATCAAGCAGACACGCGTGTAACGCCTTTGCGCTGGGTCAGCACCCGCGGCAAAAAAGGCCGCGGTCGGAAGTCACGACGGCGACGGTGGCGGCATCGAATTGGTGCGCGGGCTCGATGATCGCGGCACATGACTTGCCTGACGATCTGCGGGGGTGCCGGGGGGCGGCAACCCCCGGCAGTTCACGATTCTTTGTCATCATCGATTTCATCAATCGGCTCGTCTGCCTCTGGGCTGGTGTTGCCCTTGGGCGCGGCGTCTGGTGGCTCGCCGTCCTTCTTCCACTTGTTGTAGATGAACATGAACTGCTCAGCAAGCCGCTGCTCGACCGGTTTGTTCCTGTCGGGGAACCACTGCGGGTCGGCGAAATCGCCGGGCAGATGTTCCTGGATCAGGACTGCGAGGGCGTCGAGGTCGTAGATCACATTGATGTTCTTGAGTTGGTTTCCGTCGAGTTCACCGACATGCGGCAGAACATCCTCTTGGCCCCAGGAGCGAGGGGCCATCGCTTGCAGGAACAAGGCGATGTTCTTGGGGTCCTTTTGGAAGAGGGCGGCGAGGTGCTTCTGCACCGGCTCCCTCCCCTCGACGCGCCACCACTCAAAGAGAAGCGATTGCTCTTGGGACACATCAATGCTGAAGAGGGGTTCGCCTGCCTCCGCCCGCGCTTTGATGCGTTCCACCAACGCCTTGCCGACTTCTTTGACTTCTTCCTTGGTCAGCGTGTTACGATCCGCCTTGTCCGCATCGTCGGTGACGTGCAGCCAGCGCAGGCACTCATCGCCGAACCAGAGCGGGTCGGCCGCCGCGATGACACGCTTGGCGAGGTCCACGCGGGCCGCGCCGGCGGGGAGCCGGTTGATGAGGTGCCAGATCAGGATGCCCGCCTGCGACACCGGCTCGGCGAAACTGAACAGCGAGGGCGGATTGGGAATGTGCTTGGCGTTGGCGGCAATTGCCAGGCACAACGACGCCGCCGCCTCGGGTGGAGTGCTTTCCTCACGTTGCCGCATCCGCTCGATGACCCGCTTCGCCTTGCTGCCCGAGAAGTAGGCGACGATGTCCTTGCCAACCTCGGAAGCCGATTCTTTAGCAGCCTTCGCGTACAGAGCGTCCATCTCGGAGTCGCGGACATCCGACTTGGGCACGGCGTAGGTGAAGTAGCGAGGGCAGTAGTCCGGCGAGCAGACCCGCTTCGCTGCAGCCCATCTGGATAACCATCCGTTTGCACCACCGCTATCGAAGTACGTGCCTTGCAGTCGAGGAAACAAGAGCTTGAGTAGCGCAGTACAGTTAGCTGCCTCTGTTTCGGACATTGCGTCAAGGTCGGCCTTGATTAATTGCTCCCACGGCAACGACTCTGGCGCATGGCTATGTCCGTCCTCGCCAACACCAGAGTACTCGCAGTGATTTGAGCGAACAGTGTCGAACACCTGCGGGTAGAACGCTCGCAGTGCCTCGAGCAAGAGCAAATCAACAGTGTTGACCTCGCCCTTAAGCATGGGTAGAACGAACATGAGCGCGTTCCCGTAGCGCTTGGCAGCTCGGGGCGTGTCGAGCCGAATCGAGATGCCACGGTCAAAGCCCGACACGAACGCGCCGACTTCCTCCTTCGACAGTTCCACCCCCGCTGCGGTCAGTGCATGCTCCACCTGCTGGAAGCACAGCGACCGCAAGTCCTCGGTCATCGCCACGGGGAGTTTCAGCGGCACCTGGATGATCTTCTCCAAGAAGGCCCGGCCTGATGCCTCATCGCCCGCGCCGTACCGCTCCCCGAGCGACTTGGCCACGGCCACATCGTCAAACGCCAGGACGTAGCAGACGTTGGGGAAATCCGCGCAGGCCTTGATGAGCCGGAAGAGGGTGTGCGTCTCGTGCTTGTCCAAGCGGTCGATGTCGTCCACGAGGACGACGATCCGCTTGTCCGCCTTCGCCAGCGCTTCAGATAGGCGTGTCCGCAAATCTTCAAGGCTCGTCTCGGCCTTGGAACCCGCAATCTCGCCGGCCTTACCGAAGCGGTCGTCCACCACGGTTGCGTAGCGTCCAATCTTCTCGACCCAGCCGGCGATGTCCTCGCCTTTGGTCGTCAACTTCGCGCGAATGACACCGGCGAGAACCCGAAAGAACCCCGCGAGCATGGAGGGTTCATCCGTGAATCGCCACGGGTTGAACTCCACGACCGCCATATTGGCGTCGCCCTCCAGATCGCTGCGGAGCATGTTCAGGACCGTCGTCTTGCCGTCACCCCACGGCCCGTGGAGGCCGACGACCAGCCCGGTTCCTGTCGAAAGGCTGCGTAGTACTCCTGCAACCCGATCTGCAAAGGCGGCGCGGTTGAGTTTGTCGTCGGCCTTGCTCGACAAGGGGCGGTCGTTCGAGAACTCGGGGGCAGGCGAGGTTGTCACTGTGTTGGCGTCCTTGCAACAAACGGCGCACCATGCGCCCGCGATGCCGAGTCATTCTGCTTCGGGCGATTGTAGTTTCTTCTTTGGCCCGCAGGTCGCCGATGCCCGACCTGCCGCCCCCCGCACCCTCACCCCAGGCCCTCGGAACACACGACGATCACGCCGGGCGGCTGGCTCTGCCCCAATCGCCTCGACGCCCCGCCTGTACTCCGCGCGTTTCTCCCGGCCCTTCTCTCCCGCACGCTCTTCCCGGCCGCTCCTCCTACCATGAGTTCTCAGGCGATTCGCCCCTCGGCGAGACGCATCAGGAGGGCGAGATGACCCGCGTGGCCAGCACACCGACCAAACCCGCAAACCCCGACCGCACCTTCGTCCGCGACTTCCAGCCCAGCCAGCGCGTCCGCGGCACGTTCTCCATCGCCAACGCCCAGCTCGGGAAGACCCGCAACGACAAGCCCTTCCTCCGCTGCCTCGTGGGCGACAAGACCGGCGAGATCCCCGCGCGCATGTGGTCCATCGACGAGCCCACCTTCCGCCGCCTCCCCACCGACGGGTTTGTTTTTCTCGAGGGCGAGACCCAGCCCTACCAGGGCGAGCTCCAGCTCATCATCCACACCATCGACGCCGTCGAGCCCAGCCCCGAGCAGATGCGCGACCTCCTCCCCTGCTCCAAGCGCGACGCGGGCGAGATGTTCGCCGAGCTGTCCGCGATCCTCTCCACGCTCCGCCACGACGCGGCCAAGGCCCTGGCCCGGAGCTACCTCGAGGACGCCTTCCTCATGGAGCAGTTCAAACAAGCCCCGGCCGCCAAGAGCATGCACCACGCGTACCTGGGCGGGCTGCTCGAGCACACCCTCACGCTCCTCAAGCTCGCCGACCTGATCTGCCCCCTCTACCCCAAGATCAACCGCGACATCGTCCTCCTCGGGCTCTTCCTCCACGACCTGGGCAAGACCCGCGAGCTGGTCTACGACCGCGCGTTCTCGTACACCGACCGCGGCGAGCTCATCGGCCACATCGTCGACGGCGCCATCATGCTCCACGACAAGGCCCAGCAGGTCATGAAAGACTTCGGGATCCGCATGCCCCCGGGCCTGGTCATGATCCTCCAGCACATCATCCTCTCGCACCCCGGCGTGCCGGAGTTCGGCGCCGCGAAAATCCCCGCCAGCCCCGAGGCCATCCTCGTCGCCATGCTCGACAACCTCGACGCCAAAACGACCATGGCCCTCGCCGCCGCCCGGCCCGATCACGACCGCGCGTTCGAGCTCAACGGGCACTTCACCGAGAAGCAGTGGGCCCTGGACACCAAGCTCTACCGCCCCGACCCGCTCGCCTGAGCCTCGGGCGGCGCGCCGCCCTCCGACGACTCCTCCTCGCGCAGCGACACGAAGATCTGCGGCGAGTTCCCCTCGCGCTCCTGACGGATCGCCACCCGGCGCAGCCGCACCAGCTGCAAGAGCGCCAGGAACAGCCCCACCATCTCGCCCTTCGTCCGCCCGCGGAAGATCCCCGCGAAGCTCATCTCCCCGCGCGCCTCACGCTCCGCCTCGCCCAGCCGCCGGAGCTGGTCCACGATGTCCTCGGCGTGGAGCTCCACGGGCGTGTCGTCGTACTGCACGTGGTGCTCGCCCAGGCGGTCGAAGTTCACCGTCTCGCTGATCCGCTGGAACGCCTCGACCAGATCCATCAGATCCAGGTCCTCCGCGTCCACGCCCTCGCCCGCTCCTTCGATCGCCCCCGCGATCGCCTCTTGGAGACGCTGCTCGTCGACCCCCGCCGCCCCGGCCGGGAAACGCCGCCGCCACTCCTCGCCGCGCTTCTCCAGCGCCTCCGCCGCGTCACGGTATTTCTTGTACGCGAGCAGCTGGCGCACCAGATCCGCGCGAGGGTCCTCCTCCGGACCCGCCGCGTCGGTCGTCTGGGCCGCGGGCGAGGGGGAGAGCATCCGCGACTTGATCTCCAGGAGCGTCGCCGCGGTCACGAGAAACTCGCCCGCCGTGTCGATGTCGATCTTGCCCAGCCCCCCCTCGATCCCTTTCAGGAACGCGAGGTACTGCTCGGCGATCACCGCGACCGGGATGTCGTGGATGTCCACCTCGTTCTTGCGGATCAGGAACAGCAGGAGGTCCAGCGGGCCCTCGAAGGCGTCGAGATGAACGCGGTAGTCTTCCGTGAGCACGAGCACAGCGTAGCCCCGCCTCCCCCTCCCAAGGCGTTATCCTTGGGGTATGTCGCGTGGTGAGAATCGTCTGGACCAACGGGCCGAGCTTGCCCTGGCACGCCAGGTCCTCGAGGACGAGGCCGCGGCCCTTGCCGCCCTGGCCAAGAACCTGGGCCCCGCCTTCCACCACGCCGTCGACATCCTCTGCCGATGCGCCGACTCCGGCGGCACCGTCCTCATCACCGGGCTGGGCAAGTCCGGGCTCGTCGGGGCCAAAATCTCCGCCACCATGGCCTCCCTGGGATCCCCTCCCACCCCGTCCACCCCTCCGAGGCGGCCCACGGCGACCTGGGACGCTTCCGCACCTCCGACACGGTCATCGCCATCTCCTGCTCCGGCGAGACCGACGAGGTCGTGAACCTCGCCGCGATCCTCCGTCAAGACTCCATCCCCATCATCTCGATCACGGGGCGCCAGCGCCCCGAGCCCTCCAGCCTCGAGCGCCTCGCCACCGTCGCGCTCGTGCTGGGCGTCGACGAGGAGGCCGGGGGAGAGGACTTCCTCGCCCCCACCAGCTCCACCACCGCCACAATGGCCCTGGGCGACGCGCTCGCCCTCGCCGCGGCACGCCGACGCGAGTTCACCCCCGAGGACTTCGCCAAGCGCCACCCGGGCGGGACGCTGGGCGGGCTGCTCCGACCCGTCACCGAGGTGCTCCGCTTCGTCGCGGGCAAGACCCTCCCCCTGCTCCCCCACAACGTCACCGTCCAGGACGCCCTGACCCGCGCCGCCGCCGCGGGACGCCGCCCCGGCGCGCTCCTCCTGGTCGATCCCGCGACCGGTCGGCTCAGCGGGATCTTCACCGATGGCGACCTGCGCCGCCTCATCCTGCGCGACCCCGCCGAGCTCTCCCGCCCCATCGAGCTCGTCATGACCAAGAACCCCAGAACGCTCCTCGCCTCGTCGCTCATCCGCGATGCGGTCCGCCTCGTCCGCGAGCACCGCCAGGACGAGATCCCCGTCGTCGACGACCAGCACCGCCCCGTGGGCGTGCTCGACGTCCAGGACCTCATCGCCATGCGCCTGGTCCGCGAGAGCTAGCCCCGCGCCTACCCTGCCCCGATGACCTCTACGCTCCAGCACCCGACCCTCGCCGCCGTCAAGAGCGCCTTCCCGTCCAAGCGCCTCCGCGCCAGCGAGTTCCGCGCCCAGGCCACGCTCATCGTCGAGCCGGGCGATCTCCACGGGGTGCTCGCGTTCCTCAAGCGCGACCCGCGCACGGGCTTTGACTTCCTCTCCGACATCGCCGGCGTGGACTACCTCGCCTACCCCGCCGCGATGCCCGGCCGCTTCGCCGTGGTCTACAACCTCCTCGCCACCTCCACCGGCTCGCGCTTCTTCGTCAAGGTCTTCCTCGACCCCTCGGCAGACACCGCCGGCGCCCACGCCGACCCCGCCCTCGAGCTCGACAGCGTCACCGACCTCTGGCCCGGCGCCGAGTGGATGGAGCGCGAGGTCTTCGACATGCTCGGCATCCGCTTCAAGAACCACCCCGACCTCCGCCGAATCCTCCTCTGGGAGGACTACCCGGGGTTCCCGCTCCGCAAAGACTACCCTCTCCGAGGCCGCGGCGAACGCGAGGCCTACCGCGTCGTCGACCGAACCTCGGCCTGACCGCGGGAACCGACGACTCGCCGCCTGAAGACGTTGCACTCGATCAGCGCTTCCGCCGCGATGTTGCGAGAAGCGCCGCACACACCGTGACACAGACACCCGGCGTGGGCACCGTGGCGACGAAGCCGGCCCCGAGCCCTCCTGTCAGGTTCGCCATCCCGCCCACGATCGTGCGTCCGTCGGCGGAGACTCCAGTGACTCCACCCAATCTCCACCCCGCCGGGACGCTCACGCCGTGGAATGTAAGGTACGACAGCAGGCTCTCGCTCCCGCGACCTTGCGTCCAGATCCACGCCTCCTGCTCGAAGCTCGGGTTGCGCGCCTGGCCAGCGACCACCGTGCCGTCGTCGCTGATAACATTTCCCCCCGCGTTGGCCCAGCCGGTCGGGATCGGCAGGATCGTCGGCAGGTCGTCGCCGCGCCAGATCGCGGGCGGGTTGCCGGGCAGTCCGCTGTTGCCCACGATGATCGAGCCGTCGTGATTGGCAGCCGCGGCGGTCGCGCTGAAGATCGTGCCGGGTTGGTCGGAGAGCGCTTGCAGTCCACCTGTGGCGGTCCAGCGGAACGCCTCGCCGCTCGCCCCGCCTCCGCCGCTCGATCCCACGATCGTCTGCCCGTCGCGGCTCACGCCCCGCGCCACGCTGTACGTGTGCCCCGGGCGCGTGCGCCCCAATCCCTGCATCCCGCTGCCCGGCGTCCATCGCCACGCCTCGCCGCTCGTGCCGCTGCTGTTGAACGCCTCGCCGACGATGACGTTGCCGTCGCCGTTGACCCCGTTGGCCCACGCGTTGGGGTAGGGGCCGAAGCTGCCGAGAGATTGATAGGTTCCAGGTCCCCGGTAGCGGAACCCGGGCAGGCCCACGAGCGTGGTGCCGTCGCCGGAGAGCGCGGTGGGAGAGCCAGTCCCAAATCCTTGCGGCGCGCCGAGGTCTTGCCGCCCCCCGGCACGAGTCCAATAGAACGCTCCGGAACCCGTCGGGCCGTTCGTCCACCCTCCCACGACCGAGCCGTCGGCGGAGACGCCGATGGCGGTGGCGTGCAGCCCCGCCGGGCCCGGGATCACGTCGAACGTCTGCCCCAGGGCCGAGCCGGCCAGGGCGCACACGACTGAACACACCGACATGGATCGAACGGAGCGAATCCGCATGCCCACCCTCCCTGTGCTGTCGCTCGCTCCTGGTTCATCCAAAACCATGCCACAAGAAACCCAGATCCGCCAGGAAACTGGGGACAAAACTCGCAGAATATTGGTCGTTGCGGGCGTCGGCGGCTATCTCGGGGCCACGACCGTCCCGGGGGCCCGAACCTCGATCCGCCCGGTCCTCAGGTTCCAATAGATCTCGCGCCCCGTCATCGGGCTCCCGGCCTTGGGGTCCATCACCGTCACCTCGCGCCCCTCGTCCGACTGCGCGACGAGCTCGCCCTCCCGCGCCTGGTAGCTCGCCCGGTCCGCGACCAGCTCGCGCGAGTCGTGGCTGAACCACACCTCGCCCCGGGCCAGCGCCGACTCGAGCTCGCCCGAGTCCGCCGCGGCCTGACCCTCGCCCCGCCCGTCCTCACGCAGCCTGGCCTCGAGCTCGGCGCAGCGCATCTGCGTCGCGAAGCCCGCCCCGCCCCGCCTCTGCACCAGCTCCACCCCCGTGAGCATCTTCACGACCCGCTCGCGCTGGCTCATGCTCATCGACCCGGCCCACGTGAAGAGCGCGTCCCGGATCGTGCGGGGAAGCACCGCCTCACCCGGCGCCTCCGACCCTCTTCCATCGATATCTCTTCCATCGATCAGCGCCTCACGCCGATCGCTCACGAGCAGCTTGCCCGCTCCGGGCGTGCGCAGCGCCATCGAGCCCTCGCCCTCGTCCTCCAGCAAGACCCGCGCGCTCTCCAGGTACAGCCGCCGCTCCACGCGCCCAGGAGCCCCGGGAGCCCCGTGAACCCCTGCCGCGTAGCGCTTGGATTCCAGCCGCGCGGGGGTGCCCTGGCCTGTGTCCGCCAGCTCCCCGACCGCTTCCGCGCGGACGAGGCGCCGCCTGGGCTGCTCGTCGGGCGTGGCGCCCCCGCCCGTCACCGTCCACGACTTCTCGCCCTTGACCCCGGGCGAGAGCTCCAGCAGAAGCCGCTCGCCGTCCGCCGTCTCCGCGCTCGCGAGCCTCGGCACGTTCTCGCCGGGCGTCTTGGCGAAGTGCTCCCACTCCGCGTGCACGCCCCCGACGCATTCGCCGCGGCCCGTCGCGTCGTCGAAGGTCATCGCGCGCGTCCACGACGCCACGAGCCTGGATCCGCCCGGCGCGTCCTCGTGGGTGATCGAGCCCGGGCCGAAGACCGCGACCGTCCCCCGTTTTCCGTCCAGGCGCACGCTCGGCCCCTTGAGGAGCGTCCCGCGCTGGCCCACGAGCACGCCCTCGCCCGAGAGATCCACGCGTTCCTCGCGCGGGTACGCCACCAGTTCATCGCCCTCGGCCCGCACGCCGTCACGCCCCCCGAACCGCACGCCACGCCGGGCCTTCACCACGTCCGCCCCGATCACGCCCTTGGCGTCGCGCGACAGCGTGGCCTCCAGCTCGTCGGCCCGCAGGATCGACTCGCCCTGCGCCGCCACGACCGCCCCGCGGCCCCGCAGCCGCGCCGGGTCCGACGCACCCTTGCCCGTGGGCGTGAACTCGACCTCCAGGCTCTCCCCCGCGAGGCTCGCGCCCTTGGCGTCCTTCCCCTGCGCGTGCCCGGCGACGACCAGCCTCGACACCACCGCCCGCCCGGAGTCCTCGCCGTCACTCACAAAGAACGCGTCCACGCGATCGCCCCGGAACTCCCCGCTCTGGTCCGACGCCACCACCCCGCCCCGGGGGCGGGCCTCGAGGATCCGCGGCGTGAAGCGCCCGTCCTCCATCGCGAACCGGAACTCCGAGCCCGTCTCCCAGCTCACACGCCTCACCCCGGGCTCGCGGAAGAACGCCGACTCGTCCGCGGCGGGCGTGGGCTTCTCCACCGCGCGCACAAACCCCGCCCCGCTCGCGCTCGCCGCGCCCGTGGCAAGATCGACCGCGAACGCGTCCGCCACCGCCTCGCCCGTCCCGGGCAGGAACAGACGCGCGGGCCTGGACCCGCCCCCGCTCGCGACAAGCCCTGTACTGCTCCCCGCACCGCCAACCCCACCCAGCACCTCACCGCGGCGCGTCGTCGCGCGGTACTGCATCGCCTGGCCCTGGGCCGTCGCCCCGGACTTGGTGTCGCTGAACGTCACCCACCCGCCCGCGTCGGCGCCGAACCTCACCGCCACCTCATCGCCCGCGAAGGGCCACGCCCCTTCCTCCACAGGCGTGATCTCCAGCTCCCCGTTCCACGTGAGCGTCAGGGGCTCGGAGAGCGACTCGTCGCCACGCTCGGGGATCGACGCTCCCCGCGTCAGCGTCGAAGGCTCCGCCTGCGCGAGCGCCCGCGACACCACCATGGGGATCAGCGGCAGGACCACCGCCCCCTCCCGCGGCGCCTCGCCCATCCCGCTCCCCCCCAACCCGCCTCCACCGAGCGAGGCGATCGCCCCGGGCGAGAGGCGGTTGTCCACGAGGCGGATCCACACCTCCATGTCGTCCGAAATGATCTTCCGCCCGCCCTGCGTCGCCACCACGCCCCGGTCCGCACGAACCTTGTACAACGACACCACGGGCACGCGCGGAGTGGTCGAGGACGCCGCGGGGGACGGCGCCACGCCCGCCTCACTGCCGGGGCCCGAGGGCGCGGTCTCGGGCGTGATCGCCGCCGCCTTCTCCTTCTTAACCGGCTCCTTCTTGACCGGCGTGAACGTGAGCCCCTGCGACCGCTTGGCCCTCAGGTGCTCCAGACGCTGCGAGGTCTCGCTGAACCGCATCGCCACGTCCTCGATCGAGCCCGTGACCTGCGCCGACGACACCTCCAGCCGCCCGGGCACCAGCACCTCCCCCAGCGCGCCGTTGTACTCGATCCGGTCCGTCGTCCCCACGAACACCGGGCGGTCCACGCCCGGGTCCACCCCGCCGGGGCCCCTCTTGGGCTCGTAGACCTCGAGCTTCGCGTTCCCGGTGAGCGTCGCCGTCTCGGGGCGGCCCCCCCGGTCCTCGCCCGGGATGTACGCGCGCCCGCGATCGGCGGAAAAATGCAGCGTCTTCCCGTCGCGCCCGAACTGACGCGCCAGCGGACGGACCATCTCGTACGTCCGCGCTTCCTTCAACTCCGCCGACTCGCTCGTGATCACCATCGCCACCCGCGTCGGGTCCTCGCGGTCGGCGAACTCCATGTGCAGCCCGCCCCCCTGGCGGAACTGCCCGGGCATCCGCCCGCTGCGCACGTCCGTGACCTCGCCGATCTCCGGCGCCGGCCCCGCGTCCTCGAACCCCGCCGACGCGCCCCTCGGGCGACCCTTCCCCTGCACCCCGAACCACGCGAGCGCGCCGATCCCCAGCGCGCCGACGACGGCGGCCAACACCAACCCGCCCACCCGGGACGAGCCCCGGGCCACGCGCCAGCCGGCACGCGAGTCGCCACGCCAGTCCATCCCCAACTCTACGAGCCCACCACCAGCGCGGGGCGACGCCTGTTGCTCGATGCCGCCCACCGTTTGGTTTCCGGGACCGCCGCTACCCTCCCGGCGTGCGCCGCCTGATCCTCTCCCGACTCCTCCAGCTCCCCCTCATCCTCCTCGCGGTCTACACCCTCACCCTCGCCCTGGCCTGGGGCATCCCGGGCAACCCGCTGGACCGGGGCGAGGGGCGACGCCCGCCCCCCGAAGTCGCGCAGGCGATGAAGGCCCAGTACAACCTCGACAGCTTCGCCTCGTTCTACACCTCGTACCTCAGGAACGCCACGGGCGTGGCCTACGCCTTGGACCCGCGCGACGACCGGGCCGTGTTTGACCTGGGCCCCTCGCTCCAGTTCCGCGGGCAACGCGTCTCCGACCTCATCGCGTCGAGCCTCCCCGTCTCCGCCGCCATCGGCGCCGGCGCCATGCTCCTGGCCCTGGTCCTGGGCGTGGCGCTGGGCGTCGCGGGGGCGCTCCGCCCCGGGTCGCTCCTCGACGCCTCCACGTTCCTCCTGGCCCTCCTGGGCGTCAGCCTCCCCACGTTCCTGGTGGGCAGCGTGCTGCTGCTGGTCTTCGGCGTGTGGCTCCGCGCGGTGGGCGTGGGCGAGTGGGGACGCCTGCGCGACCTCGTCCTCCCCGCCTTCACCCTCAGCCTGCCCTACGCCGCCTACATCGCCCGCCTCACCCGCATGGGCATGATCGAGCAGCTCTCCTCCGACTACGCCCGGGCGGCCCGCGCGAAAGGCCTCTCCGAGTCGCGCGTCGTCCTCCACCACGCCCTGCGCAACGCCCTCCTCCCCGTCGTGAGCTACCTCGGGCCCGCCAGCGCCCTCGCCCTCACTGGCTCGTTCGTCGTCGAGCGCATCTTCAACGTCCCCGGGATGGGCCAGTACTTCGTCCTGGGCGTCCAGAACAAGGATCTCTTCCTCATCATCGGGGTCGTCCTGGTCTTCTCCACGATCCTGGTCCTGTTCAACCTCGCCGTGGACGTGCTCTACCGCTGGGTCGACCCGCGCATCGCCGGGCGATAGCTCTCCCCCACCTCCGCTACAGTCCCGCGGCGGAAGGCAATCGAGCGGGAGACAACCGAGGTAGTGGGATGACGCGGACGCTGCGCACGCTCATGTCGGACCTGGTGGACTACGCGGGGCTCTTTCCCCCCGCGGGGCTCTCCATGCCCCACGCCGTCGAGGCCTATGCCCGCGCCCTCCAGAGCGAGCACGAGTGGATGCTGGGGCGGTTCATCGTCCCCGCGTCGCGCCTGACCGAGTTCGAGCACGCCGCCGCCTCCCTCCTCCCGGGCACCCAGGCCCTCAGCGGGTACCGCGAGCGCCCGGGCGAGCCGTGGCGCGTGAGCGTCTTGCAGGACGGCGACCTCGCGCGGGACCTCGACCGCGTCCACGCCTTCAACGATGCACACGAGCGCGAGGACCAGGGCCAGGCCCGGATCGACATGCTGGAGATCAAGCCCAAGGACGCCGGCGCGATCGACACGATCCTCGACCGGCTCACCGACGACCTCACGCCGTTCTTCGAGTTCCCGGTGAACGCCGACTGCCGCGGGTTCGTCGCCGCCCTCGCTGGCAACCCCGCCGGCGCCAAGATCCGCACCGGGGGGGTCACCTGCAACGCCTTCCCGACGCCCGGCGAGGTCGCGGGGTTCCTGCACGCCTGCGCCGCCGCGGGCGTCGCCTTCAAGGCCACCGCCGGGCTCCACCACCCCGTCCGCGCGTCGCACAAGGTCACCTACGACAAGGACGCGCCCTCCTGCGTGATGCACGGCTTTCTCAACGTCTTTCTCGCCGCCGCGCTGGTCCGCGCCGACCGCCTCTCGCCCGACCAGACCCAGGCCCTGCTCGCCGACGAGGAGCCCGACAGCTTCAGGTTCTCCGACGAGATCGTGGGGTGGCGCGAGCACCTCATCACCGTGACCGAGCTCGCCCACGCCCGCGAGAGCTTCGCGCACTCCTTCGGGAGCTGCTCCTTCGACGAGCCCGTGCAGGACCTCGCGCGGCTCGGGCTGCTCGGGGAATAGACGGGGCCCGCGCGGCCCCCGGATACCCTTGCCCCCATGCCCGCCCCGCCGCCATCCCCGCCCGCGCCCCCGTCCGGGCC
>CAZTJZ010000036.1:0-26347 GCA_964614075.1 uncultured Phycisphaeraceae bacterium
TGGTCGAGCCGACGGCGGCCGCCCTTCGCAGGGCTCACCGCAGGGCGCCTCGCACGCTCGGGCGGCCCAACCGGCACCCCACGCGGCGCCGCTCCCGACGACTCCACCGCCGCTGCCCAGGGCGTCGGCGCCTCAGGCGGGCGGGGTGATGGCCTTCGCGGGCGATCACGGCGACGCGGACGAGAGCGGCGGGACGGAGAACGTTGGGGCGCCGGGCGAGGCGAGCCACGCCGACGAACCCGGGCAGGCCGATGGTCCGGGGCACGCGGGTGAGGGCGCTCAAGCGGTTGGTGAGGGTGGCGGACGGCGTCGTCGACGGCGGCGGCGCGGGCGCGGTGGGCGCGGCGGTGGACCCGGGCAGGGCGGCGATCCGAACGCCGCGCCGATGGGTGATGGACAACCCCGGCCGCCGCGGGAGCAGGCCCGACCCGCAGAATCCGGGCCCGCGGGGAACGGGACGGACGAGGGTCGGCAAGATGCATCTCGGCCTGACGTCTCTCGCCCGGAATCGGGCGGTGAAGGGGGCGAGGGCGGACGGCGTCGGCGCCGACGCCGGCGTGGGCGCGGTGGTCGCGGTGGTGGCCTGGCGGGAGGCGGCCAGAGCGGCGGCCAGAGTGGGGGGCAGGGTGGGGGGCAGGGTGGCGGCCAACCGAGCGTCCAGAACACAGGGAGCTCGGGGGGTTCGCCCCCGGCGACGAACCCAGCAACCAGGCCCACGTCGGACGCTCCGGTGTCGCGCCCGCGGGCGCTCTACAGCAACGTTCGGCGTCGTTTGACGACCGCGGAGCTGAACAAACGCCCCAAGCCCGAGTAGTGTGTGGGGATGCGAAGGGTCATCCTCCTGGGCTCCACGGGCTCGATCGGGCGGCAGACGCTCGAGGTGATCGCGCATCTCAACACGCTGCACGAGCGCGGCGAGCACGAGCACCGGTACGAGGTGGTGGGCCTGGCCGCGGGGAAGAACGTCGCGCTGCTCGGGGAGCAGTCGGCGCTGTTCCCGCGGGCGCGGCTGGCCATCGCGCACGCCGACGATCGCGACCTTGCCCTGGGCGAGCAGGGGCAATCGGCGGCGTTCCCGGGGCGATTGCTCGGCGCGATCCACGGCGAGGACGCCGCCCTGCGCCTGGTGCGCGAGGTCGCGTGCGAAATCGTGGTCGCGGCGATGGTGGGCTCGGCGGGTCTTCCCGCGACGCTCGCCGCGGTAGAGCTCGGGCGCCACGTCGCCCTCGCGAACAAGGAAACCCTGGTCGCCGCGGGAGGGCTGGTCGTTCCCGCGGCGCGCCGGAGTGGGGCGAAGCTGCTGCCCATCGACAGCGAGCACTCGGCGGTGTGGCAGTGCCTGTCGTCGGGCGACGCCCCGCCCCTGGTGTGCGGGAGCGGGGTGGCGCGCGTGGTGCTGACCGCGTCGGGCGGGGCGCTGCGGGACTGGCCCAAGGGCCGGATCGAGCACGCCACGCCGACGGACGTGCTCAACCACCCGACGTGGTCGATGGGCCCCAAGGTCACGGTGGATTCGGCGTCGCTCACGAACAAGGCCTTCGAGCTTCTCGAGGCGCACTGGCTCTTCGGGCTGGGGGGGGAGCGCCTGGGCGTGGTGATCCATCCGCAGTCGGTGGTGCACGCGTTGGTCGAGCACGCCGACGGCTCGGTGATCGCGCAGCTCGCCCGCCCGGACATGCGTCTGCCGATCCAGTTCGCGCTCACGCACCCGGCGCGGGCGCCCGGGGCGTGGCCCAGGCTGGACTGGGCGAGGGCGTCGCGCATGGACTTTCTGCCCCCGGATCCGGAGCGATTCCCCGCGTTGGGGCTCGCGTACGACGTGCTGCGGGGCGGCGAGGGGAGCGCGCTGGGCGCGGTCTTCAACGGCGCGAACGAGGCGGCGGTCGAGGCGTTCCTCGCCCCGGGCTCGTTGGTGCGTTTCGGGCTCATCTCGAAGATCGTCGGCGAGACCATGACCGAGTTCGCCGGGGCACGGGCCCGGACGCTGAACGAGGTGCTGGAGATCGACGCGGCGGCGCGGCGTGCGGCGCGGGGGCGTCTGGGTGTGCGCGAGGCCACGCCGATCCGTTCGCGATAGGAGATCGCTCCCGTACGGGGCTCCAGGCTCATGGCCGACGTGAATCAGAAGCTCGCGCAGGCGTTCGAGATGCTCCAGGCCGGCAAGGCCGAGCAGTCGCGCGTGTTCCTGCAGCGCGTCGTGCAGCAGTTCCCGGGGAGCGGCGATGCGCAGAACGCCATGGCGGTGGTGTTGAGCCGATTGGGCCAGTTCGAGCAGGCGGCGTTCTTCGCCCGGCGTGCCGTGGCGCTCATCCCGGACGACAGCGTCTACCAGAACACGCTCGGGGCGGCCCTCACGAGCCTCGGGCGTCACGACGAGGCGGTCCAAGTGCTCTCGGCGGCGGTGGCGAACGCGCCGGACCTGCTCGAGGCGCGTCAGACCTACGCGAACGCGTTGTGGGAGACGCAGCGCTGCGCCGAGTCGATCGCCCAGCTCCGCGAGCTCCTGTCGCGCGATCCCGCGCACGCCGGGGCGCTCGCGCAGCTCGGGCCCCGGATGGCGCTCCTGGGGCGCGCGGGCGAGGTGCTGGACGAGCTGGAACAAGGCGTGGGCACGCACCCGGACGACCTGGCGCTGCACCGGGGGCTGGTGACGACGATGCTGTACGTGCCGGGGGTTGGGCCAACGCATCTCCGCGAGGCCCACGACCGCTTCGGGGGGGCGATGGCCCGCCAGTATCCCGCCCCGCCCCGCGCGTTCGCGGGGACAAAGGACCCCGAGCGTCCGCTGCGGGTGGGGCTGGTGTCGCCCGATTTTCGCACGCACTCGGTGATGTACTTTGTCGAGCCGATCCTGGAGCAGCTCGCCGGCGAGGGCGTTCACGCGGTGGTCTATTCCAACAACTCTAACGCCGACGCGACCACGGCGCGGGTGAAGGCTCTCGCGAAGATGTTCCGGCGCGTCGACGGGCTCTCGCACCACGAGCTCTCCGCGCAAGTGGTGGCCGACCGCATCGACATCCTGATCGATCTCGCGGGGCACACCATCGGGGGGCGTCCGGAGGTGTTCGCCCTGCGATCAGCCCCGGTGCAGGCGACGTACTGCGGCTACCCGGCGACGACGGGCATCCCCCAGATCGACGCGCGCCTCGTCGACGCGATCACCGACCCACCCGGGAGCGAGGCGTGGGCGAGCGAGTCGCTCGTGCGGCTCCCGGGGTGTTTTTTGTGCTACCGCCCCGACCCGCTGGCGCCGGACGTCGCCACGCCGCCGGAGCGTCCCGTGGTCTTCGGCTCGTTCAACACGCCCGCGAAGCTCAACGCGCCGCTGCTCAGGGTGTGGGCGCGGATCCTCGCGGCGGCGCCGGGCTCGCGCCTGGTGCTGAAGGGGATGCAGCTCGCCGACGCGTCGCTGGGCGAGTGGATCAAGAGCGAGCTCGCGCGGGGCGGCGTGGACAAGTCGCGGGTCGATCTCCTGACATACGTCCGGGGCAGCGACTCGCACCTGCGTCTCTACGAACGCGTGGACATCGCCCTGGATCCCTTCCCGTACTGCGGCACGACGACGACGTGCGAAGCGCTCTGGATGGGCGTGCCGGTGATCTCGAAGGCGGGAGAGATGCACCACGAGCGCGTGGGGCTTTCCTTGCTCCGGGCCGCGGGGCTTGAGGAGCTGTCGGCGGGGAGCGAGGACGAGTACGTCTCGAAGGCGGTGGCGCTGGCGGGGGACGGGGCGCGTCGGCGCGAGCTGCGGAGCACACTGCGCGACCGGCTGCGGGGCTCGGCGTTGCTGGACGCCAAGGCGCACGGCGCGGCGTTCATCGGGGCGCTGCGGGCGCTGTGGCGGTCGAGGGTGTAAACTGCGGCATGGCCGACCTCGGCGCCAAGTTTGCCCAGGCCGTCGCGCACCTCGAGCACTCGCGCTTCGAGCAGGCGCGTCTGAGCTTCCAGCAGATCCTGCGTGTGTCGCCCGGGCACCCCGACGCGAACAACGGGATGGCGGTGGCGCTCATCCACCAGAAGCGGTTCGAGCAGGCGGAGTTCTTCGCGAGGCGTGCCGCCGAGAAGGCCCCGCACGACGCGGCGATCCTCGCGAATCTGGGCAGCGTGCTCATGAACCTCCGCAAGGTCGACGAGGGGACGCGCGTGCTGGAGAGGGCGGTGGAGCGCGGGCCGGAGTATCCCCCGGCCCTGCAGAACCTGGGCAACGCGTACTGGAACCAGAACCGCTCGACGCGCGGGCTGGGGCTCTTGCGGCGTGTGCTCGAGCTCAGCCCGGGCGACGTCGAGATCCGGTTCCAGATCGCGACCAAGCTGACGCTGCTGGCGCGGGCGCGCGAGGGGGTCGAGCTCTGCCGCGAGGGGCTGCGTCTGGCGCCGGACCACCCGCAGCTGCTCCAGGCGCTCGCCACGTGCCTCATCAACGTCGAGGAAGAGAACTGGTCGATGGTCCGCGGCGCCCACGAGGCGGTGGGTCGCGCCTACGCCGCGATACTCCCCGCGCCCGCGCGCCGGTTCTTGAACTCGCGCGAGCCGGGGCGCCCGCTGCGCATAGGGATTGTCTCGGCCGATCTCCGCGCGCACTCGATCTCGTTCTTCCTGGAACCTCTGATGGAGGCGGCACGCCATCGGGGCGTGTCGTTCCTGGGCTACTCGAGCAACGCGATTGTGGACGAGGTGACGAAGCGTCTGCGTGGGCTGTGCGTGGAGTGGCGCCAGATCGAGGGGCTGAGCGACGCCGACGCCGCGCAGCGCATCCTGGCCGACCGCGTCGACGTGCTGCTCGACCTTTCCGGGCACACGGTGGGGCACCGTCTGGGCGTGTTCCAGCTCCGGGCCGCCCCGGTGCAGGCGACGTACTGCGCCTACCCGGCCACGACGGGGATCGCGGGGATGGACTACCGCCTCGTGGACGTGAACACCGATCCCCCGGGGAGCGAATCGGCGTGCTCGGAGACGCTCGTGCGGCTGGACCCGTGCTTTCTCTCGTACCGCCCGATACCCGACGCCCCCGAGCCGCGGGAGGTCCGCCCGCCCGGGCCCGTCACCTTCGGCTCGTTCAACGCGACGAGCAAGCTCAGCCCGCGGACGCTCCAGACCTGGGCCCGGGTCCTGCGGGCGGTGCCGGGGTCGGTGCTGTTCCTGAAGTCGATCCAGCTCACCGACCCCGAGTTCCAGGATGATCTGGCGGGCCGATTCAAGGAACTGGGGGTCGAGCGGGGGCGGCTGCGGCTGGTCGGGGCGACGGCGACGCCCCGCGAGCACCTGAATCTGTACCACGAGGTGGATATCGGACTCGACCCGTTCCCGTACAATGGGACGACGACGACCTGCGAGGCGTTGTGGATGGGCGTGCCGGTGGTGTCGCTGGCGGGCGCGATGCACGCGGGGCGGGTGGGGGTGACGCTGCTGAAAAATGTCGGACTGGAATCGCTGGTGGCGCGCGATACTGATCACTACGTGGAGATCGCGGCGGGGCTGGCGCGGGATCCGGCCCGGGTTGGTACGCTGCGTCGCGAGCTTCGCCCGCGGTTCTTGGCGTCGGTGGTGATCGATCACGAGGGTCTGGCACGCCGGTTTGTCGGCGCTCTTGAGGAGATGTGGTCGGACTGGTGTCGGGGTCAGGTCTAGAGCGAGAGCACGCAGGGGGTGCGCGTGTCGATCGTGTCGAGCCGGGAAATCCAGGAGATCAGCGCGCACTTCGGGGCCGGGCGGTTCACCGAGGCGCGGGATCGGATTGCGCGCATCCTGAAGAAGGCCCCCGGGCACCCGGAGGCGAACAACGCGATGGCGCTGGCGCTGCTGCAGCTGGGCGACGCCGCGGGGGCGGAGCGTCACGCGCGGATCGCGTGCGAGGTCTCGAAGAACAACCCGGGGCTGATGCTGACGCTGGGCATGGCGCTCAACCACCAGCGAAAGGTCGACGAGTCCGTCCGGGTCTTCCGGGCGATCCTGGAGCTTGACCCCGCGAACGCCTCGGCCCGCCAGGGGCTCAACATGGCCCTCGTGCATCAGGACCGCCTGGTCGAGGCGATCGAGGTGCTCTCGCCCGCGCTCCGCGGCGGGCCCCCGGACGTGGCGGTGCAGCTCTCCACGCAGGTGGTGCGGCTGGGTCGGGCCGACGAAGCGGTGGAGCTGCTCACGAGCGCCCTCGCCGACACGCTCCACCACGGCGACTGCGCCCGGGCTCTCGCCGCCACGATCCTCTACGCGAACGTACACCCCGAGCGGGTTCGGGCGGCCCACGAGCTCGCGGGGCGATCCCTGATGCACGAGCACCGCGGGGCGCGCACCCGATTCCCCAACACCCCCGACCCCGAGCGCCCCCTGCGCGTGGGCCTGCTCAGCGGCGATTTTCGCTCGCACTCGGTCATGTACTTCCTGCTCCCGATCCTGGAGCGGCTTTCCCGCGAGAGCTGGTCGCTCCACGCCTACTCCACCAACACGCACGACGACGCGTACACGGCCAAGGTCCGCGAGCTCTGCGCGTCCTACACGATCACCCGCAGCCCGGACTTCAGGAGCGACGCGGACCGGATCGCGGGCGACCGGATCGATATTCTGCTCGACCTGGGCGGGCACACCGAGACGGGGAGAGCCCCGATCGTGTGCCTCAAGCCGGCGCCGCTGGTGGTCTCGTACCTGGGCTACCCGTTCAGCACCGGGATCCCCACGGTGGACGCGAGGATCGTGGACGCGACGACCGACCCGCGCGACGCGGAGCGGTACGCCTTCGAGCGGCTGGTGCGCCTGGACAAGTGCTTCCTGTGCTACCGCCCCCCGATCGATGCTCCGCCTGTGGCGTCCTCCCCCTGCGCCGAGCGCGGGCACATCACCTTCGGCTCGTTCAACTCGTTCATGAAGGTCACACCGGTCGTCCTGGACGCGTGGGCGCGGGTACTCGCGGGCGTGCCCGACTCGCGCCTGGCGCTCAAGGGGCAGGTCTTCAATGATCCGCGGTTTGCCCTGGAGGTCCGGGGCGAGTTCGACAAGCGCGGGATCGCGCCCGAGCGCCTCGACCTGCTCGCCTTCGCCGGGAGCACCGCGGAGCACCTCGCGGCGTACTCGCGCGTCGACATCGCCCTGGACACCTTCCCCTACGCCGGTACGACTACGACCTGCGAAGCGATGTGGATGGGCGTGCCCGTGGTGACCTTGCGGGGCGTGATCCACCCCGGGCGCGTGGGGGCCAGCCTGCTGCAGAGCGTGGGGCACCCGGAGTGGATCGCCGAGGATCTCGACGCGTATGTCGCCCTCGCGACGCGGCTGGCGGGCGACCCTGCTGGGCTGGCGAAGATCCGGGGGGATCTGCGCAAACGCCTGGAGTTCTCGACGCTCATGGACGAGCCGCCCTTCGTCGAGCGTTTCGACGCCTGCCTGCGCGGGCTCTGGCGCGACTGGTGCGCCAAGAATCCGCCCACGGCATGAACCCCACCCAGATCAAGCTCGCCCAGGTCCAGCAGCTCCTCGCCCAGGGCAAGAAGGACCAGGCCAGGGCGGTGTGCCTCCGCCTCACGCAATCGGTCCCGGACGACCCGGGCGTCAACGCGATGATGGCCGCGGTCCTCATGCAGATGGACCAGCCGCGCCAGGCGATCTTCTTTGCCCGGCGCGCCCACGAGGCCCTCCCCCACGAGCCGGAGCTGCTCCTGCGGCTGGCGCACCTGCACCTGCACCTCAACGAGCACGAACAGGCGCTGGGCCTGGCGAGGGACGCGGTCGCGCTCGGCGCCGACACGCCCGGGGCGCGGTCGCTCCTTTCGACGATCCTCTCGGTGATGGGGCGGCTCACCGACGCCGCCGAGGCGTGCATGGTGGATGGGCGCGTGCCCGTGGACGATCCCGACCGCGTGGCGGCGGCGGCGAGCGCGCTCCTGGGCGCGGGGATGCTCGACGAGGGCGTCGCGCTGTACCGGACGGGCGTCGCCACGTTCCCCGACGACACCATGCTCGCGGCCAACCTCTGCAACGCGCTGGTCTACCACCCGGGCGAACCCGCCGAGACGGTCTTCGAGGCCCACCGGCGCTTCGGCGCCCTCGCCGCCGCGAAGCACGGCACGCACGCCGCGCCGATCCACGACCCCGACCCGGATCGCCCGCTGCGGGTGGGCGTGCTCTCGCCCGATCTCCGCCGCCACTCGGTCGGGTACTTCATGCGCCCGCTCTTCGAGCATCACGACCGCGCCGCCCTCACGCTCATCGGCTACGACACCATGGGCCCGGGGCGGCAGGACGATTTCACCGCGTACTTCCGCGAGCGGGCCGCGGCGTGGCGGCCCATCGGGACGATCTCCTGGCGCGACTTCACCAAGGTCATCCGCGACGATCGTATTGATGTCCTGGTCGAGCTCTCCGGGCACACCGCGTTCCATTCCCTCGAGCTGCTCCCCTACCGCCCGGCGCCGGTGCAGATCACGTACCTGGGCTATCCGCACACCACCGGGCTCTCGTGCGTGGATTTCAGGGTTGTGGACTCGCACACCGACCCGGCGGGCGACGCCGACCGCTTCGCGACCGAGCGGCTGCTGCGCCTGGACCCCAGCTTTCTGTGCTTCACGCCCCCGGACGACTCGCCGCAGGTCGCCCCGCCCCCGAGCGCGGGCCACGTCACGTTCGGCTCGTTCAACGCCGCTCAGAAACTCAACGCGCCGCTGCTCAAGCTCTGGGCGCGGGTGCTCCACGCCGTCCCGGGCTCGCGGCTGTTCCTCAAGGCGATGAGCTTCAAGGACGAGCGTCTCCGCCGACGGCTCGCGGGCGACCTGACGGAGCTGGGCGTGGACGCGTCACGCCTCGAGATCGTCGCGCCCGACGCCGGGGCACGCGACCACCTCGCCCAGTACGCCCGCGTCGACATCGCCCTCGATACGTTCCCCTACCACGGCACCACCACGACCTGCGAATCGCTGCACATGGGTGTGCCCGTGGTCACCCTCGCGGGCGACACCCACGCCTCTCGCGTGGGCGTTTCGATCCTCACCAACGTCGGCGAGCCGGGGCTCATCGCGGCGAGCGAGGATGACTATGTCCGGATCGCCGCGGACCTCGCGGGCGACGCGGCCCGCCGCACGCAACTCCGCGCTTCGCTGCGCGGGGCGCTCGCGGGCTCGCCCCTGCGCGAAGGGCCCGGGTTTGCCCGGCGGTTCGAGGCGGTCGTGCGCACCGCGTGGCGCACCATCCTCCGGGAGCGAGCATGAACGCCACGCAGCAGCGGATCATGGATCAGATCCGGTCCGGGCGTCACGCCCAGGCCGAGCCCGCCCTCCGGCGCATGGTCCAGAAGGACCCGGGCGACGCGGTCGCGAACCACCTGCTCGCGGCGGTGCTGCTCCAGCTCGGGAAGCCCGAGCAGGCGCTGTACTTTGCGCAGCGTTCCGTGGCGTCGTTCGCGGCGGAGCCCTCGTTCTACGACGTGCTGGGGACCGTCCTGGCCGCGCTCTCCAGGAACGACGAGGCCGCCGGCGCGTTCCGGCGCGCGGTCGATCTCGACCCCACGCTCGCGAGCGCCTGGAACGGGCTGGGGAGCGCCCTCATGCAGGCGGGCGATCACGACGCCTCGTGCGAGGCCCTGCTCCGCGCCCACGAGCTGGCCCGCGGCGCGGGCGCGATCAACCCCTCGTTCCTCGCCAACACGACCGCGGCCCTCGGGAACGCGTGGCGGGTGAGCGAGGCGATCACGCTCCTCCGCGAGGGGCTCGGCGAGCACCCCGGCCACAAGGACCTGCGCCTGCAGCTCGCCTCGATGCTCAACTATGCCTCCGGGGTGGACGCGGGCACGCTGCGGCGTGAGCACGAGCTGCTCGGGCTCGCCCTG
The DNA here is from genome assembly GCA_964614075.1 of uncultured Phycisphaeraceae bacterium. Taxonomy (GTDB): domain Bacteria; phylum Planctomycetota; class Phycisphaerae; order Phycisphaerales; family UBA1924. The sequence continues at coordinate 9,809 of CAZTJZ010000036.1, forward strand.
CGCGCGCCCGGACTCCCCGCGCCGGCCGCGCGGGAGCCTTCGACTCCGCTCCGTGTGGGGCTGCTCTCGCCGGATTTTCGCTCGCACTCCGTGGCGCGTTTCCTCGCGCCGATTCTTCTCCACGCCAAGGACGCGGGGCTGCGCCTGTTCTGCTACGCGAGCGTGCGCGAGCCGGACTCGACGACGGCCCGGTTCCGGGCTCTTCCCCTGGACTGGCGCGACGTGGCGGCGCTCGACGACGCCGCGGCGGCCCGCCTGATCCGCGCCGACGACCTCGACATCCTGCTCGATCTCGCCGGGCACACCGCGGGGTCTCGCGTGAGCGTGCTGGCGTGGCGCCCGTCGCGCGTGCAGGCGACGTACCTGGGTTATCCCAACACCACCGGGCTGCCCGAGGTGGACTTCCGCCTCGTCGATTCGCGCACCGACCCGGCGGGGAGCGAGGCCCACGGTGTCGAGCGTCTCGCCCGCCTGGATCCCTGCTTTCTCTGCTACGAACCCCCCGACGACTCGGTCACCCGCGCGGCCGACGCGGCCACCATCTCTCGCCCCGCGGGCCCACGCTTCGCGTCGTTCAACACCCTCAACAAGGTCTCGGCGGCCACGCTCGACGGGTGGAGCTCGATCCTGAAGCGTGTGCCGGATTCCACGCTGCTCCTCAAGGCAATGTCGCTCAAGGGTCGCCTCGTCCGCGAGCGCGTGCTCCGCGAGTTTGAGTCCCGCGGCATCTCCCCAAACCGACTTTCGCTCCACGCGCACACCGCCTCCGCCGCCGAGCACCTGGCGCTCTACCGGGGCGTCGACGTCGCGCTGGATCCGTTCCCGTACGCGGGCACGACCACCACGTGCGAGGCGTTGTGGATGGGCACTCCGGTGATCACCCTCGCGGGCGACCGCCACGCCTCGCGTGTGGGTGTGTCGCTCCTCCACGCCGCGGGAGTGCCCGAGCTGATCGCCGATTCCGTCGAGTCGTACGCGGCCCTTGCGGCGTCGCTCGCGCTCGACGCCTCTCGCCTCGCCGGGTACCGCGCCACGCTCCGACAGTCGCTCCTCTCGGGCCCGCTCGGCGACGCGCCCGCCTTCGTGCGCCGCTTCGCCGCCCTGCTGCGCACGCTCGTGTCGTCGCCCGCGGAGCCCCGCGCATGAGCCGGGTGAGCCGCATCCTCGAGGCCGAGCGGTTGTTCGTGTCGGGCGAGCTCGATAAGGCCAGGCAGGCCCTGACCCGCGTGCTCCAGTCGGCCCCGGCGGACCCCGACGCGAACAACCTCATGGCCGTCGTCCTGCACGCGCAGGGCGACCTGGCCCGTGCCGTGTTCTTCGCCGAGCGTGCCGCCTCGGCCAACCCGAACGACCCGCGCCTCCCGGCGAACCACGCGCAGCTCCTGCTGCAGTCGGGCGCGCCCGACAAGGCGGTGTCGACGCTGATCCGGGCGATCTCGCGCCACGCGGACCGCGTCGAGCTCCACGCCGCCCTCGTGAACACGCTGAGCGTGGCGAGCCGGTTTGTCGACGCCGCCGACGCCGCGCGCGAGGCCCTGGCCCGCTGGCCCGACGACGAACGTCTGGCCCCGCCCTGCATCGCGCTGTTCATCGAGATGGGGCGGGTGGACGACGCGATCGCGCTCGCCCGCGCCGCCGTCGCGGCCCACCCCGGAAGCATCCAGCTCGCCAGCCAGCTCGCGCACGCCAGCCGATACCCCTGGACCCTCTCGCGCGAGGAGGTTCTGCGCCTGCATCAGAACTTCGCGTCCGTGCTCGAGTCGCTTTACCCCGCGCCGCCCCGCGTGAGCCCCCGCGTGCGGGCGCCGGGGGAGAAGCTCCGCGTCGCGATCCTCTCGGGCGATTTCCGCACGCACTCCGTGGCGTTCTTTGTGGAGCCCTTGCTCACCCACTTCGACCGGAGCCGGTTCGAGGTATTCTGCTACGCGACGGGCACGCTCGCCGACGCCACGACCCGGCGGCTGATGCCCCTCGCCACGCGCTTCGTCCGCGTGGGCGAGCTCGCGGGAGAGCCGCTGGCCGCGCGCGTCCGCGCCGACACCCCGGACCTTGCCCTCGAACTCTCGGGGCACACCGCCTGCCAGACGCTCGCGGCGATGCACCACCGTGTCGCCCCCGTGCAGGCCACGTACCTGGGCTACGCCGGCACAACGGGCGTCCCGGCCCTGGATTTCCGTGTCGTGGACTCGCACACCGACCCGGCGGGGAGCGAGGGCGACTGCGTCGAGCGCCTCGTCCGCCTCGACCCGTGCTTCCTGTGCTATACCCCACCGCGGGATATCCCCGGCGTGACCCACGACCCCTCCGCGCCGGGGGTGCGCTTCGGCTCGTTCAACGCCATCGCGAAGCTCAACGAGCGGCTCGGCCGTCTCTGGGCCCGCGTGCTCGACGCGACGCCGCACTCCTCGCTGCTCGTGAAGTCCTCGAGCTTTCTCGACGAGGGGCTCCGCCGGGAGGTACACGATCGCCTCTCCCGCTGGGGGCTGCCCGCGGACCGCGTGGAGATCTTGTCCCCCGCGCTCCAGACCCGCAACCACCTCGCCCAGTACGCGCGCGTCGACATCGCCCTCGACACCTTCCCCTACCACGGCACCACCACCACCTGCGAGGCCCTGCTCATGGGCGTGCCCGTCGTCACGCTCGCGGGCGACACCCACGCCTCGCGCGTGGGCGTCTCGATCCTCACGAACGTCGGCGAGCCGGGGCTCATCGCGGCGAGCGAGGACGACTACGTCAGAATCGCGTCCGGGCTGGCCGCGGACTCGCGCCGGCGTGGCGAGCTGCGCGCCACGCTGCGGGCGCGACTGCTCGCCTCGCCCCTGTGCGACGCCGTCGCCTTCACGCGCCGCTTCGAGCGCGCGATGGAGGACATGGTTGCGCCACGGGGGTGAGTCGCGCGGTCTGAAAAGAAAAACCCCGGGGTTCGGACCCCGGGGGCTCGTTCGTGACGGTTTCGTGCGTTACTTCTGGGGCGAACGATCCTCGGGCGCCATGAAGTAGAACCCGAAGGGGTTCCCGCCCATCTGGTTCGCGTTGTAGACGTACTCCGCGTTGAGGGCCTTGTCGATCCGCGTGCGCAGATCCGCGAGGTGGGCGTGGGTGTAGGGGTCGGTGTTCCCGTTCTTCCCGTCCTTCCCGATCACGCCGTCGATCTTCGACATGATCCGGCGGAGCTGCATGATCGCGAGGTCCTTGATCGGCTTGTACGCCTCGCCGCTCCCCGCGTCGGGGAAGGTGAGGTCGATGAGCCGGTGGGCGTGCTCCTGCTGGAGGTTCCTGCGGAGGCTCGAGATCATGGGCTTGCGGGCCGTGAACCGGTCGCCCGGGGCCTTCTCGATCTCGCTCCAGATGGCGCCGCCCACGCTGTCCATGAGCTCGGTGAGGGTGAGCGCGTCCTTGTCCGACGCGACGCGATACTCATTGTCGTAGACCCGGCGGAGCGTCGAGGGATTCATGAGCATCGTGAGCACGCTGCTCTGGATCCCGGCGATGCGGTCGTGGATGGGCCAGGCCGGCTCCTGCATCGCCTCGTTCCACCCGCCGTTGTCCATCCACTTGTCCACCGTCATCTTCTCGAGCAGTTCCGGCGTGAGCCCGAACGCCTCGTCGTAGAACGCGTGGTCGATGGTCCACCGCATCGCGTCGCGCTGCGTGTCCACCGCCACGACCTCGGTGGGCGACCGACCGTTGGGGTCGCCCTTGCGGTCGCGGTTCACGTACACCCCGCCCACCCAGTTCGCCATCATCGAGAGCGCCGAGGTCTGCATCCCCAGCGTGAGCGTGTACCCGCGACGCACCTTCGCCCAGCTCTCGCCGTCCTTCACGAACTTCTCGATCAGACGCGTCCGGTGGTACTTGGCGAGCTCGTACCGCTGCTCGGCATACTCCAGCGGGTTCTTCGTGAAGTCATACCGACGCGATCGCGGGTCGGGCCCGATCGTGTCCTCGTCCGTGCCATAGACCAGCTCGGGCTCGGCCACGCGCTTGAGCACGTCCTTGGTGTCGCCCAGCGTGTACCCGTACTCGATGGCCCAGAAGTCGTACGGCCCGATGTCGATCATCGTGATGTCGCCCGCCAGCTTCCCGTCCTTCACCGACAGGTTCGCCGCCGTGTAGTCCATCACGCTCCCCGTGAAGGGCTTCTTGCCCTTGACCTCGTCGCTGTTGATCTGCGCGAGCGAGTAGATGCTCGACGCCTTGAAGTTGTGGCGCAGCCCCAACGTGTGCCCGACCTCGTGCCCGGTCAGGTCGCGCATCATGGGCCCCACGAACCACTCCGGCACGCCGTCGAGCATCTCCTGCTTGGGTTTGTCGTCCTTCTTCTCGTCCTTCTTCTTCTCGCCCTCGTCGGCGCCGGGCTCGAGCGCCTCGAGCTCCTCCGCCGTGTACAGCTCCGACATCATGCGGAAGTACGACATGTCCAGCGCCTTGCCGCGGCCGGCCATGCACAGGCTGTTGAACTGGCTCGTCCGCGTCAATCCCGCGAACAGCCCGCCCGACCCCGCACTCGCCTCCGCCGACCGGTTCGACCACGGGTCGCCCCGAAGCTCCGGGTCCGCCATCGCGATGGGGTGCCCGCCGTACGCCATCACCCCGCGCCCGGCCCGCTGGGCGATCAGGTAGTCACGCTTCGCGGGGTCGGCCATGCGGATCCGCGGGTCCCACTGCGGACGCCGGTCCAGCCACGCCAGCGTCTCGGGCGTGAAGCTCTCCATCGCCAGCTCGGGCATCACCTGGTTGAACTGCACCCAGAAGTGGCGGATCCACCCGTCCGTCAGGATGATGTCCGCGTCGAGGATCTCCCCCGTGTACGGGTTCACGCGGCTTGGCCCGATCGCCGTCCCGATGTCGTTGCTCAGCCAACGCACGAAGTTGAACCGCACGTCCTCGGGGTCCTTCTCCATGTGCGTGCCCGTCTCGGCATCCTGCTGCTCCACGCGCACCGCGTCGATGATCCCCACCTTCTCGAACGCCTTGTTCCAGTCCAGGAGCCCGTCCCGCACCCAACGCCGATACCGCACCGGCACCGTGTGCTCCAGATAGAACGTGATGGGCTCCTTGGGCGGGCTCATCTTGAGCTTGGGGTCGCGCTTCTCCAGCGACCAGCGGTTGATGTACCGCACCCACTTCTCCTGGTCCGTGAACTTCCCCAGGTCGCGCGACACCGTCGTGAAATACCCCACGCGCTCGTCGGCCTCACGCGGCTTGTACCCCTGCGACCCGCGCAGCAGGCTGATCGAGTAGTGAAACTCCTTCAGCCGCCCGCCCGACGTGGGCATCTCGTACCCCACCTCGATGTTCTGCGGGAACGCCTTCGCCCCCTTCAGCTCCGCCAGACGCGGCTGCGCGCCCGACGCGCTGTACCCGAAGAACTGCGACACCCGGCTCGACAGCAGCTCCTTCATGTCGATCACCGGCCCGCCCCCGGGCCCCGTCGACAGGATCGCCACATCGAGCACCACCCGGTCCGTGAACAGACGCTGCACGCTGCTCTTGCTCTCGGCGTCCCCCGTGCTCTTGGTGTCCACGTTCGGCTCGATCAGCAGCAGGCGGTTGTCCTGCTTGCGCCAGTACACCAGCATCTCGCTGTGGTGCAGCCCGGCGTACTCCTCGCCGCTCGCCACCGTGAGCGCGATGAAGTGCTTCTGGTTCTCATAGCCCCGGGGCAGCTCCGCCAACAGCCCGCTGTCCTTCTTCTTCTGCCACAGCGTGTAAAAGCTCTGACCATCCGCGGTCGACACCACCTTCTCGTACCCCTTGCTCACCTCGGCGAAGGGCCTGAGCCCCGAGTCGTCGTCCTTGTCCTTCTTCTCCCCCTTCTCGCCCGCGGCCGCCGGGGGAGCGCCGGGCCCCTCGTTCGCCGGATCGTCCGCCCACCCCGCCGCCCACCCCACGGTGGCCAGCCCGCACGCCGCCAACAACCCCAGCACCGCCCTTGTCTTCATGTCTGCCATACCGGACTCCCAATCAGTTTCGCCCAAGAAATGCGACAGCCACACGATCGGCTCGCTCCCGAGCAAGCCGGTACATTCACACCCTCTCTCGTGCTCACCCCGGCGCCACCCCGCGCCGACTACCGCGGGCAGTCTACCAAGGCCCACCCCGAAGCGCCACACAAGATTCCGCCGACGCGCCTTCCCGCCGCGAGTGCGCCTCAACCGCCGCCAGTTTTCTAATATTTGGTCTTTGTGCGGGTCCACGCACGAATAGTGCTGGTCGCACTATCGCGCCGAACCGGCCAGGATCACGCCCACCGTGATCGCCACGAACCCCAGCGCCGCCGCCTGCGTGGGCCAGTCCTTGGTCGCCAGCTCCGTCGGGTCGTCGTACCGCCCGTGCTCCAGCAGCACGATGCACCGCAGCAAGCCGTACGTCGCCGGGAGCATCGTGAGCCACAGCACATTGAACGGCCAGTGCTGCACCAACGCCTCTCGCGACTGGATGTACCCCGCGTACGTGATCAGCGTCGCGACCCCGGAGACCGCCACCGACGTCCTGAGCAGGTCGTCCGTGTACGCCTGCTGCACGCTCCGCACCGACGCGGCGTCCGTCACCGTCTTGCGCTCCCCCAGCCGCTTCCCGAAAGATAGGAACATCGCCAGGAACAGCGTGCAGTTGAGCAGCCACGTCGAGGGCGTCACCGACACCGCCCAGCACCCCGCCAGCACCCGCAGCACAAACCCCAGCGACAGGCACATCACGTCCGCGATCACGATCCGCTTGAGCCAGAACGAGTACGCGTTGGTGTTGACGGCGTAGACCAACGCCGTCAGCCCCACCCACAATGCGGCCCGCGGCTCGAGCAGGAACAGCATCCCCCCCGCCGCCACCAGGAGCAGCACCGCGAAGACCACCGCCGAGTTGGGGCGGATCGCGCCCGAGGCGATGGGACGCTGCTTCTTGCGGGGGTGCAGCCGGTCCTTGGGCGCGTCGATGAGGTCGTTGACGACATAGCACGCGCTCGACGCCAGCGCCAGCACCCCCGCCGCCGCGAGCGCCGGGACAAAGAGCTCCCGGAGCGATCCCTTGTGGTCCATGTACGCGTAGAGCGGGCCGATGAGCACGAAGGCGCTCTTGGCCCACTGCTTGACCCGGGCGAGCTTGACCCAAGCGCGCAGCCCCGCCGACGGTCGGACCGTCGTGCCCTCGACTTCGCGCATCACGCCCCTCGCCTCACCCACGCTTACCCCTCGATACGCTCTAGGGCCGCCCACTCAAGAGATCGCCGATCTCCCGCCAGCGCACGGCGGCACGAAGATACTCCGCATCCCCCACCCCGACCGACCCGTTCCCATCAAGATCGGCCGGATTCGCGCCAAACTCGTGGAGATCCTCGCTGTCCAGCCGCCCGTCCAGGTTCCGGTCAAAGGTGCGCGTCGCCCGTCCCGGCTCGGACAGCAGGGCGTCGAGCTCGCTGCACGTCACGAACGTGCTCAGCCCGCCGGCCGGGCCCCGCACCCGAATCTCCGTGATGCCCGCGATGCTCTGGGCCAGCTCCAGGTCAATGCACTGGAAGGGGCGGGCGGGGTCCAGCGCCTCGGAGAGAGTCCCCGAGACCACGGCCCACACCCCCCCGGCTCGGACCTCGAACGTCAGCCCCGCAAAGTACCCGCCCTCGATGTTCGCGTTCGAGAAATGATCCCCCTCGATGAAACGGATCGCCGAGACCGTGACCTCACGATCGTACTGCACGGTCAGCGCTACCTCGCCGAGCGGCGGGGGCGCACTCCCCAGCGAGGTGTACGCCGGCTCGACGCCCACGCCCTCCTCGCGTCCGTCGTGCGAGGTCTCGTGCCCATCGCCGAACACCGAAGGATTCGCGCTCCCCGTCGCCCATCCGCCGGTCGAGACGACCGACGACAGGCACTGCACCACGCCGCCCGCACGCCGAACCGCGTTGTTCACGCTGCGGGCGTCCTCCCGGACCCTGGGGTTGTCCTCCCGCGGCACGCCGGGCCTCGCCGGCGCCAGCAGCCACGCGCCGCGCTGCGGGTCCGCGACGCCGCCCTCGCCCTCGACCTGCGCACGCACCAGCGGCATCGCGCGAACGGCCATGAGGGCGAACGTGTCCTGGGCGGCCAGGTCATCCGGAAGATGATCGATCATCGCGTCGCGGGTGCGCGCGATGTCGAAGCGATCCGAGAGGACCGACCCCGGGAACTCCGCCGCGATGGCGTCGCGTCCCAGCATCAGCCCGAGCAGGCCGCCCAGCGTCGCGGTCGCGTTGTCCGAGTCCCACCCGCTGAGCGTCCCGATCTGCACGGTCCGGCGGTAGTCACACTGGCCGTACAGAAGCGCCATGACCCCGCACGCGAAGTTCACGCTCGACTCGTACCACGCCCGGTACACAAAGCCGTTCAGCGCCGCGTCGCGCTGGTACTTTTCGTAGATGCGGTCGCGCGTGCGCTCCCAGTCGTCGAGGTCGGGGTTGGAGAGAAAGTCCGCGACGACAAAGTCCACGATGCCGCCCGCCTTGGACGAGTCGGGGAGAGCCGCCCGGGCCTGCGCGACGAGCCACAACGCCTTCTCCCGCCCGCTCCACGCGGGGTCCGCCTGCGTGGCGAGCGCGTAGAGCACGACGTAGAACTGCGCGGCGTGGGCGGCGTGCCCGCGCGCCGTCACCGAGATCGCCGCGTCCGCCAGCTCCAGGGCGCGCGCCGGGCTCCCGGGGGCCATCGCGCCGAACAGCTCCGTGGTCAGCTGCGCGTCGATCATCAGCCGATTCGCGTTGGTGGTGGGCATCGACGTGGACGGCGGGCGCACCCCGCGCCCGATCAGCGTCCGGGCCGACTGGTTCGAAACCCAGATGAACCGGTTGATGTGCGCCACCCACCCCGCCGAGATCTGTTCGGACGAGAGCGCCGCCGTGCCCGCACTCTCCATCATCTGCAAGTACGCCGCCTCGATGTCCGTGTCGTCGTCCGCCAGCCAAGGGTCTTGGTTCAGCACAAACACGATCCACCCGCCCGAGCCCCAGTCGGCGTCGGTGTAGAACGGCGGGCCCTGGCGCAGCCCCTCGGTCCGGAGCCCCGTCCAGTTGGCGATGCACTGCCCCAGCCACATCGCCCGGAGCCGATCCTCGTAGTCCGCCTCGCGGATCACGCGACGCGTCCAGGGCTCCTGCGCGTGCGCGCCGGCGCACTCCAGCAGCATCACGAGCCCAAGACCGCCCCGGCAGAACAACGTGCGCATGACGACCCCCCGGTGCGTCATCGTACGTGCCCCCCGGGCGCCGCCCCGCGCGGATCTTGCGCCCGCGGCCCGCCCCCCACGCTCCGGGGTCGCTCCACGGATTGTGCCTCAGTCGCCCCCGAAACACGCCGATAACTGGGGGCGTAGTACCACCGCGACACCGCATGCGCTATTCGAGCCTCCCATCCCAGCCCCCCAAGCCCGAGCGAGCCCCGTCGCTGGTGCCCCGGCGCGTCGTGACGCCCGAGGAGATGGCCGAGGCCCGCAAGGCGCACGACCGGGCCGAGACCAAGCTGGCCTTCCGCGCCCTTCTGGTGCCCGCGGCGGCGCTGGTCGCCTCGACCTACCTCATTCTCAAGGGCACCTTTGTCGGGCGCGGCGCCTTCGATCACATGAACTTCCACGAGCCGGCGGCCCGCGTCTTCGCGGGAGACTGGCCGCGACCGGACTTCTCCAACTACCTCTCCGCGACCACGCCCCTCTACCACGTGCTCGTCGCCCTGGCGGCGAAGTTCGTCGCCACCCCCACCAGCGCCCTCCAGTTCGTCGCCCACTTCTTCACGTTCATCCTGCTCGCCCTCCTGACCCACCAGTGCCTCAAGACGGCACGCTCGGGGCTCGCGATGGGCGCCTGCATCGCCGTCGCCGCCTCGCCCTACGTCTTCGACGCGGGCGTGTGGCTCCTCCCGGACAACCTGGGATGGAGCCTCGTGCTCGTCATGCTCCTGCTCTCGCTGCGCCCGCGCGTGGACACCTGGACGTACCTGGGCGGCTCGCTCGCGCTGCTCATCCTGGTGTGCGCGCGTCAGAATCACCTCTGGGCCGCCCTGCCCTGGTGGGCCGCCGTGTGGCTGGGCACGCCCATCGAGCGCAAGGACCCCGCCCCCGCGCCCGAGGCCGTCCGCTACGTGATCCTCTCGTTCTTCCTGCGCCCCTTCCCGCGGATGCTTCGGATGACGATGGTCGCCATCGCGACCATTCCCGCTGTCCTCGCCGTCGCGTACTTCGCCAAGCTCTGGGGCGGGCTCACGCCCCCCTTCTTCCAGGAGCAGTACACCGCCGCCGGGCCGGTCCCGATGCTCTCGCGTCTCAACTTCGCCGCCCCCGCCTTCGTTCTCGCGATCTTCGGGCTCTTCAGCATCTTCTTCGCCGCCAGCCTCGCCAAGCCCGTGCGCGAGATGCTCATCGAGCGTCCCGCGGCGATCCTGCTCCTCATGGGCCTGGGCGCCGCCCTCGCCGTCATCCCCAGCACCGTCCCCAACCCCGACCTGGGCCGCTCCAGCGGGCTCTGGACTCTCGCCGCCCAGGTCTCGCCCGTCGCCAACCACACCAACCCCGTCATCGCCGGATTGGCCATCCTGGGCGCGGTCTCGGTCGGGGCGTGGTGCCAGAGGCTGGGTCGGCGTGATGGCCTCATCCTTGTTGCCGCGCTCGCCGGGTTCGCGCTCAGCCTCACCGCCTCGTTCCACGCCTGGCAGCGCTACGTCGAGCCCCTGGTTCTCATCCTCCTCGCGCTCTGCTCCTGCCGACTCCCGGGAGGACCCTTCGGCAGCCTCCCCAAGAACGAGATCTGGCATCGCTACTCCAACGAGACCGAGTCCACGGGCCCCGTCGTTCTGGCGATGCTCCTGGGCAGCATCACGGCATGGACCATCTACCGCGGCGAACCCCAGACCCGCCTCACGCGTGAGGAGCTGGTGAAGTTCATCGCCCCCAACGCCCCGCCAGAGGCCGTCCCCAGGTTCTTCGAGTGGGAGACCAAGAACCCCACCCCGCCCTAGCGCATCCGGACTCCCGCGTGCGCCCCCCTCTCTGAGTAGGATTGGCGAAAACCCCACAGACCTCAACCTTGACCCCCGGGAGAAGATCGAGAACCCCATGAGCATGACCACGACCAAGCGCGCGTTCGTCACCGGGATCACGGGCCAGGACGGCTCGTACCTCGCCGAGCTGCTGCTCGCCAAGGGCTACGAGGTCCACGGGCTGATCCGGCGCTCGAGCTCGTTCAACACGGGCCGCATCGACGCCATCTACCAGGACCCCCACGCCCCGCGCCCGCGCCTCAAGCTCCACTACGGCGACCTGTGCGACAGCAACTCGCTCTCCGACCTCATGCGCCGCGTCCGCCCCCACGAGGTCTACAACCTCGGCGCCCAGAGCCACGTCCGCGTCTCCTTCGACATGCCCATCTACACCGCCGACACCGTCGCGATGGGCGCCCTGCGGCTTCTCGACGCCGTCCGCGACTTCCAGCAGGAGTCCGGGCAGCAGGTCCGCTTCTACCAGGCCAGCAGCTCGGAGATGTTCGGGAAAGTCGTCGAGGTCCCCCAGAAGGAGACCACGCCCTTCTACCCGCGCTCCCCCTACGCCTGCGCCAAGGTCATGGCCCATTGGGCCACCGTGAACTACCGCGAGAGCTACAACATGCACGCCTCGTGCGGGATCCTCTTCAACCACGAATCTCCCCGGCGTGGCGAGACCTTCGTCACCCGCAAGATCACCCGCGCCGTCGGACGCATCAAGCTCGGGCTCCCGGACAAGCTCTTCCTGGGCAACATCGACGCCAAGCGCGACTGGGGCTTCGCGGGCGACTACGTCCAGGCCATGTGGATGATGCTGCAGCAGGACAAGCCCGACGACTACGTCATCGCCACCAACAAGACCATCTCCGTCCGCCAGTTCTGCGAGCTGGCCTTCGGGCACGTCGGGCTCGACCACAAGGACTTCATCGCCTTCGACCCGCGCTACCTCCGCCCCGCCGAGGTGGACCTCCTCCTGGGCGATCCGTCCAAAGCCAAGGAAAAGCTCGGGTGGGAGCCGACGACCACCGTCGAACAACTCGCGGCCATGATGGTCGACCATGACCTCGAGATGGCCAAACGCGAGAAGACCCTCCGCGACGCCGGGCACAAGGTCACCTCGGGCGTCGGGCACGATCAGTAATCGCCGGCGCGAAACGAACGGCTCGGCCCGGCGCGTGGACTACAACCGGGCACGCGGACGTCGCCCGTTGCGCCGGACCCTCGCCCTATCGCCATGTTCCGTCTTATCGCTCGACCGGCGTGCCGCTCGTCCTAGCACCCGCCCTCAAACCGCAGCAGGTAGTAAATGAGGTCGTCGATCGTCACGCCACCGTCGAGCGTCCCCGTGCCCGACCCGTCGTCCACGTCCGCGGCCTGGTCGCCCGCCTCGAACAGCCCGAGGTAGTAGATCAGGTCGTCGATCGTCACGCCGTCGTCCAGCGTGCCCGTCCCCGAGCCGTCGTCAAAGTCCGCCACGCACCGCCTCCCCACGGCGAAACTCACCTCGTCCGCGTAGGCGTCGTTGTACCCCGCGCCCGAGATCCGCTGCGCGATCATCACGAGGTTGATCGTCCGGGTGCCCACGGGCATCGCCCCGCTGATGCCCTGCGGAAGCAATCCTGTCTGGTTCCCGCGCAGCGCCGCCGAGGGCCCCTGCAGCGTCGTCGCGAGGATGCTCTGCCCCGAGCTGTTCGTGAACGTCAACGCCAGGAGCATGATGTCGTCCTGGTTCGAGAACCCGCCCAGGAACGCGCCCGCGGCATAGGTCATCGCGCCGCTGTCGATCGACGCCGCGAGATCCGTGACGTTGATCACCTGCGCCGCCGTGCTCAACGCGCTGTTGGGCCCGCCGCTGAACAGCCGTGTGCCCCGGTTCGCCGGCCCGGGCTCAACCAGCGAGGGAAACTCAACCCACGCCCCGTACTGGGCCGCGGTGAAGTTCCCCGTCACCGACCACCCCGCGGGCGCGAGAACCCCGGTGCCCGTCGTCGCCCCGGGGCTGTTCTCCGCGCCGCCATTGACCACGAGATTGGGACCGATCGGCGTCGCGCTGGCCACGCCGACGCACACCGCTCCCGCGACCGCCGCGCCGAAAATCCTGTCGGCGAACACGCCAAACCGCCCCCGGAAGGGTTGCGTCCAGTGGTTCATGTCTCTCTACTCCGTCGGGTCCACCACACCGGGGCGGAGCACACTCCGCCCCCACGAAAGATCAGTGTACCGCGCTCTCCCCCCGCCACGCCAGAGTATTTCTGGACCCGACCACGATTTGACACCAATCTCGCGCCCCAAGCATCCGGGAACGCGAGAACTCGCGATTCGCCGCCCAAGCCGCCCGTCGATGCCTAACACCCGTTCTGGTACCGAGTCAGGAAAAACACCAGATCCTCGATGGTTACACCCTGATCAGGTGTCCCGGTACCGGAGCCGTCGTCCAGGTCGGCGAGGCTGTGGCCGGCCGTCCATCGCTCGATGTAGACGATCAGGTCGTCAATCGTGACTCCGCAGTCCGCATTGACGTCGGCCGCACACGCCCCGTCCCCGCCCACGAACTCGTCGTACAGCGCGGCGATCTCGACCTGGGCCTTGAGGGCGGCGCCGGCCGGGTTGTGGTGCACGCCGTCGGTCGTGAAGTCGTACAGCGTCGATTGATTCCATCCGCGGGCGTCGACCAGCCCCCTCGAGTTGACCGCGGCGACGCGGGGCAGCTCCAACGCCAGGCTCGCCGTCGCGCCCGGATAGCGGTCGAGCGCGTCCTGCTCCTCCTCGCTGAGCCCGAACTGCGTGGTCTCGGTGAGCAGCACGAAGGCGACGTTTTCGCCCGCCGCCTCGCGCACAAACTGGATCAGCGGCACGAGCAGGTCGTGGAACTGCTCGGGGGTTCGTCCTCGTCCTGTGTCGTTGGATCCGTACGAGACGAAGACCACGTCCGGGCGCAGGGCCGCGAGCATCGCCCCGCTCAGCGCGTGGTGCTCGAGGACGCTGCCCGCGTTGTACCCGCTGCGCGCCATGCTCGTCAGCGACCACCCGCGTCGGTCCGCCCGGCTGATGAAGCGTCCGCCCAGGATGTCGGTGAGTTTGTGCGTGTCGGTCCCGTAGATTTCCACCTGCGTGTACCCGCTCGGGGCTGTGTGGATCGGCCCGAGCACCTGGCTCACCACGCGCGCCGGCCCCTCGCGCTCCAGGCCCATCGAGGACTCCAGCACCTGCGTCGTCGGGTAGTAGTACCCGGGCTGGGGCGTGGGCGCTGGAGTGACGCGCACCCGCACCTCGCCGCTGGATTCGTTGGTCGCGGCGTAGAGCTCCAGGTCCACCCCGTCCCCGCGCTCAAAGTACTTGAACCGCGGGAGCTCCGCGCCCGGGTCCGCGCTCGCCGCGTCGTGCTGGAGGAGCACGAGCTGACCAAACTCCTGCCCGGGGTTGGCGCGGCTGCCCGACGTGGTCGACGTCGCCGCGCCGTACGTGTTGGGCAGGAGCATCGCCCAGTCCAGGCGCGTTCCCCCGGCGTTGGGTTCCACCGCCGCCTGACGGACCATCCACTCCGCGGGCGGCACGCCGCCCGTCGTCGCGTTCATCGGGAAGTACCCCGTCTCGGGCACGTTCCCGAACCGCAGCCACAGCTCGTAGTTCAGCCGTGCGATGTACACCGTGCCCGACCCGCCGGGCGACATCTCCTGAGAATCGCCCAGCATCAGGGCCCGCACGGTCCCGCAGTGCCCCCGGCGCATCAGCTCGCGGAAGAACTCGCGATCACTCGTGACCACGCTCGGCACGTCGCGGAAATGGGCGTGCTGCCCCGCCGCGTGCTCCACCGCCTGCCCCGCCAGCACCACGACCACGAACCACGCCGCCATTCGCATGCGGAGAGAATACGGAGCCCGGCCCAAACTCCACGCCTTTTTTTTCTTCCAACCCCCACAATGAGGCAAAAACGGGGGCGGCCTCCAGGAACGCCCAGAACACACTCCAGTCGCACGACGTAGTACGCACTAGCTTGGGGGCGGACGGGCCTCTTGGGGGCTGGGTCATGAAATCCACGGGCTGGCTCATCGGGTTCGCGATCTTCGTGCTCGCCGGGTGTTCTGGGCCCAAGGACCCCGGCGAGGTGCTGTACGGCCCGGTGCCGGGGGCGGGCTCGAGGGTGGGAACCGTGGACCGCACCGAACTGCTCGTGGCCTTCGCGAGATCGCACGCTCATTCCTCGATGGTGCGGGCGCTCGTCGCCTCGCGTGACGCGGCCCGGGCCTCGGGAGATTCCGCGGGCGTCCGCGCGTGCGAGCGCGAGGGGCGTGGGATGCAGGACCGCCTGCACCGCCAGCTCATGGGGCGAGAGCCGCTCACGGATGTCATTGAGGCGCTCGGGCCCGGGCTCGAGGGCGTCGCGCGCGACCTTGGGGTGGCGTCGATCGTGACGCGGGGGCTCAAGCTCCCGGAGGGCGCGACGAGCACGGACGCCACGCCCGCGGTGGTCGCGCTGCTCCCGGAAAGGCCCGTGGAAACAGGGCGGTAGCGCCCGCCGCGCGGAACACGCTGGGCGATTTGGAGTCTGCTCGCATCCGCGCCTGCGCCCCGGCGCAAGATCGGCCATGAAAAACGAGCCGCGGTGCGCCAAAATAAGAAAAAGGCGGCCGCACGTTTCCATGCAGCCGCCCGGAGGGAGAAAGAGAGATCTTGGAATCACGCCCTTGGGGCGTGGAGTTCTCTTTTCCGACATAGCCCTATCGGTGGAGGGGGGCGTTTCGCCTTCACGGAAACCAGAAAAAAAAGAGGCCGGGCGTCCCTGGGATGCCCGGCCCGCGTGGTTCGTGTCGTCCCGAAGGGCCCTCGCCCCCGGGTTCAAGGGGCTCTTAGCCGAGGAGCGCCGTGAGGTCCTTCATGTTGTTCTGGATCTGCACGCGGATCTCGTCCACCTTCTCCTGCGTGAGCTTGAGGTGTTCCTTGACGTCGTTGTCGATCGCGGTGGTGGTGATGTCCTGGCGGAAGCCCTGGCCGATCTCCGCGGCGATGCGGTCGGCGACGTAGACGATCGACGTGAGCGTGCGGTTCTCCTGGGGGAGCTCGAGCGGGCGGTGGTGCCAGCCCGTGACGCTCGTGAACGTCTTGGGGAACTTCCACTTCTCGCAGAGCGCCGCGCCGAAGTCCTGGTGGTTGGCGCCGAAGGTCTCGACCTCGGCCTGGAGCATGTCGAACGCGGGCACGCCCTTGCTGTCCGCGGCGACCTTGCGGAAGACGTCGATGAGCTTGTTGCGGTCGAACTGCATCTCGACCATCAGCCCGATGTCGTGGATGAGCCCGCCCAGGAACGCCTCATCGGAGAGACCGAGCTTGAGCGAGTTGGCGACCATCTTCGACGCCGCCGCGACGAGGTTGCTGTGCGTCCAGAGGTCGCGGGCCGAGAAGTTGGGCGTGAGGTCCCCGCCCCGGAACAGCTTGGCGAGGCTGGCGGCGATGGCGATGTTCTTGACCGCGTTGAGCCCGAGCATCACGATGGCGCGGTTGATCGACCCGATCTGGCCGGGAAGCCCGTAGAACGAGCTGTTGACGA
>CAZTJZ010000037.1:0-25220 GCA_964614075.1 uncultured Phycisphaeraceae bacterium
GAGCAGGTGCGGCAGGATCAGCAGCTCCATGCTCATGCTCGCGACCTCGGCGAACTCGATGGGGCTGTGGCGGTAGGCGAGCAGGGGCTCCTCGACGCACAGCATCGAGTGGAACGCGTGCCCCGCCTCGTGCACCATCGTCACCACGTCGCGCGCCAGCCCCGCCGCGTTCATGAAGATGAAGGGCGTGCGCGAGCGATCGCGCATGTACTGGTACCCGCCCGGGGCCTTCCCACGCCGGCTGTCGAGGTCGAGGCTCTCCCGCCCGCCCGAGGGCTTCGCGAGCTCGCCCACCATGCGACCGAGGCGCGGGTCGAGGCGGTCGAACGCCGCCCGGGTCTTGCGGAGCAGCTCGCCCCCGCCCTCGAAGGGCCGCAGTGGCGGGCGTCCCAGCGTGTCCACCGAGAGGTCCCACGGGCGGAGCGGGTCGACCCGGAGCGCGCCCCGACGGCGCCCGTCGATCCGGCGCACCAGCGGCACGATGGTCCTCTCCACACCTTCGTGGAATCGCACGCAGTGCTCGGGCGTGTAGTCGAAGCGGTGCATGGACCTGAAGGCGTACCCCAGGAAGTTCTGGAACCCGGCGTTCGCCGCGACGCTCTGGCGGCACGCGATCATCTCGTCGTAGATCGACTCGATCTCGCCGGTGTCGCGAAGGCGTCGCTCGCCCACCGCGCGCCACGCCGACTCGCGGACCGCGCGATCGGGGACTTCCTGGTAGCGGGCCATGCGGGGCAGGGGCTGCTCCTCGCCGTCGAAGTGCACGGTCATGGCGCCGATGGTCTGGTCGTACTTCTGCGCGAGGAGCGTGAGCCGCGTCTCGAGAGGGACATTCTCCTCGCGGAAGATCTCGACGTTGGCCTTGGTCGCGCGGTCGAGCACGCCGTAACGCGCCGGGGGAAGCGTGAACCGGGCGGCGAGGCTCGATTGACGCGTGTCGAGCTCGAAGGCGGCGGGCGTGAGCCGCGGGGGGACGGCCTCGATGTACGCGGTGTACGCGCGCTGCGCCGACTCGTCGTCGGTGCGGCAGGTCATCGCGATGTACAGGTCGGCCTTGGCCTCCCCGCACGCCGCGTCGAGCTCGCTCCGATCGAGCAGCCAGCGCTCGAACTCACCGGGCGTGGCGATGGGCCGCTCGAGAAGGGCGCGGACCAGGGGCTCGATCACGTCCCAGCGCGTCGCGTCGAAAGACCCGGGGACAAAGTCGGTGCGCATCGAGAGTCTCCGTGGGGCGATCGTCGTGGGGCATAGGCCATGCCGGGTCGCGAGAGCGATCGTAGTGCCCGGAAGAAACGAAAACGGGGAGCCCAGGGGCTCCCCGTCGTGGAGAAACTCTCGCGAGAACTACTTGCGCAGATCGCGGATCTGCTTGTCGAGCTGCTCGAAGTACTCGGGCATCTCGTCGGGGAGGCGGTTGAAGACCGTGAGCGCGAAGTTGGGGTTGTTGCGGACCATCCGCTTGATATTGTCGAGCGCCTCCTGAGCCTTGTTGAGGTACGGGCCGCGCTCTTCGCGGGGCACCCCGCCGGCCTGCTGGATGTTCATGTTGAACATGCGGAAGTAGTGGTTCGTGAGCCGCTCGTCCTTAGCGACGGTCTTTCGGTAATCGACCTGCATCTTCTCCGACTTGGAGATGGGCCACGCGGAGCCCTTCTCCTTGGTTCCGACCCAGTCCAGCTCCTGATAGCCCATGAGCTTGGTGAGCTGCTCGATGTTGTCCGCGGTGCCGCGGGAGAAGCGGACCTTCTGGGCGCTCAACGCGTTAAAGGTGAGAATCTCCTTGGTGCGGTTGACCAGGATGTCGCCCGAGGTGGCGTCGGGGAAGAACTTGATCTCGCCGTTCTCGTCGATCGAGGCCGACACTTCCTGCTGGATCTGCATGGCGCGCATGATGAGCTTGTTCCACCCGCCGCGCGCCGAGAGCTTCTCCATGAGCACGAGCGACTCGGCCAGCGGGCGTCCCTCGACGGGCTTGTCCAGAGAGCCATAGAACCCGGTGCAGGCGCCGTAGTTGCCCTGGCTCGTGAAGTAGATCTCTTCGAGGCAGTGGGCGCTCATCGCGGCGGCGGAGATCGCCGTCTCGACCCAGCCCACGGTGCGGAAGCGGGGCTTGAACTCGTCGTGGATCACGTCGCTGATCTTGGGGACCTCGAGCCCCAGCCCGCCTCCGGAGTGAAACCGCAGCACCAGAACGCCCGTGCGGTCCGTGCCGAGCTCCTGCTCGAGTGTGGGGATGGCGCGCTTGAGCACGTGCGCGACCATGTAGACGCCGACCATGTCCCCGTTCTCCTCATCGCCCAGGGTGAGCACGAGCGCCTTGGGCACGCCGGTCTTCTTGGGGGTGGGTTCGGCCGGGGCCGCCGCGGCGGGCGCGGTGTCCGTGGCCTTTTCGGGGGTCTTCTCGCGAGTTGTGGTCTTCGCTTCGCCCGCGGGTTTGGCCGGGTCGGTCACCGCGGGCGTGGACTCGACGCCGCGCTCGATCTTGCTGACCTGCTCGGGCGTGTAGAGCTCTTCCTTGGTCACCCCGTCGACGGTTCTCTTGAGCCAGACATAGCCGTCGAGCTCGCGCGAGATCTCGCCCTCGACGACCTTCCCGCCGTCCTTGAGCGTGATGCGGTCGAGCGCGAGCGCCTCGCCCGAGGGGAAGGCCATCGCCAGCAGCATCGCGGCGGCCGCGGTGAGGGAGTGCAGGGTGCGTCGTGCGTTCTTCATGGGATCCTCGTGGTGTGAGTGAACAACGTGTGTCATGAGACTCGGGCGTGCGTGCTAGCGCAGCCGCCGCAGCTCGGCTTTCAGGACTTCAATCTGAGTGAGCAGCTCGGCCTCGCGGGGGACGCCGTTCTCGAATAGCCAACGCCCGCTCAGACCCTCGGCCCAGCGTTTCGTGAGCGAGAGCACGTCCTCGAGCTTGCGGATACGCGTGCTCAGCGCCGCGACCTGCTCGTTGCGTCCCCCCGGCGCCGCCACGCGGACGTCGCGATAGTCCTGAATCGCCTTGGTGATCTGGCGTTTACCGTTGGTCAAGCCCTTCTTCCACTCGTTCTGGATGTTCGCCGAACGCTTGTCGACGAAGACCGCGGAGCGTTCGAGCCCCAGCGCCGCCAGCAGCTCCTCGCGTGAGTCCACGGTGCCCTTGCTGAACCCGATGAGCTTCGCCGTGCGAGCGCTGAGCGTGAGCACGTCGTTCCCGCTTCCCGCGGCGCGGTCCTCAAGCGAGTCCGCGTACGCGCCCTCCCCGCTGTCGGTCAGGAGTTCCTCGTCGGGGCCGTTGGGCAGACGCTCGACGAGCACCGGGCGACCGTTCTCGAACTTGACCGAGATCACCGCCTCGATCTTCGCCATGCCACGGACCAGCTCCTCCGGCTGCGGGAACCCGCCCGCGTTGACCCAGCCCACGGCGTGCTGAAGCCGGAGCGAAATCTGCTTCTCCACGACACGCTCGTGCCCCTGGAGCATCGTGCTCAGATTGCCCATCCCGCCCAGACGCCCGTCGCTGCTGAAGTAGATATCCGGGCTGATCACCGGAAGAAACGCCGCTCCGCCCATCGCCTGCTTCACCCAGAACACCACCTTGGGCATCTTCTTCCACTCGGTGGGCATCTCCGTCGTGAAGATCGGCGTAATGCTCTCGGCCCGGAACAACTGGTCGAACGACGCCATGTCGTTCGTGGACTCACGCAACCGATCGAACTTCTCACCCCAGTCCGCATCGACGTGGAAAATCAGCACATCCGCATTATTCTTGTTCGCATCCCGGATCGCGTTGCGGATCGGGGTCTGCGTGATGTCCACGCCGAACTCCCCCGTCAGGTCCGTCCAGTACACCCGCGTCTTGCCGTCGCTCTCTCCCGCGGCGGTGTCGTCGGGCGTCGCCGCCGGGCTGGCCGCGTCCGGCGTGGCGGTCGGCTCGGGCGCCGTCGCCGGGCTCGCCGACGCGACGCTTGCCCCGTTCGGCGTGATCGACGACACCTCGCTCATGGGCCACTCGTTCTCGGACTCGATCCCCGCGATCTTGAACTTCGCTTTGACGTGCGTCGCCGACAACGCCGTGATCACCCCGTCCACGCTGTCGCCCTTGCGGAAGAAGATCTTCACCGCGTCGCCCACCTTCGGGCTGTACTCCTTCGCCGCGACCGGCGCGGGCTCGCCCCGCGTCAAGGAACTAGTCATCCCCACCACCGACACCAGGACGCACGCCGCCAGCATCGCCCCGGCCTTCGGCCACACCCGTGCTCCGTTCCGTTTCATCGCTTGTGCTCCTGTGCGCCGCGGGAAGAAGCCCCCGGAGCGTTCCGTGTGCTGACTCTTAGCGTTCGTGCTTCGGCCTCGAGTGCGTCCCGCCGACCGCGACTTTCTGATTTCAACCGCTCGATTTCAATCGCTTGATCTTAACCGTGCCAGCGCCAACACAACCCAAACAGCTCTGCCCAGCCCCGCGGCTTGCGCTCACTCGGCCGATCCGCCCGCCGGGGTGCCTGTAGTGTACCGCCGAATGCCCCAAGGCGATCACTCGGCGGGACGCTCCATCATGAGACGCCCAAACGCTGGATGAGTTCCAGGCCCTCCTCTCGTGTCCGCACCTTGTCCATGAGCTGCGCGTCGTACGCCGCGTCCAACGCCCTCTTGAACCCCGGCCCGGGCTTGAAGCCCGCGCTGATCAGGTCGTCCCCGGTGACCAGGGGTGTGGGGGCCAGCCCGCTGGGGGTCGCCCGGAGTTCGTCGACGCTGCGTGCAATCTCTCGGGCGGTCTCGGGCTGCACGATCGCCAGCACGTCCAGCGCCGGGGCGAACCAGGCTCCCGCGGCGGTGCGTTTCTGCTGGGCCCTGTCCCCCGAGGCCCAGCGTGTGCGCAGGGTGTCCAGGGCGCGGAGCGTCCCGCGGAAGGCGTCGGTCTCGTCGTTGCTCAGGCACAGCCCGCGTCGCCAGCGGTCCACGGCGTGGTCCATGGCGGAGTTCTTGAGCGTGAGCCCTCGGTCCAGCGCCCACGCCGCCAGAGCGCTGTGGAGCGGCGCGTCGGGGCTCAGGCGGGCGAGGATCTTGGGCTCGGCGCGGGCGCCCGAGGTCTCGCCCAGCGTGGCCCCGTCGAGGGCCAGCTCGTTCAGGGTCCGCAGGGCCTGGGCCCGGGACGGATGGGCGAGCATCCGGCGCACCTCGTCGCCGATGCGTTCGCGGCTGACCCCCGCGAGCTCCGAGGCGTGTCGAGCGATCGCCCGCGCGGTAGCGGGCTCGATGGCGAATCCCAGCTTGGCCGAGAGCCTCACCGCGCGCAGCGCCCGGAGATGATCCTCCGCGAGGCGCTGCTCGGGGTCTCCGACGGCCCGGAGCAGGCGTGCCGAGAGATCCACCATTCCGCTCACGTGATCGATGACCAGCCCACCGCGCGGGGACCTGGGCGTGACGGGCGAGGTGTCCAGCGGGTCGAGGAAGAGGGCGTTGACGGTGAAGTCCCGCCGCCGCGCGTCCTCGGGGGCGCTCGAGAACCGCACGCTGTCGGGTCGGCGTTTGTCGCTGTAGTGCCCGTCGGCACGGAAGGTCGCGACCTCGTTGACGCACGGGCCGAGCTTCACGAGCACCACGCCGAACGCCGCCCCGACCTGGTTGGTGTGGCGGAAGAGCCCC
Source organism: uncultured Phycisphaeraceae bacterium (assembly GCA_964614075.1). GTDB lineage: Bacteria > Planctomycetota > Phycisphaerae > Phycisphaerales > UBA1924. Next base: position 5,620 of record CAZTJZ010000037.1, read on the forward strand.
GAGATGCGGTCGGGCGTGGCGTCGGTGGCGACGTCATAGTCGGACGGGGCGAGCCCCAAGAGCTCGTCGCGGACGCACCCGCCCGCGAAGTACGCGACGTGCCCGGCGTCGCGCAGCACCCGGACGATCCGCGTCGCCGACTCGCGCGAGAGCTGGGGATCCACGTGCGGGACGGCCATGGGAGAGTCTACGAGCGCGGGCGAAGTTCCGGGCGTGGCTTTGCCGTCGGGCGGGTGCGGGCCTATGGATAGCCATGCGCATCATCGCGGGCGAGTTCCGCCGGCGTCTCCTGGAGACCCCGCGCGACGCCGAGACGACCCGCCCCATCCCCGACCGGGTCAAGGAGTCGCTGTTCTCGCTGCTGCGCGGGCACTGCGAGGGGGCGAGCGTGTTCGACGGGTTCTCGGGGACGGGCGCCATCGGGCTCGAGGCGGTGAGCCGCGGGGCCGCCCGGTGCGTGTGCGTGGAGCGTGATCGGGGCGTGGCGGCGATCCTGAAACGCAACATCGAGACGCTGGGCGTGCAGGATCGCTGCGAGCTGGTGGTGGGCGACGCGCTGGGCGTGGGCGCTCTGGCCCGGGCGGCCCATCCGCTGACCCTGGCCTTCCTCGACCCGCCGTACGCCATCGTGCGCGAGCCCCTGGGTTTCCGACGGGTCATGGAGCAGATGCGGCGGCTGGTGGAGAGCCTGACGCCCGAAGGGTTCGCGATCCTGCGCACGCCCTGGCCCCTGCACATCGAGGCGCCCCTCCCCAGCGCCGCGCCCAAGGCCCGGGCTTCGCACCGCAAGGGAAAGAAGACCCGCCGCCACGACTGGCGGGATGAGGGCGAATCGGGAGTGGAGAATCAGGAATCGGAGGCGATCGAGGACGCCGCTCCCAAAGGTGAGGTGGAGCGCACGCCGGCGGACCTGTCGATCCCCGGGGCCAGGGGGCCGGAGACGCACGTGTACCACACGATGGCGGTGCACCTGTACATGCGCGGCTGATTGCGGCAACGAAAGCGATTTCAGGGGCGTTTTCGGGGGCGTTGGCGGGACGCGCCAATAATCCCGTTCTGCTCGGGGCCCGTCTTCGGCGGGGAGGGGCAGAACAGGAGTAGATCTTCATGGCGATGCGGATGACGGCGTGGCGGCTCGCGGTGACGCGGGCGGCCCTCTTGGGTATCGCGGTGGGCGTGGCCGGGGCGGCGCGGGCGGACGACGTCGCGCTGTCGCAGCCCTTGCCGATGGACCCCGCGCTGGTGCGGGGGACGCTCGACAACGGTCTGTCGTACATCATCCGCCAGCACAACAACCCGCCGGGGCGTGCGGGGATGTGGATCCATTTCTCGACGGGCTCGCTCAACGAGACCGACAAGCAGCGCGGGCTGGCGCACTACCTGGAGCACATGGCCTTCAACGGGTCGGCGAACTTCCCGCCCGGGAAGGTCGTGGACTTCTTCCAGTCTCTGGGGATGCAGTTCGGGCGCGACCAGAACGCGTTCACGAGCTTCGAGGAGACGGCGTACCAGCTCTCGCTCCCGGACGCCAAGCCCGAGACGCTGGCCCAGGGCATGACCTTCTTCGCCGACGTGCTCCACCGCCTGGAGCTGCGGCCGGAGGAGATCAACAAGGAGCGGCAGATCATCCAGGAGGAGCGCCGAGCGCGGCTGTCCGGGCGTCAGCGGACGATGTTCTACGTGCTGGAGCGGCTGGTGCCGGGCTCGATCTTCGGGCAGCGGATCACGATCGGGACCGAGGAGACGATCAACAGCGTGCAGAAGCAGGACTTCGTGGACTACTACTCGAAGTACTACACGGCGAGCAACGCGACGGTGATCGTGGTCGCCGACGCCGACCCCAAGTCGGTCGAGGCGATGGTCAAGGAGAAGTTCGGCCCGGCGCCCAAGGCTCCGCGTCCGGCGGATCAGGACGTGGGCGTGAGGGCGTACGAGAAGCACTTCGCGATCGTGACCAGCGATCCGGAGCTGACGGGCGCGGACCTGCGGGTGGGGCGGGTGGCGCCGGCGCGGCCGGCGTCGACGAGCGTGGGCGACTACCGGCGTGAGCTGGTCGAGAATCTCGCGGTGCGTTGCTTCGGGCGCCGGATCGACGGGAAGGTCGAGCGCGGCGGGACGAGCTACCAGTCCATCGACGCGTCGATGGGCAACGAGGCGGGCGTGCTGTGGGCGGCGGAGGTGTCGGCGCGGAGCGAGCCTTCCCGGTGGAAAGAGGCGTTCCGTGACATGATTGTCGAGATGCAGCGGGCCCGCGCCTTCGGGTTCCTGGCGCACGAGTTCGAGGCCGAGAAGAAGGAGATCCTCTCGGGGGCGGAGCGCGCGGTGCAGACCGAATCGACGCGCCCGGCCAACGCGTTCCTGTCGCGGATCGCCAGCTCGGTGAATCTGGGCGAGCCGATCCTCTCGGCCCAGCAGAACCTGGAGCTGGTGCAGAAGCTGCTGCCGACGATCACGCTCGAGGAGGTCTCGAAGACCTTCGCGAAGGAGTTTGATCCGGGCGCGGTGTGCTTCGTGGCGGTGCTGCCCAGCTCGGCGTCGGTCCCGACCGAGGCGGAGCTGGTGGAGATGGGCAAGGCCGCGCTGGCCGAGAAGCCCACGCCCGAGGAGGCGCGGCAGATCGCGACCTCGCTCATGGACACGCTTCCCACGCCCGGGACGGTGGTCGAGAGCGGGGAGCACGCGGCGAGCCAGGTGACCAGCGCGTGGCTGAGCAACAACGTGCGCGTGCACCATCGCTTCATGGACTACCGAAAGGACCAGGTGACGGTGAGCATCGCGCTCGTCGGCGGGGAGCTCCTGGAGACCGACGCCGACCGGGGGATCACGATGGCGGCGCAGATCGCCTTTATGCGTCCGGCGACGAAGCGGCTGAGCTCGACGGATGTGCGCGAGCTGATGACCGGGAAGAAGGTCGAGGTGGGCGGCGGGGGCTTCCGGGGCGGGAGCGACGACGCCGTCATGCTCTCGGTGAGCGGGAGCCCGGCGGAGCTGGAGACCGGGATGCAGCTGGCGCACCTGCTCCTCACCGAGCCCAAGCTCGAGCCGGCGGCGTTCGAGCAGATCCGGACGCTGGTGAAGCAGGGGATCGAGTCGTCGACCAAGGAGGCCGGCGGGTATGGCGCAAGGCTGTCGCAGGGGATCGCGTTCCCGCAGGACCACGCGCGGACGCGTCCGGTCGAGGTGGCCGACGTGGATCGGATCACGGTGGAGGCGGCGCAGGCGCGGATCGAGAAGCTCGTGAAGGAGTCTCCCATCGAGGTCTCGATCGTGGGGGACATCTCGAAGGAGCGTGCGATGGAGCTGGCGGCCCGGTACGTGGGGTCGCTGGCCAAGCGCGAGCGTCCGGGGAAGGAGGCGTACGCGGCGCTGCGGAAGGTGTCGCGTCCGTCGACGCCGCGCCAGGTCATGATGGAGGTGCAGAGCAAGACGCCCAAGGCGTTCGTGATGGCGGGGTTCTACGGGCCCGACGAGACGAACGTGCCGGACCGTCGGGCGATGCAGATGGCCTCGCGGATCCTCTCGACGCGGATGATCAAGCAGGTGCGTGAGGACGCGCAGCTGGTGTACAGCATCGGGGCGAGGTCGTCGCTGAGCCCGGCGTACCCCGGGTTCGGGACGTTCTCGGCGTCGGCGCCGACGGACAGCGAGAAGGCCGGCCCCTTGGTCGAGAAGCTCAAGGAAATGTACCGCGAGTTCGCCGAGAAGGGCGTGACGAGCGAGGAGCTGGAGGTCTGCAAGAAGCAGATGGCGGTGCAGTTCGACGAGCAGATGAAAGAGCCGGGGTACTGGCTGGCCGCGATGACCATGAAGGAGACGCGCGGGCGGAACCTCGACGACATCGTGGAGAACCCGCAGGCGTACCAGTCCATCACGGGCGAGCAGATCCTCGCGGCGTACAAGAAGTACTACGGGAACGGCGAGCTGATGCTGATCGTGGTGAAGCCCAAGGGGGAGACCGCGAGCGCGACGCCGGGTTCGAAGTAGCCGCGGAAGAAGAACGCACTTTGGACGCGACAGAGCCCGGGCCTTCCCGGGCTTTTTTCTTATTGCCGCACGTCGAGCACGACCGGCGGGGCGACCTGCCCGACGCGGTCGACCGCGTAGACCGCCGCGGTGGTGGCCCGCGCGTCCAGCTCCGCGAGGGTCTCGTCGCGCCGGCGGAGCTGATATCGCCAGGAGCCTTCCACGAGCGAGGCGACAATCCAGCGCGCGTTGGACGCGCCCGGGGCGGGATCCCACTCGAGGATGGATTTTTCGTCCGTTCGGCGATGACGCACGCGCGGCGGGACCGGAGTCCCCGTCGCGAGCCAGGGCATGGGGGGGATGAGCGCGGGCGAGGCGTAGGGCCCCTGGGCAAGCGAGTCGGCGATCCCGAAGCGGTTCTCCAGGAGCGCGACGGCGCTGAAGTGGACGTTGCCCGAGGCGCCCGGGGTGGCGCGCGTGACTGCGACCTGACGCAGGATCTCGTCGGGGGGCCAGGTCGCCTTGGGATCCTCGGGCTCGCGCGGGGACGGCGAGGGGATGCGGCTGGTGAAGTTCCCCGGGACGATCAGCCGCCCGAGGCGGTTCTGATCGACCCACCATTCCAGGAGCGGGGCGTAGGGCTGGGCCGGGGCGTCCACCGCCCAGTAGAGCTGCGGCGTGAGATAGTCGAGCCACCCCTCACGGAGCCAGCGTCGGGAGTCGGCGTGGAGCTTCTCCACACTGTCCATCCCTTCCACCCCCTCGGGGTTGCCGGGACGCCAGATCCCGAAGGGGCTGATGCCCAGCTTCACCCAGGGCTTAAGGGCGTGGACCTCACGCGAGAGCCGCTCGACGAAAGCGTCGATGGTGGCGCGGCGCCAGTCGGGCTTGGAGAGCGTCCCCCCAGCGGCCTTGAATCGTGCGTAGGGGCGGTCGTCCGGGAAGGGCAGGGCGTCGACGGGGTAGGGGTAGAAGTAGTCGTCGAGGTGTACGCCGTCGATGTCGTAGCGGCGCAGCACGTCGAGGATGGCGGCGAGGGCGCGGTCGTGCGACTCGCGCTCGCCCGGGTCCATCCAGCGATACTCGCCCTTGGGGCGGCCGTACCGCCGGACGATCTCGGGACGGGCGCGGTTCACGTGCGAGGGATCGTCGGGGCCCTGGGCCTTGAAGTGGCGGGCGCGGAACGGGTTGAACCAGGCGTGGAGCTCGATGCCCGCGGCGTGGCAGGCGTCGACCCACGTCTGGAGCGGGTCGTAGGGCGGATCGGGCGCGACGCCCTGGGCGCCGGTCAGGAACTCCGACCAGGGCTCGAGCGTCGAGGGGTAGATCGCGTCGCACGAGGGGCGCACCTGCAGGATGATCGCGTTGAGGTGGAGCCGCTGGGCGAGCGCGACCAGCTCGTGGAGCTCACGCTGCTGCTGCTCGCTCGAGAGCGTTCGGCTGCTGGGCCAGTCGATGTTGTCCACCGTGGCGACCCACATCGCCCGCATCTCGAAGAGCGACGCGGGCAGCGCGGTGGGCGTGGGGGTGTCGCGGCGCACGGGGGGCGAGGGCGAGGGGACCAAGGCGGGGCTGGTGGAACGCGTGCTCCACGCCCAGACACCCCACCCGCCCAGGGCTAGGACCGCGACGACGCCCGCGGCGGCCCACCACTCGCGCCGGGTCAGCGCCGAGCCCGCGGGGTGCTGCGGAGTCTGGGGCATTACTCGCCGCCTTCCTCGGCGTGGGGCGGCTTGGTCGGCGGGGTCACGAGCACCTGGTCCACCCGTCGGCGGTCCATGTCCACCACCTCGATCCGCAGCCCGAAGCGCTCGACCGTCTCGCCCACGCGCGGGAGGTGCCCCATGAGCGCGACGACGAGCCCGCCGGTCGTGTTGACGTCGGCCAGCTCGTCCTGGGGCGGGGGCTCGACGCCGACCTCTCTCCAGAAGTCCGCCGCGGGCAGGCGCCCGTCCACGAGCAGCGTGCCGTCGGCGCGCTGGACGACCTGGGGTTGCTCGCCCGTGTCGAGGAGCACGGCGTCGCCCATGACGCGCTCGACGAGGTCGTTGAGCGTGACGAGCCCCTTGACTCCGCCGAACTCATCGACGACGAACATGACGTGCGTGCGGGCCTCGCGGAAGCGTTCGAGGAGGCGGATGGCGGGTGTGGCCTCGGGGACGAAGACGGGAGGGCGGGCCAGCTCGCGGAGGCTGATGGCGTCGCCCGCGATCATGCCGTGCTTCACGAGGTCCTTGACGTGGACCACGCCCACGATGGTGTCGAGGGAGCCTTCGCAGACCGGGAAGTGGGAGTGGGGCGAAGTCGCGACGACGAGGCGGACGCGTTCCACGCCGGCCTGGGCGTCGATCCACGTGATGTCCGCGCGCGAGACCATCAGTTCGCCCACGCGCTGGTCGCCCAGGCGAAAGACTCGCTCGACGAGCTCCTGCTCGGCCTCGAGAATGACGCCCGACTGCGTGCCCTTCTCGATCATCCCGCGGATTTCCTCTTCGGAGACGTCGTGCTCCTTGTTCTCGCGGAAGCCGAAGAGCTTCAGCGTGCCCTCGGCCGACCCACTCAGGAGCGCGACCAGGGGCGAGGCGAGCTTGGCGGCGAGGCGCGAGGGGCGGGAGACGACCCGGGCGATGGCCTCGGGATGGGCGAGGGCCAGACGCTTGGGGATGAGCTCGCCCACGACGAGCGAGAAGAACGTGATGCCCGCCACGACCACGATGAGCGAGGCGACCTCGGCGTAGGGCGCGAGCCAGGGAAAGGCGGCGAGATATTCGGCCAGCCCCTTGGCCATGGAGCGTTCGCCGAACGCGCCGCTCAGGATCGCGATGGCCGTGATCCCGATCTGCACGGTCGAGAGAAACCGCAGGGGCGACGAGCCGAGCTCGAGAGCCGCCCGTGCGCCGCGATCGCCCTTCTCGGCCATGTGCTCCAGGCGGACCCGCTTGGCGGAGACCACGGCCAGCTCGGCCATGACCAGGACCGCGTTGACCAGCAGCAGCAGGATGAGGATGACGATGGCCATGCGGGGAGCGCAAAGCCTACGGGAGCACGGGCGGGCGGGGCGGGCAACCGCCCGGCGGCGGCGGGGGAGAAGCCGCGGCTCGGGCTACGACATCGCGCACGCCGGCACGCCGACCGCGGGACACTCCGCGGCCTTGCGACGCCTTCGGCGGATCACCACGAAGATCACCGCGAGCAGGAGCGTCACGGCGAGGACCGGGACGACGATCGCGAGGACTGTGAGCAGCACCGCCGCGATGTTCTCGCCGGTCGCGACCACGCTGTTGCCGGTGCCCAGGGTCGTGAGGGTGGAGAGGGAGCGCGTGAGCACGGTGGAGATCTGGACCAGCCCGGCGACCCCGCCCCCGGCGAGGATCGAGCCGAGCCATTTGAGCATGGGGCTGACGCTGGAGATCTGCGCCCCGGTCTGCGGGTCGATGTCCCCGGGCACGATCTGGGAGGCGGTGACGAGAGCGCCGGCGACCGCCGCAGCGGGCGTGGCGAGGGTGTCGAGGGCGTGATCAACCCAGGGGATGTAGTACCCGGCGATCTCGACGACGCAGGCGGTGCAGAGCGCGATGACGGCGGGCCAGCTCCCCAGCCACGCGAAGCCCTCGCCGAGGTTCACCAGCCCCGCCTTGGAGGCCACCGAGAGCACCGCGACGGGCAGAAACACGCGGAACCCGCACGCGGCGGCCAGCCCCAGACCCATGCAGACGGCAACGAGAGTTTCGAGCACAGCCACCCCTTTCGTCAGCTTCTTGGGAGGGATGGGTTGTGGGTTTCAGGCGAGGGTGTGGGTCAGATCGGCGCACTAGACACCCACGCCCGGCTCGGGAGTTCCGCACGGCTGCGCAGGTTCGGCGAGGCTCCTACCCGCGCTTGTTCCAGGCTTCGAGGAGTTCGGCCTCGCGGGCGGGGGTGACGCCCGCGCGGAGAACGCTGGGGTCGGGCATCTGGGGCTCTGGTTTGCCGGCGGCCTTGGCGTCGTCCTTCATCTTGGCCGTCACCTTGATGCGGCGCTCGAGCTCCGTGGGCCACCACTTGAGCGTGTCGCGGACGGTGTCGGCGACCGGGCGGAAGGTGAGCCCCGCGGCGACGGCGCGGGCGTTGCTCCACCGATGGAAGCCCGCGTACTCGCCCTCGGGCGGGATCCAGATGGGGAAGTAGTCGCCCGGCTTTTCCTGAGCGCGGAGGAAGGCCGGATCGACCCAGGTCAGCGTGGCGGGTTTGGAGGCGCTGGAGACGCAGGCGGTCAGGACCTCGCCCCAGGTGAGGGTCTTGGCGGGGCCCAGCGCGTTGAACACGCCGAAGGACTTGTTCTCGACGAGTCGCACGAGCCACTCGCCCAGATCGCGGACGTCGATGATCTGCGTGGGATGCTCGCTGGAGCCCGGGGCGAGGATCTCGCCGCCGCGGTCGGCACGGACGGGCCAGTAGGTGAAGCGGTCGGTGGGGTCTCCCGGGCCCACGATGTACCCGGGTCGGACGTTGGAGACTCGTCCGGGCATGGATTCTTCGCAGGCCTTCTCGCACAGGGCCTTGAGCCCGCCGTAGTGCTGCTGCTGGTCGCCCATGGTCTCGACGGTGGGGTCTTCGAGGGTGGCGACGGGGGCGGTCTCGTCGCTGCCCGGGAGGTCGTTGCGGGCGAACGCGGAGACGCTGGAGATGAAGAGGTAGTGCCCGACGCTGTTCTTGAGCAGCTCGGCGGAGGCCTTGACCATGCGCGGGTAGTAGCCCGAGTTGTCGATGACGGCGTCCCACGAGCGGTTCTTGAGCTGGTCGAGCCCGAGCGGGGACTTGTCGTCCTGCTCGTCGGAGTGCTTGTTGGGGTCGCGGTTGCCGTAGAGACGCTCGACGTCGGGGAAGTCGAGGGGCTTGCGTTTCTCGGTCTGGCCGCGGTTGAAGATGGTGACGGAGTGCCCCCGGGCGAGCGCGGCCTGGACGGTGGCGGGCCCGAGGAAGCCCGTGCCGCCCAGGATCAGGATTTTCTTGGAGCCGGGCTTGGGGGGCTTGTCGCTGGGCGCGGCGTGGGCGAGCGTGGAGCCGGCCAGGGCCGAGAGCGTGGGGAGCAGCACGGCGGCGTCATGCAGAAACTCTCGACGGGACAGGCTCATGGTCGACTCCTTGTGTGAACCCATTCCGGGCGCGGTTGGACGGTGCCGGGCGGGTGTCCTGGGTCCGAGCGTACGGGCGCGTGCCTACGGGAGATGGCGGACCGGGGTGTTTCCGTCGGCATCATACGAAAAGCACTACAAAGCCCTTGTCGATGATACGTGGCCCGCGTGCGACCCGTCCATGAACCAACCTCGTCCGGCTCTTCGCGCGGCGGATCGTGGCTGAAGCGGTGGTTCATGGTCGAGCCCGGGGAGGTCGTGGCTCTGCGCCTGGCAATCCTGGGCGGTTTCTTGATTTTCGCCAGCTACAACGTGGTTCGTCCGATGCGGGACCAGGTGGGCGCCGAGCTGGGGGCCCGGGCCCTGCCGTGGCTGATGACCGGGACGCTGGTGCTGATGGTCCTGGTGAGCCCGGTGGTGTCGTGGCTGGTGTCGCGGTACTCCCGGCGGGTGTTCATTCCGGTGATCTTCCGGTTCTTTGTGGTGTGCCTGGCGGGGTTTGGGGGGGTGGCGGCGTTCCTGCCCGCGCACTCGGTCGCGGCGGGGGTGGCGCTGTTCCTGTGGACGGGAGTGTTCAACCTGCTCACGGTGTCCGTGTACTGGGGGTTTCTGTCGGACACGTTCAGCGAGGGTCAGGCCCAGCGGCTCTTCGGGGTGATCGGGGTGGGGGGGACGTTGGGGGCGATCGCGGGGGCGGCGGTGACGGCGGCGCTCGCGCCGGTCGTCCCGGTGGTGTGGCTGTACGTGCTCGCGGCGGTGATGCTTGAGATGTCGGTGCGGTCGCTCTTGGGGCTTGACCGCACGCTCGGGCCGGGGATCGAGCGGCCGCTCGCGAAGGAGGAGGAGTCGCCCGGGTCGGTGGTACACGGGCTGGCATTGATCCTCCGTTCACGGTATCTCGCGGGGATCGGCGTGTACATGCTGCTCTTCGCGGTGACCTCGACGGTGCTGTACTTTGAGCAGGCGCGGATCATCGGGTCGGCGTACGAGTCGGCGGGGGATCGCACCGCGGTGTTCGCGCGGATCGATCTGCTCACCAACGTGCTCACGGTCCTGGCCCAGTTGTTCCTCACGGGGCGGGTGATGACGCGGTGGGGCGTGGGGCGGACGCTGGCGGTGACGCCACTGGTCACGGCGGCGGGGCTGGCGGTGCTGGCGGTGTCCCCGGCGCTGGGGGTGATCACGGCGGTGCAGGTGCTGCGGCGCGGGCTGCACTACGCGGCGGACCGCCCGGCGCGCGAGGTGCTGTACACGGTGCTCTCGGCGAGCGAGAAGTACAAGAGCAAGAGCTTCATCGACACGTTCATCTACCGCGCGGGGGATCTGGTGGGCGCCTGGCTGGCCGGGGCGCTCTCGATGATCGGGGGCGCGGGCGTGTGGGCGGCGATCCCGATCTCGGCGGCGTGGCTGGGGCTGGCGTTGTGGCTGGGGGTCCGCCACCGCGCACTGGCTGCGCCCGCGGCCGAGCCGAGGGCGGCCGCGATTCCCTCGTGAGCGGGGGCGGGGCGACGGCTTGGGCCCTGGACTTTGGGAGCGCCGCGAGCGTTTTGTGAAGTCGCGGGCGGGGTGCTGAAGTGAGGCTCTCCATCGGCCGATCCGGAAATGGGACTCCCGAGGCTGCTATTGGCGGCCGCGGGCTTGAACCATGAAAGGAACGGCACCATGGGCGGCACGACGACCGGCGAGGGGATTCAGAAGGGGTTCGGGCTCACGAGCAAGATCGTGGCGCCGGCGGTGGTGGCGATCCTGGCAACGGTCGCGGTGAACTACGTGGTCTTTGTGCGTGGGTTCTCGAAGGACGCTCGCGAGGCGCTCATGCAGAAAGCGGCGGCGTTCACCGCGGTGGCGGACGAGGCGAAGAACCACGCGTCCAAGCTCCAGCAGACGCACGCGGTGGACAGCGAGGCACTCCTGAAGGATGCGTTGGAGCAGGTCGCCGCGGGCAAGGGCTACGACGAGACGCGCTTCTACGAGACGATTCCGGTAGTGGTGGGGTGGACGGCGGCGGGCAAGGCGGCGGAGCAGGAGCACCTCACGTTCCGCGTGAGCGCGTTCGATGCGAGGAACCCCAAGAACGAGCCCGCGGGCGGGACGTTCCGCGAGCAGATGCTGCGGGATCTCGAGAAGCAGGTCAAGAGCGGCGGGGAGGGCTCGCTGGGGCGCATCGACGAGAAGGAGAATGCGCTCCACTACATGCGCGCCATCAAGCTCGGGGAGTCGTGCATGATGTGCCACGGCGACCCGGCACGCTACGACGCCCGCGACGAGCACGGGAAGTTCGACGGGAAGGACCCGCTGGGCTTCGCGATGGAGAACTGGAAGCCCGGGGACATGCACGGGGCGTACGAGGTGGTGATGCCCCTGGACAAGGCCGACGCGGAGGTGGCGGCGTTCATCCAGCGCGGGCTCTGGGTGACGATCCCCTCGGTGCTGATCGCGGCGTTTGGGTTCGTGTTCGCGCTGCGGGCGATGGTGAGCCGGCCGCTGAACAACCTCGTCGAGCGGATCAAGGACGTGGCGACGGGCGACGGCGACCTGACCAAGCGGATCGGGCTTTCGCGGGGCGATGAGATCGGTCGGCTGGCGCACTGGTTCGACACGTTCGTCGGGACGCTGCACGGGCTGATCAAGTCGGTGTCGGACGCGACGAACTCGGTGGCGGCGGCGTCGACACAGATCGCGGCGTCGGCGGAGCAGATGGCCTCGGGGCTCACCGAGCAGGAGCGTCAGACGGCGCAGGTCTCCGCGGCGGTGGAGGAGATGTCCTCGTCGGCGACGGAGATCGCGGGCAAGAGCGAGGCGACGAGCAAGGCCGCGGGGGATTCCAAGTCCCAGGCCGAGGCGGGCGGGAAGATCGTGCAGGACACGGTGGGCGAGATGAAGCTGATCTCGTCGGAGGTGACGAGCTCGGCGGACAGCGTCTCGGACCTGGGGAAGAAGGGCGAGCAGATCGGCGCGATCATCGGGGTGATCAACGACATCGCGGACCAGACGAACCTTCTCGCGCTGAACGCGGCGATCGAGGCCGCGCGGGCGGGCGAGCACGGGCGCGGGTTCGCGGTCGTCGCCGACGAGGTGCGCAAGCTCGCCGAGCGGACCACCAAGGCGACCGAGGAAGTGGCGCACAGCATCCGGGACATCCAGAACGAGACGGGCGTGGCGGTGGAGAAGATCCAGGCCGGGAGCGGGCGGGTGGCCAAGGGCGTGGAGCTGGTGAACTCGGCGGGGGCGGCGTTGGCGAGCATCGTCGACGGGTCCGGGCGCGTCGTGGAGATGGTGGCCTCGATCGCGGCGGCGGCGACGGAGCAGTCCAGCGCCAGCGAGGAGATCTCGCGGTCGGTCCAGCGCATCAGCGCGGTGACCAAGGAGAGCACGCAGGGCGCCACGCAGGCGGCGCAGGCGGCGTCGGACCTTTCCAGGAACGCCGAGAAGCTCCGGTCGCTGGTGGGGAAGTTCAAGGTGTAAAGAACGCCCCGGCGCGGGCGCCCCTATCGTTGACCTCGTCTGGCGCGTGGTGGCGCGGGAGGTGGGCGATGAGGGCTTTGATCGCGGCGTGGTGCGCGTGCGCGGGGGTGGCGTGCGCCCAGAGCATCGTGGGGATCGGTTATCTCGAGGGCGGCGTGGACTCCAGCGAGTGCCACGCCATCGCCTCGGGCGGGTCGCTCGCGGTGGGGGCGGCGTCGGGGTCGAGCGGGGTGCTCGCGGTGCGGTTCGACGGGACGGCGCTCCTGGAGCTTGGGGACCTCGCCGGCGGGACTGTGCAGTCGCTCGCGCTCGCGGTGAGCGCCGACGGGGGCGTGATCGTCGGGCGGGGTGAGGAGAGCACCGCGACGCGCGCGTTCCGCAAGGTGGGCGTCCAGCCCATGGTGTCTTTGGGCGTGTTCCCGGCGTTCCCCGCGGCGTCGACCGAGGCGACGGGGTGCAACGCCGACGGATCGATCGTGGTGGGACGGGCGTACTGGTTCGCGGGGGCCGAGCAGCGTGAGCGGGCGTTCCTGTGGAGCGTCGGGGGCATGGCCGGCTTGGGCGAGGTTCCGGGCGGATCGTGGGATACCCGCGCGTTCGGGGTTTCCGCGGACGGCGTGACGGTGGTGGGTTCGGCGAGCCGGGCGGTTGCGGGCGGGGTGGAGACCCGGGCGTTTGTGTGGACGGTGAACGACGAGTACACGTTCCTGCCGCTGCTCGTGGGCACAACGGGGTCGGAGGCGCGGGCGGTGAGCGCGGACGGGAGCGTCGTCGTCGGGCAGTGCTTCTCGACCGGGGCGGGCGCGCGGGCCGAGGCGTGTGTGTGGACGTTCGGCGTGGCGGAGGGGTTGGGCGATCTCCCCGGGTTCGCGTTCGCGAGCGGCGCGCTGGGCGTGAGCGCGGACGGCACGACGGTGGTGGGGTTCGGAACAACGGACGCGGGCAGCGAGGCGTTCGTGTGGACCAGGGCGTCGGGGCTGCGGCGGCTCGGCGACGCGCTCGCGGGCGCGGACCTGACGCACTGGCGCCGGCTCGCCGCGGCGCGCGGGGTCTCGGCGGACGGGCGGAGGATCGTGGGCGTGGGCGTGGCCCAGGGCGCGACGCTCGCGAGCGAGGGGTTCGTGGCGACGCTGGGCGACGCGGCGTGTGCCGCGGACCTCGACGATGGATCGGGGAGCGGCACGCCCGACCAGGGCGTCACGATCGAGGATCTGATCTATTTCCTGGACGCGTTCCAGGCCGGCGACACCGCGGCGGACCTGGACGACGGCAGCGGGACCGGAGTCCGCGACGGCGGGGTCACGATCGAGGATCTCATCTACTTCCTCCAGCACTTCTTTGACGGGTGCTGAGCGTTTGGGGATGCTGAGCGTTTGGAGAGATGAGCCCTAGGCGCCCGAGACGTCCTTCCACGACAGGCCGAACTTCGCGAGGTACTTGCGCAGGCGGTCGGCGTCGTTGTGCGTGGAGCGGCGGGCGCGCGACGCGGCGAAGAGCTCACGCCCCGCCTCCGAGAGCGATCGGCTCTGCGCGCAGACCCGGGCTACCTCGGCGAGCTGAACCCGGTCGAAGAGATCGAGCGTCGCGAGGCGTTCGGTGGTGAGAAGGCGATCCAGGACGCGCGGGGCGGAAGGGTCCTCGTCGGGCGCGGGGCCGGCCGCGTGCCACTGGGTCGTGAGGCGGGCGATCTCCTTCTCGACGGCCTCGTGGGCGATGCGCCCGGACGGGGCGAGGGTCGCCATGCGGGTCAGCGACGCCGAGAGATCGCGGAAGTTGCCGGGCCAGGTCGCGCCGGGCGAGACGGCGAACGCGAGGAACCGCTCGCGGGCCTCGGTGCTGAAGCGGACCATGCGGTTGACGCGGGAGGCGTAGCGCTCCAGCTCGAAGTCGATGTTGGGCTCGATGTCCTCGGGGCGATCGCGCAGCGGCGGGAGGGTGAAGGTCCACAGGTCGATGCGGGCGAGGAGGTCCTCGCGGAATCGTCCCTGGCGCACGCCGAGACGCAGGTCGCGGTTGGTGCCCGCGATGAGCTGGAAATCGCTGTGGGTTTCCTCGTCGGACCCGACGGGGAGGAAGCGGCGTTCTTCGAGCGCGCGGAGCAGCATCGCCTGCTCGTCGAGGCCCAGCTCCCCGATCTCGTCGAGGAACAAGAGCCCGGCGTGGGCGGTGCGGAGGAGCCCGGGGCGGTCGGCGGCGGCGCCGGTGAAGGCGCCCTTCCTATGGCCGAAGAGCGTGGACATCGCGGTGTCGCCGCGGAGCGTGGCGCAGTTGACCTCGACGAACGGGCCCTCGAGCTGATGGGCGTGGCGTTTGAGCTCGTAGACGCGTCGGGCGAGGTGGCTCTTGCCCGCGCCGGTGGGCCCGGTCAGCAGGACGGGGTCGCGCGAGTGGGCGGCGACGTGTTCGAGCTCCTCGACGAGGCGGTTGAAGGCGGGGTTGCGCGTGCCGATTCCCGACTTGAGCCCCTCGACGCGGGCCTGCTTCTCATGCCGGAACCGCGTGGCGATCTTGTCGTAGCGCGAGAGGTCCAGATCGATGATCCGCACCTCGCCCGCGGGGTCGGGCGGGCGGTACTTGGGCCCGGACTGGAGCAGCCGCCCGGGGATGTGGCGCGACTCGGTGAGGAGGAACAGGCAGATCTGCGCGACGTGCGTGCCCGTGGTGATGTGGACGAGATAGTCCTCGTGCTCGGGGTCGAAGGAATAGCCCCGGGCGAAGTCGTGCAGGGCGGCGTAGACCTCCTCGAAGTCCCAGGGGTTCTTGAGTTCGAGCGGGCAGGGGCGGACCACCGTCTCGGGCGAGACGCTCGCGATGTCGGCGACGATCTGGTCACGCAGCCCGGTGGCCTTGGGAGGATGGAGCAGCTCCAGCCGCGAGACGACCAGATCCTCTTGCTGACAGATGCCCACGCTGGGCCGCCACCGCTCCCAGCGCTGCGGCCCCTTGCCCACGTCGAGGGTGGTGCCGAGAAACCCGATGATGACGGTCCGCCGTGACATGATATTCCTGTATCAGCATTGTAGACAATATTATCGCAGTCGGCACGCAGGGTGACGTTCCCGGCGTCGGAAGTGGAGATTCACGCTGGCATGCGGCGTGCAATGAGGTATTGGAGACCGGCCTGAGATCAAGGGCCTTTGTGGCCCGGGTTCGGGCGGGGTTGGTCAAGATCGGTGAAGGTCAAGGAGCGGCGTATGCAGGCGGAGCAGAACACCGCGGGGCGGATCATCACGACGGGCGAGGCGACGGGGTTGCTCCCGGTCGAGGGCGGGGCGTGGACGCCGATCACGGTGATCGGGACACGGGCGATCCGGGACGGGTTTGACTCGCGGTGCATCCAGCAGGCGATCAACTCGCGGTGCGCTCCGGGGGTGACGGACCTGGTGCTGAACCCGGACGCGCACGCGGGGTACGGCGCGCCCGTGGGGTGCGTGCTGGTCTCGCCGAGCCACATCTACCCGGGGCCGGTGGGCGTGGACATCAAGTGCTCGATGAGCCTTCTGCAGCTGGATCTTGAGGAGGACGCGGTGCGCGACAAGCCGACGCGTCGGGCGCTCATCGGCGCGATCCTGGAGCGGACGCCGACGGGCACGGGGCGCGGGCAGCGTCAGGCGCGCAAGGGGCGGCACGTGGACGCGGCGCTGGGGCGTCGGGTGGTGACGGAGGGCGCGTCGCCCGAGGTCTGCGCGGAGCTGGGCGTGCCGGTGGAGTGGGCGTCGCGCTGCGAGGACTCGCACCACACGGGCCACGACGGCACGACGGACGCGCTGCGCGAACGCCTGGCGCGGACGACCGTGGAGGCGAAGGACCAGGAGGTGTTCGCGGACAAGATGCGTCAGCTCGGGAGCTACGGCGGGGGCAACCACTTCGGGGAGTGCGAGATCATCCGCGTGCGCGAGGGGGAGCGGGCTCGCGCGGCCGCGGAGACGTTCGGGCTGCGTGACGGGCGTGTCGGGTTTCTCTCGCACTGCGGGAGCCGCGGGTGGGGGGCGTTGCTGGCGGATCGGCAGTTCAGGGCGTTGCGGGCGCACTTCGCGGCGTGGGGGATTCCTCTCCCGGCAAACGACCGCGAGCTGGTGCACGCGCCGCTGGGGACGCCCGAGGCCGACGCGTACCTGGACGACATGGCGCTGGGCGCGAACTTCGCGACGGTGAACCACCTGCTCATCAACGCGTTGGTGCTGGACGCGTTCCGGGAGGTGATGCCCGGGATCACGGGGCGGCTGGTGTACATCATCAGCCACAACATCGCGCGGAAGGAGATCGTGAACAACCGCGCGGCGTGGGTGCACCGCAAGGGCGCGACCCGCGCGTTCCCGGCGGGTCACCACGCGCTCAAGGGCACGGCGTTCTATGAGTCGGGGCACCCGATCCTCCTGCCGGGCAACCCGCAGGGGGGCTCGAGCGTGATGGTGGCCGAGGCGGGCGCGAGCCTGTCGTGCTACAGCGTGAACCACGGGGCGGGGCGTCGCATGAGCCGCACCGCGGCGGCGAGAACGCTCGACCAGCGCACGGTGGACGCGTCGTTCGACTCGTCGGACATCCTGTTCAACGGGCGGAACTACCCGATCGATGAGGCGCCGGGGGCGTACAAGGATTTCGGCGAGGTGCTGGCGAGCGTGGAGAAGGCCGGGCTGGCGAGCGAGGTGGCGCGGTTGCAGGCGCGGTTCGTGATCAAGGACGGAGATAAGGCGGATGATTGAGAAGCTTGCATCAGAACCACGATCGAGTAGAGGAAGACACAGGCGGGACGCCTGTGCCACGAGAAGAGAGAGAGGGTCCTGAGTCAGTCCCTGTGAACCGAGCTGATGTCGTGGGAAGTGTGTTGGGAGATATTGGAGGGTCATCGCTGTTCTAAGTAGACCGCGGCTTCGCGGCTGCGGGACAAGGGTGCGTGACGGAGGAGATTTCATGGGACGTACGAGCGTTCACATCGACGGCTCACAAGGCGAAGGCGGCGGGCAGATCCTGCGGTCGTCCCTCGCGCTCTCGATGGCGCTCGGGAAGCCCTTCGAGATCACGGGGATCCGCGCCAACCGCCCCAAGCCCGGGCTGATGCGGCAGCACCTGACGGCGGTCGAGGCCGCCGCGGCGATCTGTTCGGCCCGGGTGGAGGGGGCGTCGCCGGGGTCGCCGCGGCTGGTGTTCGAGCCCGGCGCGGTCCGCGGCGGGTCGTTTCGGTTCTCGGTGGGCACGGCGGGGAGCACGACGCTGGTGCTCCAGGCGGTGCTGCCCGCGCTGCTCTTTACGGGCGAGCGGTCGGAGCTGGTGATCGAGGGCGGGACGCACGCGCGGTGGGCGCCCACGTTCGACTACTTTGAGCGGGCCATGCTCCCGCTGCTGTCGCGGCTCGGGGGCGGAGTGACGGGACGGCTGGAGTCTCACGGGTTCTATCCGGCGGGGGGAGGGCGGATCCGCGTGGAGATCGGGGCGGGGACGGCGGCGCGGGCGCTGCGGCTGGAGGATCGAGGCGAGGTCCGGGCGTGCCGGGCCGCGGTGGTGCTCGCGAAGCTCCCGCCCGTGATCGCGCGGCGTGAGCTCGAACGCGTGCGCGAGAGGCTGGGGTGGGAGGTCGATCCGCAGGGAGTTCGCCAGTGCGAGAGGGCGTTGAGCCCGGGCAACGTCGTGCTGCTGGAGGTCGAGAGCGAGCACGTGACGGAGGTGTTCAGCGCGATCGGGGAGCAGGGCAAGCCCTCGGAGCGCGTCGCGGACGAGGTGATCGACGAGGTCCGGGCGTATCTCGCGTCGGACGCTCCGGCGGGTCCGTACACGGCGGACCAGCTCATGGTGCCGATGGCGGTGGCGTGCGCGCGGGGGGCGGGGGCGTGCTCGCTCCGGACGCCGGCGTTCACGGGGCACGCCTCGACCAACGCCGAGGTCATCGAGGCGTTCCTGCCGGGGCTCTCGCGCACGGCCAGGGACGAGCGGGGCGTGCGCTGGTCGGTCGGGGAGTAGGCGGGCAAGGCGGGGCAGAGAGGACGTCGGCAGAGGACGGCGGCGCGCTATTGTGGATACAATAGTCTGCAATACGAGGCGCGACGAGTGAGCCGGAGAGCAGCGGGCATGAAGACGATCATCGAGCCGTTCCGCGTGAAGTCGGTGGAGCCGATCCGGATGAGCACGCGCGAGGAGCGTGAGCGGATTCTGCGTCGGGCGTTTTTCAATCCGTTCCTGATCCGCGGCGGGGACGTGATCATCGATCTGTTGACCGACTCGGGCGCGAGCGCGATGAGCAGCGAGCAGTGGGCGGGGATCATGCGTGGCGATGAGTCGTACGCCGGGAGCGAGTCGTTCTATCGCCTGCGCGATGTGCTGCGCGGGCTGACGGGGTTTGAGCGGGTGCTGCCGACGCATCAGGGGCGGGCGAGCGAGCGGATCTTGTTCGAGCTTGTGGGCGGGAGCGGGAAGGTGATCCCGAACAATGCTCACTTTGACACGACGCGGGCGAACGTGGAGCACTCGGGGGCAGAGGCGGTCAACCTGCCGATCCCCGAGGCGCGAGACCCGCGGAACCGCCATCCGTTCAAGGGCAACATGGATGTGGCGGGTCTCGAGGCGTTGATCGGGCGCGTGGGGCGGGAGCGGATCCCCGTGGTGATGATGACGGTGACGAACAACACCAGCGGCGGGCAGCCCGTGAGTCTGGAGAACATCCGCGAGGTTCGGCGTGTGTGCGATCGCCACAAGCTCCCGCTCTTTCTGGACGCGTGCCGGTTCGCCGAAAACGCGTGGTTCATCCGCCAGCGCGAGCCCGGGCAGGGCTCCCGCACGCCCAAGGAGATCGCGAGGGAGATGTTCGGCCTGGCCGACGGGGCGACGATCTCGGCGAAGAAGGACGGGCTGGTTAACATCGGCGGTCTACTCCTGGTCCGAGACGAGGAGTTGTTCCGAAGGGCGTGCAACCTG
Source organism: uncultured Phycisphaeraceae bacterium (assembly GCA_964614075.1). Taxonomy (GTDB): domain Bacteria; phylum Planctomycetota; class Phycisphaerae; order Phycisphaerales; family UBA1924. The sequence continues at coordinate 25,068 of CAZTJZ010000037.1, forward strand.
CTGATCCTGACGGAGGGGTTCGTGACGTACGGCGGGCTCGCGGGGCGTGATCTGGAGGCGATGGCGCAGGGGCTCACCGAGGTGACGGAGGCGGACTACCTGGGCTATCGCGTGCGGAGCGTGGAGTACCTGGGGGAGAGCCTCTTGCGGGCG
>CAZTJZ010000037.1:25230-26287 GCA_964614075.1 uncultured Phycisphaeraceae bacterium
CGATCTACATCGACGCCACGCACGTTGCGCCGCACCTCCCGCGGGAGCACCTGCCCGGGCAGGCGCTGGTGTGCGGGCTGTACCGGGCGGCGGGGATCCGGGCGTGCGAGATCGGGACGGTGATGGCCGGACCCCATCGGCGTGCGGACATGGAGCTGGTGCGCCTGGCGATCCCCAGGCGGGTCTACACGCAGAGCCACTTTGATTATGTCGCCGAGGCGTGCGCCGAACTGTTTGCCAGGCGTTCTGAGCTCCGCGGGATGCGGATCGTCGAAGCGCCCGAAGTGCTGCGGCACTTTACGGCGAAGTTCGAGGAGATCTAGCCGGTCCGGGGCGTTGCGCCTCGAGCCGGCGCTTCTTCCCGGGCGTGACGTCCGAGCGGCGGCGGCATCTCAGCGGGCATGACGACCACCACCGCCGACGCGAGGATGAATAGCGCCCTGATCCGTGACCTCATGCCCGAGCAGTTGCCGGACGTGGTGATGCCCGCGTGCGAGGCCAGGCCCGTGCTCAAGGGGCAGACGGCGGTCGTGACGGGCGCGTCGTCGGGGATCGGCGCTTCCATCGCGGAGGCGCTGTGCGGCGCGGGCGCCAACGTGATCGTGAACTACGTGGGGAGCCACGAGTCGTCGGCGCGGGGCGTGGTGGACTCCGCGATGCACTGCGGGTGCCCCAGCCGCGGGCGGGCGATCGCCGTGCAGGCGGACGTCTCGGACGAGGACCAGGTCCGGGCGATGTTCGAGCGGGGCGTGTCGGAGTTCGGGACGGTCGACATTCTGGTGAACAACGCGGGCCTGCAGCAGGACGCGCGGATCGAGGACATGACGCTGGCGCAGTGGCGTCGCGTGATCGACGTGAACCTGACGGGGCAGTTTCTGTGCGCCCGGGCCGCGATCCGCGAGTTCAAGCGCCGGGGTGTGCGTCCGGGCGTGTCGTGCGCGGCGGGGAAGATCCTGTGCATCTCCAGCGTGCACGAGGTGATCCCGTGGGCCGGCCACGTGAACTACGCCGCGAGCAAGGGCGGCGTGATGTTGATGATGAAGAGCATCGCGCAGGA
>CAZTJZ010000038.1:0-19951 GCA_964614075.1 uncultured Phycisphaeraceae bacterium
TCCCACACGTGGTAGTTGCCCAGGTACGAGTGCTGGTTGTACGGCGGGTCGATGTAGGCGGCGTCGCCCTCGAGCGTGTCCGCCGCGTCGAGCGCGTCGAGCTGGGTGGCCAGGCCTTTGCCGTTCGCCGCCCGGGGGAGCACGTCGGGAATGCGCAGAGCCAGATCATGGTGGGCCCGCGGCGCCCAGGACTTCAGGTACGCCATCTGCAGGCCGGTCGTCGAGTCCACGCGGTCCGCGGCCTCCATGAGCGAGACGAGCATCACGGCTTCGAGCTCCGGGGCGAGCCCCTTGGCGGCGATGGCCTCGCGGATGGCGTCGATGCGCTCGCCGTTCTTGGGCTGAAAGAAGCGCGACTTCACGCAGAACGTCTCGGTGAAGTACCCCGGCACCCCCGGGATCGCGTTGAGCTCGCGGACGAGCATGTCGGCGTCGCGGAGCACGTCATTCGCGTCGGCCTGGACGTAGCAGCGCGCGAGCGTCGCGGCGTAGGCGTTGTGGTCGTTCGACAAGACCCGGTACCCCGCGGCTTTGAGCGCGTGCCCCACGCGCGACGTGCCCGAGAACAGATCGATGACCGTGCGGGCGTGCGGCGCCGCGGCGCGGATGGCGTCCAGAATGACCGGGAGCAGCGTGCGTTTGGAGCCGAGGTACTTGATCACACGACGCCCCGAGGAAGTGGCATCCCGTCCGACGGTCCGGAGCTGGGCCGGTGCCTAGCGCCGCCGACGGCGGGCCAAGCACACCGACACAGCCCCGAGCATCATCGGCACGCCTGGCGCCGGAACATACGTGAGAACCCGCATCTCGACGACGTCTCCCTGCCCCCAGCTGATGGGGTGGCCAAACAGTTCGTTGAGGGTGAGTGTGTCGCCGTCGACACGGATCCAATCACCGGTCCCCCCTGGCGCGCCGCCACCGCCGACCATGTCCTGGAGCGACGGGACGGTGCCGTTCTGCCCGTAGATGATGAGCCCGGGCGGCGCAAAGCTCGGATCGCTGGCCAGGATGGATCCTGGGTCCACGATGACCGCCGCGATCTGGCCGCTGAAGCGGATGGATCCGGTGTAGAACGTGAAATCGCTCGCCAGAATCATGTGCGAATCGAACGTGCCCGAGACGATCCCGGGTGCCGGCGTGGGGCCGGACGGGCGCGTGTCGCACGGATTGTTCGTGGCCTCCGCGCTGAGGTTTGAGACTGAAACGTTCTGAAGCTCATCCCAGGCCCGCATCGGATCGAAGTTGTTGATCGGGTCCAAGAACCCGGTCGGAGTGGCGATGTGGGCGATGTTCCCCGTGACAGAGATGATCGCCGCGTCCGCAGCAGTACACGCCAAGGCGAGTCCGATCAACGACACGATTTTCATGGCTCTCTCCCTCGCCGGGCGGTTGGCCCGACCGCACCATGATACCAAGAACTTGGAGTGAGTGTGGGAGGGAGCAGCCGCGAGATCGCGTGAAGAACCCCGGCGAGCGTCAGGCCAGGCGGTCGGGCTTGCGGCTGATGTGCCCGCAGTCCGGGCAGATCACGCCGTGCTCCCCGAGAGGGAGGTCCCGTATGTCGCGTCCGCAGCCCAGGCATGTGGGCTCGCTGAGGCGATGGGCGGCCTTGTGGATGACGACCGCGGCCACCGCGACCGCCGCCCCGACCAGTGGCCAGGCGGGAATCGTCGCGATCGAGGCGATCCCCAGCGCGGCCAAGAGCACTCCCGCCACGTAGGCGAGCACCTTCAGTCGGATCTTGGCGAACCACGTCAAGCGGTGCTCCCGAGGATTTTCTTGCCGAGTCGGGGTGCCAGTTGGGGCCGGGTCGCGGGTCACGAAGTTGTAGGAGAGATCGATCGGCAGGGGCAAGGGGTACTCTGTGAAACTTCGGCCCGGCGGGGTGGGTTCTGCAGCGAATTCCTGCGACGGCGCTCAGAGGGGGCGGTACAGGTCGATCACCTTGTGGATGTCCTTGGGGCGGGGGACGTCCTTCATGACGATCTCGGTCTGGTCCTCCGCGGCGGAGGAGATCCCCACCGTCCCCACGTTCCAGAGTCGCTGCCAGAAGGACTGGGTGACGGTGAAGTTGCGGATGTGCTTGTGGAGGATCTCGCTCGTGGACTTGGAGAACAGGCCCACCGACTCGATCGTGCGCTTGGTGGTGATCCGCAGACGCGAGTCCAGCGTGAGCACCTTCCAGATGAGCAGGGTCACCAACGCCGCCATCGCCGCGACCAGTGACGCCACGGCCAACGCCGCGCTTCCCCCCGAGCCGGTCTGGGAAGAGAGCATGAGCGCCCCCACACCCCCGCCCAGGACCACCACCAGCAGCGCGAGGAACGTGAGCGGCCTGGCCCGGAACATGGCCTGGCGGATTACCAGCACGTCCTGCTCCGGGCCGAGGGAGGGCGGGTAGCCGGCGACGGAGGCGCGGTCGTCGGCGTCAGCGGCCGCGTGCGGGCGGGCCTGGGTGATGTCCACGATGTTCACGTCGCCGCAGCGCGGGCACTCGACCTTGCGTCCCTGCGAGTCGTCGGGCGCCTCGAATATCCGGTCGCACTTGTCACAGCGGATCTCGATCACGCGGCGGCCCTCTGGGTAAATGCGGAGGCGTGGGGCAGGAGCCGGACAGCCTCCGGCTCCCGTGGTGGATGGTACATGTTCTTCGGTTGTTGGGAGGGTGGACCGCCAACTTGCGGCGGGGCCCGGGTGTATGCTGGGCGACTGTGCGCACGTTCAAGAGCTTCGAGGACGCGGCGGCCCGGGAGGGTGAGGCGATCTCGCCCCCCGCGGGGCTGATGCGTTCGCCCCGCCCCCGGCGCCTCGCGATGCTGGGGTGGGCGCGCCTGTCCCGACAGGCCGCGGAGGGCTCGGGCTACAACCTCAGCGTCTCTGAGCTGGCGTCGGCCCTGGTGGTGATGGGGCACCGCGTCCACTATCTCCGCTCGGGGATCGATTATTCGATTCGCCCGGGCATCCGGATCGAGCCCATGGAGGTGTGGCGCGGCGTGGCGTGCTGGCGCTCGCTCAACAGCCCAAATCTTGCCACGGGCAACATGAACTTCCGGAACCCGGCCGAGCAGGCCGCCTCGCCCGAGCACTCGCGGAGGGTCGTCGAGTGGACGAAGGAGATCGGCGCCGAGGTGGTACACATCCACTCGCTGGAGGGGTTCGGGTTCGACCTCGTGGCACGCCTGCGCGAGGCCGGGGTGGGCGTGGTGGTCACGCCGCACAACTATTTCGCGCTCTGCCCGCAGGTGGACCTGCTCGCGCGGGAGCGTGAGGTGTGCCTGGACTACGAAGGGGGCACGCGGTGCGTGGGGTGCCTGGGCGCCCCGGACCCGCGGGATGAGATCTGGTCGCGGCGCCGGCGGCAGAGTTTCCGGCGTGTGCTCGGGCCCACCCTGGGCGCGGGGCTCAAGGACGCCGCGGCAGGGATCCGGCGGCGGTGCTCCGCCGGCGATGGCTGGCCCGATCCCGTCGTTGAACTGATTCCCGGACTTGTCCCCGCGCTGGTGCCAGCACCCGGCCACTCGCCCAAGTCGTCCCCAACCTCCGAGGGCGCGCTCGACGGCTCCACCGCACAGGGATGGAGGTCGCTCGCCGAGCCGCGCGAGCACCGCCTCCCGGTGCTCCATGAGTACGCCCGGCGTCGGGCCGCGGGAGTTGCGGCGCTGAACTCCTCGCATCGGGTGCTCTGCCCGGGCGCGTTCCTGACGCGGGTCCACGCGGCGCACGGCGTGCGCGAAGCGATCCTGCGTCAGGTTTCCCTCGGCCAGCCGCACTTTGACGAGCTGCGCCGCCAGGCCGAGCTCTCCCCGTACTACGACGCGCCCGGGTGGCGGCGGAGCGATCCCCGCCCGCTGCGCCTGGGCTACTTCGGCAACTGCTTCCCGAACAAGGGGCTCGGGCTTCTCTGCGAGGCGGTCCGGCGTTTGCCGTCAGAGGTCGCGGCCCGAGTGCACCTCACGATCCGCGCGAGCGGAGACGATCGTCCGTTCCGCGAACGCCTGCGCGGGGTGGCGTGCGTCGAGTTCCTGGGTGGGTACGACGTGGCGCAGCTCGGGGCGGCGATGGCGTCCCTGGACGCGGGGGTTTTCCCGAGCATGGGGCTGGAGAACTCGCCCTTTGTCGTTCTGGAGCTGCTCCACGCCGGGAGGTTCGTGATCGCCTCGGACTTGGGGGCGGTGCCCGACTTTGTGGAGAGCGGTCGCAATGGGCTCCTCTTCCGTCCTCACGACCCCGACGCGCTCGCGAACGCCATCGGGTCGGTAGTCCGGGGCGAGGTGTCCATCCCCACCCGGCGCGAGATTCACCAGGCCTCATCGCTGCGTCCGTTCGCGGGCTACGTTCAGGAGGTCGAGCGCGAACTCGTCGGCGCGATCGACGCGGCGCGGGGCGTCACGATCGGCGATGCATGAAGATCGACCTCCACACCCACATCCTCCCCGAGCGCTGGCCCGACCTCAAGGCCCGCTACGGCGATGGCGACTGGGTGCGCCTGGAGCACCACGCCCCCTGCCGGGCGCGCCTTCTGAAGGGCGACACGTTCTTCCGCGAGATCGAGAGCAACTGCTGGGATCCGGACGTACGCCGCAAGGACATGAGCGCGGCGGGCGTGCATGTCCAGGCGCTCTCCACCGTCCCGGTCATGTTCTCCTACTGGGCCAAGCCCCAGGACGCGCTGGACCTGTCCTGCCTGCTCAACGACCACATTGCGGGCGTGGTCGCGGCTCACCCGTCGCACTTTGTCGCGCTGGGCACCATCCCCATGCAGGCCCCGGCCCTCGCCGTCCGTGAGCTCGAACGCTGCGTCAAACAGCTCGGGATGCGGGGGGTCCAGATCGGCACGAACATCAACGCCAGGAACCTCGACGATCCGGGCGTCTTCGATGTCCTCGCCGCGGCTGAGGCGCTGGGCGCGGGCGTCTTCATCCACCCCTGGGAGATGCTCGCCCCCGAGCGCATGGTCCGGTACTGGATGGGCTGGCTGGTGGGGATGCCCACCGAAACGACGATCGCCATGTGCTCGCTGATGTTCTCGGGGGTGCTCGACCGCCTGCCGCGGCTCAAGGTCTGCTTCGCGCACGGCGGGGGGAGCTTCCCGGGCACGATCGGGCGGATCTCGCACGGGAGGGCCTGCCGCCCGGACCTCTTCCCGCCCGGCGCCCGCGACCCGCGGGACTATCTCGCCCGTGGCGTCACGCACGCCGGGGTCTACGTCGACTCGCTGGTGCACGACGCCGCCGCGCTGCTCGACGTGATCCGGCTCTTCGGCGACGACCGCGTGTGCCTCGGGAGCGACTATCCCTTTCCCCTGGGCGAGGAGCGCCCCGGGGCGCTGGTCGAGTCGATGCACGCCGCGCTCGGGGCGAAGACCGTGGAGCGCGTGCTCGCGAGGAACGCGATGGAGTTTCTGGGAATGACCGTGGCGCCGTGAGGCGGAGGCCAGCATGAACGCCCGCATGAACGCAGGAATCCGTCGGATCGCGTGGTGCCTCGCGTTGGGGCTCGTGCTGACGCCCGTCGCCACCCTCGTGGTCGTCGTGCTCGGCGAGAGCCTCGCCGGGAAGCTGCCCGGGACCAAGGTGGTGCATTCGTTCGGCGTGGTCGCGGACTCGGGTCGCTTCTGGATGGTCGAGACTCTGGACGCCCCCGGCGCCACGGAGGTCTGGGCCAAGCCTTTCGCCACGCGCGAGCTTGCCCACGAGCACCTGGCCAAGGAAGAGCGCGTGTTCGACAGCGTGCTACGCGTCTCGGGAGACTGGCACGCCCGGTCGGGCTCGTTCTCGCTCCCGGCATGGTGCGACGCGACCCGGGCCGCCCTCGAACCCGCGGATCCCGCCGCGACCAAACCTCCGGTGTCGTCCAACCGGGCCTACGGCGTGCCCTGGAGATTCACCCATTGGCGCGCTCAGGAAACAACCGCGGGCGCCGGGCGTCGATCCTCACGGTCGGGCGTGCTGAACCTGGGCCCGCTGTCCCTGCCCGTGATTGTTCACCCCGCCGGGCTGGCGCTCGATGTGGTGTTCTGGGCGTGGGTCTGCGGCATGATCGGGTTGGGCGTTCGCGCGGTGCGATCGCGTCGCCGGGGGCGTTCGGTCGTGCAACAATGACGCCCCCTCCGCACTCCCCGAGCCCTCACCCATGAGCGACGACACGCCCAGCACCACCCCGCACCGCGGCGATGAGTCGTTCGCGCGGGAGCTCGACGCGGCGGACCCGCTCCGTTCGCTGCGGGGCGAGTTTCACATTCCCAAGGCCGCGGAGATCGCCCGGGCGGCGGGGGCCGGGTCGCTCGCCGGGACGCTTCAGGACGAGAGCGTCTACCTCGTCGGAAACTCGCTGGGCCTCCAGCCGCGCGCCACCGCGGGCGCCATCGGCGCGGATCTCGACGCGTGGGCGAGGCTGGGTGTCGAGGGGCACTTCCACGCGTCGCACGCGTGGTTCCCGGCCCACGAGTTCGTGCGCGAAGGGCTCGGGCGGATCGCCGGGGCCAACCCGCGCGAGGTCGTCGCGATGAACTCGCTCACGACCAACCTGCACCTGCTCATGGCGAGCTTCTACCGCCCCACGCGCGAACGCCACGCGATCGTGATCGAGGACTCGGCGTTCCCGAGCGACTCCTACGCCGTCCAGAGCCAGGCGGCGTTTCACGCCCCCCACGCCGGCTTTGACGCCTCGCGCGCGGTCATCCGCCTGAAGCCCCGCGCGGGCGAGGAGACGCTGCGCACGCCCGACATCCTGGACGCGATCGACCGCGAGCACTCGCGCATCGCGCTGGTGATGCTGGGCGGGGTGAACTACCTCACGGGCCAGTGCTTCGACATGGGAGAGGTCACGCGGTTCGCGCGCGAGCGCGGGATCGTGGTGGGCTGGGATCTGGCGCACGCCGCGGGGAACGTCGAGCTCAAGCTCCACGACTGGGGCGCCGACTTCGCCGCGTGGTGCAGTTACAAGTACCTCAACAGCGGACCGGGCGCCATCGCCGGCGCGTTCGTGCACGAGCGCCACCTCGCCCGCCGGGATCTCCCTCGCTTTGCCGGGTGGTGGGGGACCGACCCGGCGACGAGGTTCCGCATGAGCCCGGAGTTCTCGCCCGTCGCCAGCGCCGACGCGTGGCAGCTGAGCAACCCGCCGATCCTGGCGCTCACGCCGCTACGCGTGTCGCTGGAGGTCTTCGACCGGGCGGGGATCACGCCGCGACGTCAGAAATCACTCCGACTCACGGCGTACCTGGAGCGGTTGCTCCGCGAGCACACCCCGGGCGTGCGTGTCGTGACGCCCGCGGACCCCGCCGCTCGCGGGAGCCAGCTCTCGCTGCGCGTGCCGGGCGAGGCGCGGGCGGTCCACGGCGGGCTGCTCCGCAAGGGCGTCGTGACCGATTTCCGCGAGCCGGATGTCATCCGGGCCGCGCCGGTCGCGTTTTACAACACGTTCCACGACGTGTGGCGGTTCGTGGAGGCGTTGCGCGGGCTGGTGTGAGGCCCGCCGCCAGGGCAGACTCGCCCAAGGGCGTTCCACTACACTCCCGCCGATGCTCGTCCTGGTGCTCTGGCTCATCCCGCTCGCGTGCGTGGCCTCGATGGTGCTGACGTGGCTGGTGCGTGGTGTGTCACGCCGCGCGGGCGCGTTCGATTCCACGGGCGTGCCGGGGCAGGTCAAGCTCCGCCGCCCCGTGCCCAACACGGGCGGGATCGCCATCGCGGCGACCCTCATCATCCCGCTGGGGCTCGGGCTGGTCGGTGCCCGCTGGCTGGCGCCTTACGCGGACAAGATCCCGACGGCGCAACCACCCCAGTGGCTCCCCGCGGAGCTTCTGACGCATCTTCCGGGCGTGTGGAGCGAGGCCCGCGCCGCGGGCGTCCTCATCGCGTGCCTCCTGTGGCTCCACATGCTCGGGCTGATCGACGATCGCCGGCCGTTGGGGCCCGTCGTGAAGCTCTTCGCCATGACGCTGCCCGCCCTTGCCGCGGCGTGGATCGCGGACACGCGCCTCCTCACGCTCCTTGACGCCCACGCGGGCGGGTCGTGGGCGTCGATCGCCCTCACCGTGCTCTGGACGCTCGCGGTCACCAACGCGATGAACTTCATGGACAACATGGACGGGCTCTCGGGGGGCGTAGGCGTCGCGTGCGCGGCGTGCCTGCTCGCCGGAGCTCTGGGGCACGGGCAGTGGTTCGTTGGGGCGGCCCTCGCGCTGTTCGTGGGCGCCCTGGGCGGGTTCCTGGTCTTCAACTTCCCGTGGAGACGCGGCGAGGGGGGGCGCGCGAGCATCTTCATGGGCGATGGCGGGTCGCTGGTGCTGGGTTTCCTGCTCGCGTTCCTGTCGGTGCGGATGACCTACGTCTCGCCCCACGCCGAGAGCGGGCCCGCGTGGCACGCCGTCCTGACCCCGCTCGTGGTGCTCGCCGTGCCCCTGTACGACCTGCTGAGCGTGTGCGTGATCCGCATGCGGGCTGGGCGCTCGCCCATGGTGGGCGATCAGAACCATCTCTCGCACCGCCTGGTGCGTCTGGGGCTATCGAAGCGAGCCGCGGTCGTGGTGATCGTGCTCTTTTCGATGGCGACGGCGCTTGCCGGCGTGATCCTGCCGGTCCTCGACGCGCCGTACGCGCTGCTGCTGGGTCTTCAGGTCGCGATGCTCCTCACCGTGCTCGCGATCTTCGAATGGTCGCACGCCCGCGGCGGGGGGAGCCTCCCGTGAGCCCCGATCCCAGGACCGCGAACATCCAGCGGGCGTGGATCGCCCTGCTCCTGATGGGCGTGGTCATGCGGCTCTTCGCCGGGCTTGATCCCTTCCCCTACTGGAACGACGATCCGACGCTCCAGCCGGCGGCCCTCGTGGGCTACGGCCCCGCCGCGTCCCTCGCGATCGACGCGGTCATGCTCGCCTCGTCCGCGGTGGTGCTCTGGTCCCTCGGGGCGGGGCGGACCTCGGTGCTGCTGCTTCTGATCGGCGCGGGCGCGGGCGTGTGGCACTCGTGGACCCGCGACGGGGTCCAGATCGAGCACGCCACGCTCGCCTCGGGCTGGACCGCGGCGGTCACCGCCGGAGTGGCTCTGCACGCCGCGTCGAGGTCCGGCGCGCACCGTTCCTGGATCATCGCGGTACTCGCGGGCGTGGTCGCGATGCTCGCGCTGAAAGGGGCGTACCAGTTCACGATCGAGCACCCCCTGGGCGTCCGCGCCTTCGAGTCGAACAAGCAGCTCATTCTCCACAGCCGAGGCTGGGTCGAGGGCTCCCCGCTGGCCCTCGCGTTCGAGCGGCGCCTGCGCCAGCAGGAGGGCACGGGCTGGTTCGCGCTCTCGAACGTCTATGGCAGCGTGGGCGCGGGGCTGTTCGTGATGCTCCTGGCCTCGCTCGCGCGGGCCGATCGACGCGGGCTTTGGTTCCGCGTGCTGGGGGTCGTGCTTGCCGCGGCGATGCTGTACGTCTCGCAGTCCAAGGGCGCGCTCGTCGCCGTGGGCGTGGGCGCGGTCCTTCTCGTGCTCGCACGCGTCGCCCCGCCCGTGGTCCGGGCCCGCGCGGGGGTCATCGGCGTGCTCGTGGTCGTCGCCGCACTCGCGATGGTCGTCGTCCGAGGGATCCTGGGCGAGCGGCTGGGCGAACTCAGCATTCTCTTTCGCTGGTTCTATCTGCGGGGCGCGATGGACATCGTGCGCGATCACCCCATCCTCGGCGTGGGCCCCGCGGGCTTCCAGGACGCATTCATGCTCCGCAAGCCCCCCCTATGCCCGGAGTCCCCCGCGAGCCCGCACAGCCTCTTCATCGACTACGCCTGTGCGCTGGGCACGCCGGCCCTCGCGTGGATCGCCCTCGGGTTCGGCGCGGCGGCGGAGGTCTCCCGGCGCCTGCTCGGGCGCGATGAGGGCCCGCCGCGCGACGCTCGCGAGCGCGAGCGTCTGGGAGTGCGCCAGGAGCTCCGCCTCGCCGTGCTCGTGCTCACGCTCCCGATGCTGCTGGGCGCGGTGATGGAGATGGAAGCCGCCGACCTCGGGGCGACGCTCGTCCGTTTCGCGGGGCTCGCCCTGGGCGGGGTGGTCGCGGCCGGGGTGCTCCTGTGGGACGCGGCGGGCGAGCGCCGGGGCTCGGTCGCGTTGGCGGCGTGCGCCCTGGCGCTCCTCGCGCACGCGCAGATCGAGCTCACGCCCGTCAATCTCGGCGCCGCGTCCTGGTTCATGTCGATCCTGGGGGTCGCCGCGGCGTCTCCCGGCACGGCGTTGGCACGCACGTCGCGCGCGGGCTCGCTCGTGGCCGCGCTGCTGGCGATCGCCGCCGTCGCCGCGGGTGTGCGCGTCTGGACGTGGGAGGCACGCCTCCGCGATGCGTACGAGATCGTCACTCCCCTGCACGAGGATCAGTCCTGGCTCGCCCAGGCCCGTGCCGGGGGCGAGAGCGCCCGCGACGCGGCCAACACCCTGGCCCGGTCGCTCTCCGGCCGCTCCGGCACGCCGGTCGCGGTCACGCCCGAGGCGATCGAGCGCGCCGTCGCCGACGAGCGGCTCGCACGCATCAGACAGGCCCAGGATGTTATCGCGTCGGCGTGCCGGGCCGCACCGTCGAGCTTCCTCACCTCGCGTGCTCTCACCTCGCTCATGCTCGCCGAGTTCAACGACTCGGCACGCCTCGGCATGCCCTCCGACGCCATCGCCCGCGCCGAGGCGACCACCGCCGCGTTCGTTCAGCACCGTCCCTCGCCCGTGGCGTGGGCCTGGCTGGGCGTGATCCGCCGGAACCGCGCCGAGGCCGAGAACAACCCAGAGCACCTCCGCGCAAGCGTCGTGGCCTACGAGCACGCCGCCGCGCTGGACCCCCGAGGCCTCGACCATGCCGTTCGCTTGGCCGCGCTCTGCCGCCAACTCGGAGACTCGACAAAGGCGTCGGCGTGGGCGGCGCGAGCGATCCGGCTCGACGACGACCTCCGCCTGGACCCCTTGGTCCGCCTCGACGCGTCCAAACGCCGTGAGCTGGAGGGTTTAGCGCGGGGTGGGGGGTAGGGCCGGCGGTCTTGATTCTGGACGGGTCCGTCGTACTATTCGCGTCCCCAGCGGGCGGGTGTCACGACCAACGCGTTTGGTTCGTGGTGTCAGGGTCCCCCGCCGGGGGCGGTATGGACGACGAAGAAGACATCGAGCAGGCGGCGTAATCGTCCCACCGGCGGCGTCGATCGACGCACGCTCCAAGAACCACAACTCGGAGATCCCCGCCCGGCGATGCGAGCGGGGGTCACCAACACCCGAGGCCTCCGCGAGAGCGGGCCCCGGTGGCGGCAAGCGTTCCCCCGTTTCAGCGTGTTCCAGGTTCCGTTCAGGTTCGAGAAAGCGAGTCCCCCATGCCCACCGATCTCTCCCACATCCGCAACTTCGGCATCTGCGCCCACATCGACGCCGGAAAGACCACCGTCTCCGAGCGCATTTTGTATTACACCGGGAAGAACTACAAGATCGGCGAGGTCCACGAGGGCACCGCGACGATGGACTTCCTCGAGGAAGAGCAGCAGCGCGGGATCACCATCCAGTCCGCCGCCACCACCTGCCCCTGGGTCCGCAGCGGGCGTGACTACAAGCTCAACCTCATCGACACCCCGGGGCACGTGGACTTCACCATCGAGGTCGAGCGGTCCCTCCGCGTGCTCGACGGCGCGGTCGCGGTGTTCGACGGCAAGGAAGGCGTCGAGGCCCAGAGCGAGACGGTCTGGCGCCAGGCCGACCGATACAAGGTCCCGCGCCTGTGCTTCGTGAACAAGATGGACAAGATCGGCGCGAGCTTCGACTTCTCCTTCTCGACCATCAAGAGCCGCCTGGGCGCCAACGGGATCGCCATCCAGATCCCCATCGGGACCGGGCACGAGCACCAGGGCATCATCGACCTGATGACGATGCGTGCGTTCTACTTCGAGGGCGAGAAGGGCGAGCGCGTCACCGAGAAGGCCGTCCCCGCCGACATGGACGAGACGGCCAAGAAGTGGCGCCACGACATGATCGAGAAGATCGCCGAGCTCGACGATCACCTCATGGAGATGTACCTCGAGGGCAAGGAGCCGACGCGCGACCAACTCGTCGTCGCGCTCCGCCGGGGCACGACCGAGCGTCGCTGCTACCCGGTGCTCTGCGGGGCCGCCCTGCGGAACATCGGCGTGCAGATGCTCCTGGACGCCGTCGTCGACTTCCTCCCCTCGCCCACCGAGAAGCCCGACGTCGAGGGCACCGACCCGCGCGACAAGGACGTCAAGATGTCGCGCCCCCACGACAAGGAAGCCCCCTTCTCCGGGCTGGTCTTCAAGGTCGTCTCCGACCAGCACGGCGATCTGACGTACGTCCGCGTCTACTCGGGCACCCTCAGCAAGGGCACGCGCCTCCTGAACCCCGGCAACGGGAAGAAGGAGAACGCCAGCCGAATCTTCGAGATGCACGCCCAGAACCGCATCCCGCTGGAGGAGACCAGCGCGGGCAACATTGTCGCCGTCGTCGGCATCAAGGACAGCTACACGGGCGACACGCTCTGCGACGCCGACCAGCCCATCCTCCTCGAACGCATGCACTTCCCCGAGCCGGTCATCTCCATGTCCATCGAGCCCAAGACCACCGAGGACAAGCGCAAGCTCTCCGAGGCCCTGGGCGTCATCCGGCGTGAGGACCCCTCCTTCCGCTCCAACTTCAACGAAGAAACCGGCGAGACTATCATTTCGGGCATGGGCGAGCTCCACCTGGAGATCATCGCCAACAAGCTCCGGCGCGACATGAAGATCGGCGTGGACGTGGGCAAACCCAAGGTCAGCTACCGCGAGGCCATCACCAAGAAGGTGGAGTACGTCCGCGGGCTGTTCAAGAAGCAGACCGGCGGCCGCGGCCAGTTCGGTGACTGCACCATCCACTTGGAGCCCTTCACCGCCGCGCAGGCCACCGCCGAGGAGCTCGACTTCGAGGACAACATCGCCGTCTCTAACGAGGTCGTGGGCGGCGCGATCCCCAAGGAGTTCATCAAGCCGGTGATGGACGGCATCCGGATGACCGCCGTCACGGGCGTCAAGTTCGGCTACCCGCTCATCAACATCAAGGCCACGATCGTGGACGGGTCGTCCCACGCGGTCGACTCCTCGCAGGTCGCCTTCGATCAGGCCGGGCGCCTCGCGCTAATCTAGGCCTTCTAGAAGGCCGGCCCGGTGCTCCTGGAGCCCATCATGAAGGTCGTCGTCACCGTCCCCAACGACTACCTCGGGAACGTCACGGGCGATATCTCCTCACGGCGCGGCATGATCATCGACACCGAGGATCGCGGCGTGGTCAAGCTCGTCACCTGCGAGGTCCCGCTCTCGGAAATGTTCGGCTACACCACCAGCCTCCGCGGCATGTCCCAGGGCCGCGCCAGCTCCACCATGGAGTTCATGGAGTACCGCCAGATGCCCTCGGGACTCATGAAGGCCCTCCTCGAAGAGCAGCAGGGGAAGGCCGGAAAGAAGTAACGCTGCTCACCGCAGCGCCGTTCACCGACGTGACCACCAACGCCCGGCCAGCCCGGGCGTTTTCTTTTTGGGAACAGAGACGATCACGAAAGGTGGCTCTTCCCGTCTACCCCGGCCACTCCCACGCCTTGCCGGGCGTGTAGCCCACGAGGTCGTACAGCTCCTGGCGCGTCTGCATCGAGGCCAGCAGCCCCGACACCGAACCCTCGCGATGGAGCTGCTCCAGCGCCTTGGTCACCGCGCCCATCGCCACGCGCAGCAGCGTCACCGGAAAGATCACGCAGGAATACCCCATCGCCTCGAAGCGCGACACCGGGATGATGGGGGTCTTGCCGAACTCGGTCATGTTCGCGAGGAGGTACGGCCCGCCGCGCGGGTCCGGCCCCTGGAGCTCCCGCATCGCTCGCGCGAACTTCGCAAACTCCTCCTCGCTCTGGAGCCCCTCGGGGAAGATCATGGACGCCCCGGCCCGCACGTACGCCCTCGCCCGCGTCACCGCCGCGTCGAGCCCCTCGACCCCAGCGGCGTCGGTGCGGGCGCACACGACAAACCCGCGCGGCGCGGCCCGGGCCGCCCACTCGACCTTCTCGACCATGTGATCGACCGGCACGAGCTCCTTCCCGTCGAGGTGCCCGCAGCGCTTGGGAAACTTCTGGTCCTCCAGGTGCAGCCCCGCCGCCCCGGAACGGGCGTATTCGATCACGGTCCGCCGGACCATCTCCGCCTCGCCGAAGCCCGTGTCCGCGTCGGCCAGCACGGGCAGCCCGCTCGCGTCCGCCGCCTCACGCACGCATCGTGCGAAGTGCTCGAGCGTGAGGACGCCGACATCGGGCACGCCCGCGCACACGCTCGTGGCGGCCCCCGAGACGTAGCACGCGCCGAAGCCTGCGCGGGCGATGGCCTTCGCCGCCAACGCGTTGAACGCGCCGGGGATCGCGAGACACCCTTTCGCGAGCCGATCTCGGAACACCTCGCCCGCGGTCCTGTTGGTCGCTGAGTGGCTCATGCGACAGACGATAGGACGGAGGGTGCCGACCCATACAGTCGTGCCATGCCGGACGCACCCGGGTCGCACGGACGATCGACCGCCGGTCCGCTCGCGGGCCACGCCACCTCGCAGATCGAGGGCAAGCCCACCACGCCCCCGCCCAGGCCGCCTCCCCCGCGCGGGCTCGACGCCGCCGCCGAGTCGCGCGTGCTCGAGACTCTGGCGGGCCTCGCCGACTGCCGGGCTCTGGCCCGCGGCGCGGGCGAGCCGAGCCCCACCCCGCGTGGGCGCGAGTATCTCGCCTCCCGTCTTGCTCGGCTCTCGCCCGCCGCGACGTGGCACGTCTCCAGCGAGGAATGCGCCCCATCCACGGACGTGCGGCCGCGCGTCGCGAATCTGCTCGCGATTGTCCCGGGCCGCCCGGGGAGCGGCCGCCGGGCGATCTATCTCGTCGCGGGATTCGACGCCGAGCCCGGGCCCCACGAGTCCCGGTACGACGGCGCCTGCGCCGCCGCGATCGAGGCGATCCGCACGCTCTCGCTCGAACCGCTCCTGGCCTCGGTCGTGCTCGTGCTCTGCGATGGCGGCACGCGCGACGCCCTCGGCGCCGCCTTCCGCGCCAACGCCGCGAGACAGATGCACGCCTTCGACGTCGCCGCCGTGCTCTGCGCGGGAGAGATCAACACGCCAGGCCGCTGGGGCGACGAGCCGGCGCCGCCCGACCGCGTGCGCGTCTTTGGCGGCGGCGGGGGTGCGAGAGGCCCGGTCCAGGCCGACGACTCGCCCGGACGCCAGATCGCCCGCGTCCTCGAGGAGGTCGCCCGCCTCCATGATCTCCCCACCAAGGTCACGATCGTCGCCCGCGACCAGCCCCGCCCCGCGCACGCCGACGCCTCTCGGTTCCTGGAGCAAGGCTTCCCCGTCGCCACCCTCCACGAGCCCGCTCCGCACGGAGGGAACATCGCCTCGCCCGACGCCCCGTACGTCACGGGCGTGGCGCGCGTGCTCGGCGCGGCCGCAGAGCGGCTCGCGCTCGCCCCCCCGCCCCCCGCGGGCGTCTCCCTCGAAGACCGGACGATCCGCTGGCACGCGAGCGACGAGCACGACTTCGCCGGCTACGAGATCGTCTGGCGCGCCACCACCGCGCCCATCTGGGAGCACGCCCATTGGGTCGCTCGCGTCGATCGCGCCATGGTCCCCGCCGATCCCAGCACCCACGTCTTCGGCGTGGTGGGCGTCGGACGCTCGGGACATCGCAGCCCCGCGACCCTCGCCGGGGACGCGGGCTGAACCCCTACGGCACGATCGTCACATGGATCCGGGACGGGCGACTGTTGTAGTTCGGATCCCGCACCGCCACGAACCGCTCGGTGTTCGGATCGACATCCACCCGCGCGAGAATCACGCCCTCGAACATCTGCTTCACCTCGCGCACCGTCACCGACCCGCCCAGGTCCAGGTTCGCACGCCACGTCCCCATCCCGAACTGGAAGTACAGGGGCCACGTCCCGTCGGGGTTCGCCCGCTTGCCCCACACCGGGCGATACCCACCGTTGGTCGAGACCCGGACTCTGGGCGTTTCGGCCCGCCACGGGCGGACGTCGATCTCCCACCGCCCCGTGTCGTTGTGCGCCAGCGCCAGCCACCGCCCGTCGGGGCTCACCATCGCGCCGATCTCCGTCGCCGGCGAAGTCGCCACCGGGCGGATCGCCCCGGTCTCGACGTCGATCGCGAACACGTCGTCGTTGGGCTTGGGGTTCTCGTGCCAGATGATAAAGAGCAGCTCCTTCCCGTCGGGGGTGAAGTTGCCCAGCCTCGCGAGCTGCTTCTCGCCGCTCAGCAAGACCCGCGGCTCGTCGCTCCCGTCCGCCGGGACGAGCACGATCGACTCGTGTTTCCCCGGCACATTCTGGGCGATCGCCACGTACCTCCCGTCGGGCGACCACCGAGGCGACCCGGGAAACAAATCTCTCGTCAGCCGCTGCATCGGGTGCGGCGTCCTCGTCAGGTCCATCAGCCACAGGTCGGCACGCTCGGAGACCATCACGAACGCGATCTTCGTGCCGTCGGGCGAGAACTGCGGCTCGCCCACTCCTTTGCGGGCGTCCAGAAGGACCTCCATCGCCCCGTCGGGAGCGATGGTCACGATCTGGCTGTCTCCCATCGCCGTGGGCCCCGGGACATAGGCCAGCGAACCCCGGCGTGATGCCACGTAGTACGCCGGACCGGTCCACCCCGCCGTCGTGAGCCCGTCCGCGACTTTGGTCGGCTCGCCCCGCACCCGCAGCGTCGCCACGTCCAGCCCGATGCTGTACAGCCCGCCATCGAACGAGTAATACATTCGGTCCGGCTCGACAAACTGCGCGGTGTGCGCCCGGTTGAGCACCACGCGCCGTTCGCCCGTCTTCAGATGCACCGCCTCGATCCGGCTCTGGCCCAGCTCACGCCCCTTGCAGCTCGTGATGAGCAGCCACTCCTCGCCGGGCAGCACGCCGTTGGGCCAGTTGGAAACCTCGCCCTGCTCCACCCGCAGCCCGGGCCAGGCTCGGGCCGGCTCGCCCCCGGGGAAAGTCTGGTAGATCGGCGCCCCGCCCCAGAGCGTCGACGAGATGAAGCTGCCATCGGGCAGGCAGACCAGCGACACCACGTCCCCCTTCATCGATGCGATCGGGCTGGACTTCCGCGAGGCGAGGTCGTGCTTCCACAGCACGCCTTCGTTGAGATTGGTGTAGTACAGAAACCGCGAGTCGGACGAGAACGCCGGAGACATCGCCCGCGGGCACTCCACCGTGTACCCCTCGGCGTCGTCGATCGAGCGCACGCGCAGCTCGCTCCCGTCGGGCGTTTCTACGCAGTACGCCAGGTGCGAGCCGCTCGGCGAAAAGGCCATGTGAGGCACCCACGAGACAATGGGGCGTTCCGCGCCCGGATCGACCGTAAAGCGCACCACGCCGGAGTCGCGCGGGCCGGGGCGCTCCGGCCCTCGTTTCATCAACCACATCACGCCCGCAACACCCAGCACGCCCAGGCACGCCGCCCACACCCACGCCCGCCCCCGCACCGCCGAGGTCTCGGTCGGCGCCGGACGCTCGTGCAACGCGTCCAGCAGCCGCAGCCGGACGTCCCCCGCGTCACGCCACCGCTCCTCCGGGTCCTTCTTGAGGCACCGCGCGAGCACGTCCCGCACGCCCCGGGGCGTCTCCGCGGGCAATCGCGAGAAATCCGCCTCGCTCTTGAGCACCGCGGCCAGGCAATCCGAGAACGTCTCCCCCTCGAAGGCCCGCGTCCCCACCAGCATCTCGTACAGCACGCACCCCAGCGACCAGATGTCCGTGCGCTTGTCCACGGCGCGCCCACGGGCCTGCTCGGGCGACATGTACGACGCCGTCCCCACGATCTCCCCCTCGCGCGTCACGACCGGGGTCCGCGGCGTGTGCGGGGAAGCGCCCTGCGGCACGCCGACCTCCTTCGCCAGCCCGAAGTCCAGCACCTTCACCCCGCCCGTCGTTCCCACAAGCTTGATGTTCGCGGGCTTGAGATCGCGGTGCACCACCCCCACGCCGTGCGCCGCCTCCAGCGCCGACGCGATCGCGCACGCCGTCTGGACCGCCTCGTCCACCGCCATCGCCCCCCGGGCCAGCTCCTCCGCGAGCGTCGCCCCGGGGACGTACTCGAGCACGAGCACGGGGGTCTGCGCCGAGAGATGCTCGAGCCCGTAGATCGCGGCGATCCCCGGGTGCGAGAGCGACGCGAGCACCCGCGCCTCCTGCTCCAGCCGCGTCCGCCGCTCCGGCGCGTCCAGCAGCGCCTCGGGCAGGACCTTGATCGCCACAGTGCGCCCGAGCTTCGTGTCGCGGGCCTTGTAGACCACGCCCATCCCGCCCGCGCCCAGGCGTTCGCCCACCTCCAGCCCCGCCACCGTCTTCCCACTCCAGGAATCCGCGGGCTCACGCCGCAAGCCCCGCGGCGGGGTCAGAAACTCACCGGCCTCGTCCAGCGACCTGAGGAGCGACCGCACCTCCTCGCGCAAAGCCGAGTCCCCCGCGCACGCCGAACGCAGGAACGACTCCCGCTCCGATGCCGGCTTCTCCAGCGCCTCGTCGAGCAGATCCCGCACGCGCGACGCGCCCGAGCTCACGCCCCACCCCCGGCGATCTCGCGGAAGAGCCACGCCCGCGCGAAGTTCCAGTGCCGCCGCACGGTCCGCCCCGACACCCCCAGCACCAGCGCGATCTCGTCGATCTCCATCCCCGCAAAGTACCGCATGTCCACGATCTTCGCCGCCGTCTCATCCTCTCTCGCCAACGCCGCCAGCGCGTCATCGAGCAGCACCAGGTCCACCTCGGGCGCCGCGGCCATCTCCCCCAGCACACCCGACAGCTCCACTCGCTCCACCCCGCCTCCGCGCTTGGCCCGGTCCCTCCCCCGGGCGTGGTCGACCAAAATCCTCCGCATCGCCTGCGCCGCCGCGGCGAAAAAGTGCGCCCTCCCGCTCCACTCCGTCTTCCCCTCCGACCCCTTCATGAGCTTGAGGTACGCCTCGTGCACGAGCGCCGTGGGCTGGAGCGTGTGCGCGGGGCTCTCCCGCCGCAGCTGCCGCTCCGCCATCTCCCGAAGCTCGCGGTACACCGCGTCGAGGAGCGCGTCGGTCGACGCCGCGTCCCCGCCGGCGACGCGGCTTAGCAACGCCCCAACCTCGTGAGGTCCACCGGTCATGTCCGCTCCGCCCACCCCGCAGGATCATTGTCCGCACGGACATGCCACGCCGCAAGGCGTTCCTGTTTTCAACCTCTCGATCCGCCGATTCTCGGGCATTCAGGACGAGAAGAGCCCCGATTCGCCCTCCGGGTCGCGATACGCGATCCCCAGATGCTCGCACGCCCCCTTGGTGAGCGACCGCCCGCGCCGCGTCCTGGCCAGGAACCCGATCTGCAGCAGATAAGGCTCGACCACGTCCTCCAGCGTCCCCGCGTCCTCGTTCATCGTCGCCGCCACCGTCTCCAGGCCCACCGGCCCGCAGCGATAAACCGTCCCGATCGTCCGGAGGTACGACCGGTCCAGCTCGTCCAGCCCCAGCGCGTCCACGCCCTCGAGCCGCAGCGCCGATTCCACCGTCGCCTCGACGAACTCCCCGCCCGACCTCACCTGGGAGAAATCACGCACCCGCCGCAGCAGCCGGTTCGCGATCCGCGGCGTGCCCCGCGATCGGCTCGCGATCGTCGAGAGCGCCTTCTCGGTCGCACGACCCACGCCGAGCAACTCCGCGCTGCGAGAGAGGATCGAGCGCAGCTCCTCCTCGCTGTAATACCGCAGATGATGCACGATCCCGAAGCGGGACCGCAGAGGCGAGGACAACAGCCCCGCCCGCGTCGTCGCGCCGATCAGCGTGAACGGCTTGCACTTGATCTGCACCGTCCGCGCGTTGAGCCCCGAGTCGACCGTCACGTCGATCCGGAAGTCCTCCATCGCGGGGTAGATGAACTCCTCGACCGTCACGGGCAGCCGGTGGATC
>CAZTJZ010000038.1:19961-26099 GCA_964614075.1 uncultured Phycisphaeraceae bacterium
ACAGCACGTCCCCGGGCCCGAGCCGGGTCAGCGCCGCGACCAGGTCCGTCCCTTTCGCCAGGACGGGCCCGCTCGTGCACACCAGCCGCGTCCCCATCTCCTGCGAGAGCACGTGCGCCAGCGTCGTCTTGCCCAGCCCGGGCGGGCCGTGCAGCAGCAGGTGCTCCAGCGGTTCCTGACGCTCCTTCGCCGCCTGGATCGCAATCTTGAGGCGTGCGATCAGCTCCGCCTGCCCGACGTATTCGTCGATCTGCGTGGGGCGCAGCGCCCAGTTCGACCGCTCCTCGGTCGGCTCCGGCACGGGCGACAGCAGTCGCGTCGTCGTCATCCAGCCCTCCCCATCCCTAGTTCATCGGGAGCTGCTTCTGCTTCCAGAGCTTCACGAGCTCGTCGAGGTCCGTGGGCTCGGTGATCGACCCGTCGGGGCTCTCCCGGCGCAGGAGCTCCCCGCTCTCTTTGTACCACGAGAGCTGCTCCTTGTCCGCGTCCCCGATCCTCGTCGCGATGCGGAAGACGCCCGGCTGGCCCTCGGGCTGCGAGACCGTGTCCCGCCTCAGCCGGATCCGGCGCTGCGCCGACTGCCACGCGTAGAACCCGTACTCCGCGTTGGCGCGGTGGTGCACCAAGATCTGCGGGAGCAGGAGGTTGTCCACCTGGCTGATGTACGCGTCGTTCTGGATCATCGGGCGCACCGTCTCCTCGCCCTTCCCGTCCTCGCGCACCTGCACCGAGACCTGGCCCCCCTTGCGCACCCCGATCTCCCCCGCGGTCGCCACCTGCCGCTTGTCTTTCGCGGTCTTGTCGCGGCGGCTCGTCCGCACCGCCCACGCCTCCTCCTCGCGGTCCTTGGTCATGAAGTAAATCGCCTCGGAGTCAAAGACCCACTCCTCCTGAAGGAACCGCGCGTTGATCTGCACGATGTACCCCTCCTGCTTGTCGATCGTGCTCCAGCCCTTGGGGGACTTCGTCGGGTCGAGCATCCCGCGCTGCCCGAGCTTGGCCTGCACCCGCATGTACCCGATCTCCGTCGCGTCCTCGTCCCTCTTGGTGGGCGCCGGGCGGTACAGACGGAACCACCGCTCCGCGTTCGACAAGAGCAGCGACTCGAACGTCTTGGCGTCCAGGCTCTGGAAGAGAATCCGCCCCGCCTGCACCGCCGCACCGCGCTGCAGGCTCACCTCCTGCGTCGAGAACGTCGCCCCCGCGATCATGGCCTCGTAGATGGGCCTCGCCCCCGCGAACTGCGGCTCGGCCGCGACCAGCTGCACCGTGCAGAACGCCGCGACCTTCTTCGCCTTGGAATCCTCCGTGACCTCACGCGTCCCCAGCGAGAACACCGTGAGCCCGCGCACCACCGACGGGCTCTGCGGGCCCTGCGCCTCGCGCATGTAGAACCGCTCGTACGCCACGGGCTTCCCGGCGTTGTCGATCCGCGCCTCGCGCTGCCCCGCCGCGGGCACACGCTCCATGAGCTCCGCCGCGACCGCGATCACCCCGGGCTTCTCGCGGATCTCTTCGCGACGGTTCTTCTTGACGTTCACGACCCCGTTCGCCTCGAAGATCGCGTCGATCGCCTTGTCCGCGTACTCCCCGATCGTCATGTCCCCTCGCGACACCTGCGCCACGCGCACCGTCACCCGCCACGACTGATCCTCCGGCACGATCTCCAGCACCGACTCGCCCCCCGCCATCACCCGCTGCGCGAGCGAACCCTGAGGCAGCGGCATCGACAGCCCCGCGTCCTCGAACGTCGCCCGCGATTCCGCGTCAAAGTCCACCGGCTTCAAGGGCTGTGCCGTGGTGGGGGGTGTCGAGGGGGGAGCCGCGAACGCGGGCTTCTTGTCCTTGGCCGGCTCTTTTTTTCCCGGCGCGGCCTTGGGCACCGACGACGGCTTGGACCCCGGCTTGGGGGTTGACCCCGGGGACTGGGCGAGCACGCCGCTGCCCAGGCACACCACCAACGCCGCCATCCAGACCGCCCCGCGTCGCTCAGCAAACCGCCCACCAAGCCGCTCGATCGACATGTTCGTCCTTTCAGCTTGTTCCCGGCGGCGTCTACGCCAGCCGTCAGAGCCCAGTCGCTATCCAGGCAGCCCGGCAGGTTCTGCGCCGGATCCGACGGACCGGTTGCAGCCCCACAGGCTAGTCACACCGAACATCGACCGACGCACGTCCCGGCCTTGACCGGCTGTTGGGCTCGGTTGGCGCCGGATCCTCTCACCACCCCAATGCTGGAGAGCCCATGCCCCCGACGTTCAGAACCCGCGAGATTTGACAACCGTTGGGGTGTCGCTATCCTTCCCTCCCTGTCCGTGGTTCCTTCGCTCGGGGTCTGGAGCCGGGGCGCTGTCCCGGCCCATCTTTCGGGCACGCCACCTCGGCACGAAGCCGTGGCACGAAGAAAGCACGCAGGGCTGGTTCGCTCCGGGCCTTTGTTCCCCCGGGAGAACAAGAAACCAGACGGGACCAGACGGGAATGGCCTGGCGCGGAAGTTCGGACGGAGCGGGTGTCGGCGGTGATGCAGGGACGGCCGGTGGTTCAGGTGGTGGTGGCGGAACAACCCCGAAGCTGAACGCAGCGGTGGGGCGGATCGGGCGTCCCGAGTCGATCGGCGTCGATCGAACGGGTGTCGCCGCGAGAGAGTGCTGTCGCTCGCCCGAGAGATCGGGTGCAGACGGATTGAGAAGGTTCGAGCCCCGGGGCGCGTGCGCCGGGCGAGTGCGGGTGAGGTCGACGAAGACTGGGTGTCCAGTAGCCAAGGAAGACGCTCGATGAGTGGCGGCCGGATCAGAATCAGGATGGAGGCGTACGACCACCTCGCTCTCGACGCGTCCGCGAAGGAGATCGTCGAGCACGCCAAGCGCACCAACGCCAAGGTGGCCGGGCCTGTCCCGCTCCCGACGCGGATCGAGCGCTACACCGTGCTCCGCTCGCCCTTCATTGACAAGAAGAGCCGCGAGCAGTTCGAGATCCGCACCCACAAACGAATCATCGACATCATCGAACCCAACGCCCGCACCGTCGAGGCCCTCAACCGCCTCGTCGTTCCCGCGGGCGTCTTTGTCAAGATCAAGGCGTAGTCAGAGGGCATCGAGGCAGGAAGGCATCCAGTCAGGAAAGCACCCCGGCAGCAGGTCGGAGCTCACAGCAAGGCACAGACGGACGATCAGGGCGGCTTCCAAGCCCGCACCGGATTCCGCGAGAGAAGGTGAAGCATGGCGTTCTCGCTCCTCGGCACGAAAATCGGCATGACCCGCGTCTACACCGACGCCGGTGTCTCCGTGCCCGTCACCGTCATCGAGTGCGGGCCCTGTGTCGTCACCCAGGTTCGCTCCAAGGACAAGGACGGGTACGACGCCGTGCAGGTCGCCTACGGCGAGATGAAGCCCCGCAACAGCACGATGCCCATGATCGCGCACGACGCCAAGGCCGGCACCGACCCCAAGCGTCACCACCGCGAGTTCCGGGTCGACGCCAAGGATGCCGCCGAGTTCACGCTGGGCCAGGCGCTGAGCGTGGACAAGTTCGCCGACGTCAAGTACGTCGACGTCATCGGGACCAGCAAGGGCAAGGGCTTCGCGGGCGTCATGAAGCGACACCACTTCAAGGGCATGTTCGCGTCGCACGGGACCGAACGCAAGCACCGGTCCCCCGGCTCGATCGGCTCGCTCTGCTCCAACCGCGGCTACGGCGGCGGGCTCAAGAAGGGCAAGCGAATGGCCGGGCACATGGGCGATGAGCGCGTCACCGTCCGCTCCCTCGACGTGGTGCGTGTCGAGGCCGACAAGAATCTTCTGCTCGTCAAGGGCCCGGTCCCGGGCGCCAACGGCGGGCTGGTGGAGATCCGCCCCGCGATCCGCCTCTACCGCAGCAAGCTCAAGAAGCTCGAAACCAAGAAGTAGTCATCACCCGCGGGGGCGTTCCCCGCGGGCGTTTGTTTGTAGAGTGGTCCGAAGTCACGCAGGTTCAGGAGTTCAACGCGGGCGTGCACCAAGGCAAGCCCGCCGGCCCGGAAGGTCCCGTCCACGGAAACCGCCGGGCAAACACAAGCGGTTCGGGAACACCGGTTGATCCGGGGTTCTCCAGGCTGCCGAGTCATGTCCGATCCGCCCCCCCAGCACGGCTCACGCCACGCGGGGCCCCGGGACTCCCGACCGGGATTGGAGGCGCGACGGACGAGGCGAAGGAACTGGCGGGTGGTCCGAATGGACCCCTCGCCGCAGGCGGACAGACGAGGAAAGACCAATGGATGTCGTCGTCTACAACATGAAGGGCAACGAGGTTGCCAAGATCAAGATCGATGAGGGCGCGCTGGGCGGCAAGGTGAACCCCGCGCTCATCAAACAGGCCTACGTGCGGTACCACACCAACACCCGCCAGGGGTCGGCCCGCACGAAGAACCGCCACGAGGTCGAGGGCTCGACCCGCAAGATCTACAAGCAGAAGGGCACCGGCAACGCCCGCCACGGCGACCGCAA
Organism: uncultured Phycisphaeraceae bacterium; assembly: GCA_964614075.1. Taxonomy (GTDB): domain Bacteria; phylum Planctomycetota; class Phycisphaerae; order Phycisphaerales; family UBA1924. The sequence goes on from CAZTJZ010000038.1 coordinate 24,441, forward strand.
GGCCAACCTCTTCAAGGGCGGCGGGCACGGGCACAGCAAGAAGCGCACGCGCGAGGACTTCCGCCTCGACATGCCCAAGAAGATGCGCCGCAAGGCCAACCGCAACGCCCTCCTGGCCAAGCTCGTCGACAACGAGGTCCGCGTCATCGACGCCATCGCCTTCGCCGAGGCGAAGACCAAGGCCTTCACCGACTTCCTCAGGAACGTCAAGATCGACGCGACCGCGCTCGTGGCCCTCCCGATGGACGCGGCCAAGGGCGAGAACGCCGTCAAGAGCGGGCGGAACGTCGACGACGTGTCCCTCTGCCGCGTCGACCAGCTCAACTGCTTCAACATGCTCAACCACCGCTACCTCGTGATCGGGAAGGACGATCTCGAGTCGTGGCTCAAGGGCCCGAGCTCGCAGACCACCAAGATCGCCAAGGTCGCCCCGCTCGGGCGTGACCAGACCGCGGCGAAGCCCGCCAAGCCCTCGAAGAAGTCCGGCACGACCGGGGAGGTGCGCTGATGCCCGCGAACGTCCACGCCACGCACGTGCTCAAGCGTCCGCTCCTCTCCGAGAAGGCGACGTACGTGATGAACGAGCAGAACCGCTACGGGTTCCTCGTCGATCCGCGCGCGACCAAGGACGAGATCAAGGCCGCCGTCCAGGACATCTACAAGGTCCGCGTCCTGGGCGTGAACACCCAGGTCCGAAAGGGCAAGTGGCGCCGCGTCAAGAGCGGGATGCGCCAGGAGTCCACCACCAAGAAGGCCGTCGTCCGCCTCCACCCCGACGACAAGATCGAGTTGTTCTAAGACGGGCCCCGCGCCCGCGAACGCACAGGGAAGACCAGCCATGCCGATCAGGGTTTACAAGAAGACTTCCGCGGGACGACGGTTCGCGTCGGTCAACGCGCACGCCGAGATCACCAAGGTCGATCCCCAGCGCTCGCTCCTCGCTCCCCTCCCCAAGAGCGGCGGGCGGAACTTCAGCGGCAAGATCACCTCGCGCGGGATCGGCGGCGGGGTCAAGAAGATGTACCGCGTCATCGACTTCAAGCGCAAGGACCGCGACGGGGTCGAGGGCAAGGTCATCGGGATCGAGTACGACCCCAACCGCTCTTGCCACATCGCGCTCGTCGAGTACAAGGACGGCGTGAAGCGCTACATCCCCGCCCCCAACGGGCTCACCGACGGGATGACGGTGCTCTCGTCCAACTCCGCCGCCGTCGAGCCCCAGGTCGGGAACGCCATGCCCCTGCGCCACATCCCCACGGGCCTGGACGTGCACTGCGTCGAGCTCACCCCGGGACGCGGCGCCCAGATGTGCCGCAGCGCCGGGACCTACGCCAAGCTCACCAACAAAGAGGGTGACTACGCGACGCTGGTGCTGCCCAGCGGCGAAGTCCGGCGCGTCCCCATCGACTGCAAGGCCACGATCGGGCAGACCGGCAACCCCGACCACCGCCTCCGCCGGCTCGGCAAGGCCGGGCTCACCCGCCTCATGGGGCGGCGCCCGATCACCCGCGGCATGGCCAAGAGCCACCACGCCCACCCGCTGGGCGGCGGCTCGGGTCGCTCCAAGGGCAACCGTCCGCCGTGCGGGCCCACGGGCGTGCTCGCCAAGGGCGGGAACACGCGCAACCGCAAGAAGCACAGCAGCAAGCTCATCCTCCG
>CAZTJZ010000039.1:0-25748 GCA_964614075.1 uncultured Phycisphaeraceae bacterium
GCCGATGGACCCCAGGGCCCGATCAAGCGTGAGCGCTCGCCGCCCGCCGACGTCGGCCTTGGGTGCGTGCACGATGATCACCAGCCGGCCGTCCCGCGCCAAGTGAGCGGCGGCGGAGAGCGAAATCTCGCCGCGGATGTCGGGGCTGGCGGGGGCTGCGCCGGCGACGCCGGGCGCCGCGGCACCTGCTGGAGAGTTCGATGCAACATCCACGCGCGGCGCGACCGAATCGGTAGTCGCGCTCGTTGAAGTTCCCTTGGGCGCGTCGCCGCTTGATTCCACCGCCGCAAGGCTGTTGTCGACATCGCCCGTCGGAACCACGGGCGGCTCGGGCGTGCGACGCTCGGCGCTGCCGGCGGCGACGAGCGTTCCGTCGGCGCTCTTGTCGGACAGGGCGGAGTGCTCACCGCTGCCGGGTGTGCCACTCGGTGCCGGGCTTGGCGCCACGGCGAGCCTGGGCTGAGCGGGGGTGTCTTTGCTTGCGGCGATCGGCTCGCCGGGCTGAGCCTGCTTGGGCAGGTAGGTGCGCACCGCGAGAACGCCCACGCCCACGGCAATCAGCACGCCCGCCGCAACCGCCAGCCTCTTGGTCCACGCTGAGTGCATGAACAGTTCGATGGCCGTGGGTTCGTGAATAGTAAATGTCGAGACCGGGATATGGTGCGTCTGTTCCCGCGCGATCTCGTCCAGTTCGCGGATCATCCGGCGATCGATCACGCTCAGCACGCGCTCGCCGACTTCCGCGGGCGCAGGAACCGACGGCGCCATCGTGCTCGCGGCCTCGCGATCGGACCTCATCTGCTTGATGAGCAGTCCCAGACGCGGCTCGGCCTTCAGGGCGGCAATCGCCACCGGCTCGCGGTGCGCGGGCAACGTCCCCTCGACCATCTCGATGAGATCGGTCTCGGTCAGTTCGTCCGGAAGATTGATCAGCCAGTCGCGCATCGGGGGAGGGGGAGTGGAAAAGGGGACCAGGGAACGGGGTCAGGAATTTGGTAAGGAGGATGAAGAACCTTCGATCGAATCACGCAGCGCCAGACGTGCCCGGAACAGGCGGCTTTTCACGGTGCCCACCGGCACCTGAAGCACGTCCGCGATCTGGTCATACTCCAGACCTTGAACGTCGCGAAGCACCAAGACGCCGCGTTGTTCGGGCTCAAGACTTGCCAGACCGGCGGCCACCCGGCGCCGCCGCTCTTGCAGTTCGACGCTCTCAGCACCGGAAAGTTCCCGTTGCTGCTCGAGAGTGTCGCCAAACACACCTCGAACATCCGGCCCGATAGCCCGGGGTTCATCCAGGCTTGAGTGTCGACGCACCCGCGAGGATCGCAGGTAGGACAGGCAGACGTTCATGGTAACGCGGATGGCCCAGGTGCTGAAGGCGCTCCGCCCGTCGTAGCCGCTGAGCCCCTGGATGATCTTGAGCAGCGCGTCCTGGGTGAGGTCCGCCGCGACGTCCCTATCAGCGTTGACCATCCGCAGGCAGATGGCAAAGAGGCGGTCCTGGTAGCGGGAGATGAGGGAACCCAGCGCGGCCCGGGCGTCGCCATCCGCCAGCCCGCCCGGGCGAGCCGCACCCTGACGCAGTCGCGCGACCAGCACGGCGTCGCGCTCGGCTTCGTCCGCATGAGCGCTTGAGAGTTTGAGTTGCTCGGAAGGGTCGGGCATCGGGAAGGGCGGGACACACGCACCCGCGACGCGCGGGCGGCACACCAAAGGCGATGGTATCAGGACGAAGCCGCCGGGTCGGATGCGCGGCTTGCTCGTAGCGCACCGGTGGCCTCGTATACTCCGGAATGATCCCGGTCATCGCGGAGAACTTGGAGGCCATTTGCGCTCTTTGCCGCAAGCACTGCGTCAGACGCCTCTTTCTCGCCGGATCGGCAGTCGGGACGTCGTTTGACCCGACCCGGAGCGACATCGACTTCGTGGTGAGCTTTGAGCCGGTGGAGCGCGCCGGGTACGACGATGTATATTTTCGGCTGCTTGCGGACCTTGAGTCGCTGCTTGGCCGCCGCGTGGATCTGATCGAAGCCCGGGCGGTCAAGAACCCGTACTTCATCGCGTCACTCAATCGCAGCAAAGAACTGCTCTATGCCGCTTAGCGAAGACGACCTCAAGTTACTGTGGGATATGCGGCGCGCGGCGGAACAGGCCGCTGCGTTCACCCGCTCTCACACGCTGGAGTCATTCGCGAAGGACACCCTCTGTCAGCGCGCGACCGAGCGAGTGATTCAGATCATTGGCGAAGCCGCCTACCACGTCTCAGACACCGGCCGTGCCCTGGTCCCCGAACTCATGTGGGGAGCCATCGTGGCAACACGACACATCCTCGTGCATGATTACGAGGATGTCGATCACGAGAAGATCTGGCGCATCGCCACTGAGCACGCCAACGAACTGATCCGCCGTATCGATCCTCTGCTGCAGGCCCACCCACCGGGCCCTGAGTCTGCCATGCCACTCGACGAACCATGACCAGCCCCTACGACACCTACACCTCCCCGCTCGCCACCCGCAACGCCAGCCCTGAGATGCTGCGCCTCTGGTCGGCTCGCCACAAGTTCAACACTTGGCGCAAGATCTGGCTGGCGGTCGCGGAGGCGCAGCACGAACTGACCACACGCTCCGCTTCCTGGGGCTCAGGCGCCCCCCCTGTGCAGCCGGGGCCACGGGTTTCAACCCCTGGCGCGCCGCCTGTGCCACTAATCAAGGAACTGGTCACGCGCGAGCAGGTCGAAGAACTCCGGGCCGTTGTGAATCGCCCGGGCGGAATCACGGATGACGAGATTCGCGCCGCGGAGAAGTACGAACGCGAACTCCGACACGACGTCATGGCCCACGTGCACGCGCTGGGCGATTCGTGCCCGAAAGCCAAGGGGATCATCCACCTGGGGATGACGAGTCAGGATGTGGTGTGCAATGCCGATACGTTGACGCTCATCGAGGCGTGCGCCCTAATTGCGACAAAGATAGTGCGAGGTGCGTCGTCTCTCTGCAACTTCGCGGTGATGTGGGCAGAGACGCCGACGTTGGCATACACACACTATCAGCCAGCGCAGCCCGTCACAGTCGGTCGGCGTGCCGCACTTTGGGCACATGACCTGCTATTGTGCGAAGACCGAATTGCGGACCACGCGAAGGTAGACTCTTTGCGCGCGCTGTTTCGGGGACTGCGCGGAGCAACAGGAACACAAGCATCGTTCTTGGCGCTCTGCGTCGGAGACGAGAATTGTGTTGACCTTCTCGAAGCAAAGGTCCTTGACACACTTGCCCGTTATCCACGATGGGTGCCAAAGCACCGTATCACCGGCCAAACCTACCCCCGCGTCATCGACGCCTTCATCCTCGCCGACCTCGCCTCTGTCGCGAGCGTCCTCCACAAAATCGCCACCGACATCCGCCTGCTCTGCAACCGCAAGGAACTCGACGAGCCCTTCGAGGACAAGCAGATCGGCTCGTCGGCCATGCCGTACAAGCGCAACCCCATGCGCTGCGAGCGGATCTGCGGCCTCACGCGCTTCGTCATGAACCTCGTCGGGAACGCCTACGACACCGCCGCCACCCAGTGGCTCGAGCGCACGCTCGATGATTCCTCCAACCGCCGCCTCTCGCTCCCCGAGGCGTTCCTCGCCCTCGACGGTGCGCTCGACCTCATGCACAACGTCGCCAGTGGGCTCATCGTCCACGAGGCCATGGTCAAGAAGAACCTCCTGGCCGAGCTCCCCTTCATGGCCAGCGAGAACATCCTCATGGCCTGCGTGAAATCCGGCGGCGACCGCCAGCACTACCACGAGCTCATCCGCCAGCACGCCCAGGCCGCCGGCATGCGCGTCAAGCACGAGGGCCTCGACAACGACCTCCTCGAACGCCTCAAGAGCGACAGAAACTTCTGGGGCGCCGCGCGGGGCGGCCCGCTCCGAGACGAGCTCGACTGGACCAACCTCCTCGACCCCATGCGCTACATCGGCCGCAGCATCGAGCAGACCGAGCGCTTCCTCAAGGAAGTCGTCGAGCCGCTCCGTGAGCAGTACAAGGACGAGCTCGAAAAGCTCGACGAGAGCGGGCCGAGGGTGTAGCAAGCCCGGGTCACGACCGCGCCAACCAACCCCGCGGCGAATAGCGGGGGGTGCCGGGGGGCGGCAGCCCCCGGCATTTGCGTGCGGCTAAGGGTTTGCATCCGGCAACTTGTCGGCGAGCTTCTTGAAACCCGATTCGACGGTTGGCTTCAACACTTCGGCAAGAGAAGTGGCGATGTTCGGATCGATCCTCTGACCGTTGTACACGCGGCTTGGTGAGGCCGCGATTTCACTCAGTGTGTTGTTGCAGAGCGTTGCGAGCGGTGAACCCGGCGCCAAGTCCTTTCCGACTTCCGCCATCTGACGGCGGTAACCGTCGAACGACATGGAGATCGTCGCTTTGTACGCGTATTCCTCCTCCATCTGTTTTGCCAGCGCCGCTTGTCGTGCGGAGTGGATCGCAAGCCACACGAGGGGAGCCGCGAACGGCAACTTGATTGCGAGCATCCTCGCGACCTGTTGCCAGTCGGGGAGCTGATCCAGTTTCTGATACGAGTATGCCTGCCACAAGGCGAGGCCGACGAGCCCCAACAGCGAAACGACGAACGCACCTTGCCAAATCCACTCCGGTGTCCTGAACTTCTTGCTGCGTTTGTCGAATGCCGAAGCGAGCCCCGCGTCCGTCGCTCCGCCAAGAAGTTCGTGAATCTGCTTCTGCTGGGCCTGCGACTGTTCGATCAGGACACTGAGTTGGGATTGGTACGCCGCGACCTTGGCCTCAGTGGTCTTGGCGGTGTCGGCCAACTTCTTGGTCACCACAGCGTGCGATTCGACATCGCCCCGAACGGTGGCGACTGCGGCAGCATCGCTTTCGACTCTTTCTTTGGTGGCCTGAGAATTCAACTGTAGTGCGGTGATCGACTCGGACGTGGTCTTGCTCGCCTGGTGATGTCGCTCGGCGGACTCAGAGGATTTCGTCGCCTGCTCCAGCGCCGCGTCCATGTCGCGACGGACCTTCGCGACATGCTTCAATCCGCCTTCGATGTGCTCGTTTTTTTCTGCAATCGCGGCCTGAGTTTTCACTGCCTCATCGCGGATGGTCTCGAGTTGCCCGATCAATCCCGATGCCGAGGAGGAGAGCTGTTTCGCGCCCTCGATGGCGGCCGACGCCTGTTTGGCGGTTTCAGTGGACTGGGTGTTCGCGGTTTGGGTGTTGCCCGAGAGCGTCGCGAGTTCAGCCGCGGATGTGCGGGCCGCGTCAGCAAGTTGGCCAAGCTCAACGACCGCCTCCTTCACGCTTTCCACGTGCCTGTCGATCTCTCCCTTGGCCTTCTCAATGGCCTCCTTTGCAGCCGTCACATCTTGAGCGTCGCCTTCAACCGCGGCGACCATCGATTCGACTTTCGCTCGCGCGGCGGCAGCGGCTGCCTCATGCTGCTTGATATCGGGCAACGGAGCGGGATTGTTGCCTGCGTCCTGTGTTTGATTCTGCGGTTCGGCTGATTCGGCCATAATTGGAAGCTCCACGAGTCCGCGCACCTCGTGCGGAGTCGGCGGAGGTTTGCAACCAACGTGCCACTCTCCCGCGAATAATCGTGTGCCGACGGCGCGGGCCCACAGCAATCTTTAGACGGCACCAACGTTAATGGATGGGGCGGACAGGCCTGCCACAACGGCGGTTCCAAACACACAAAGACCGTCAAAGCGGCAGCCGCGCAGAACGACACCAGTCACAGGTTGTCCCGTGAGGGGCACGAGTATGTCGGTGAAACTCGGTCTGTCAATGTAATGACGAAATAGAACACGCACAAGTTCGTGGATATTGGTGTATCCAATCAGAACGCCGTTGCGAGCAACGCGTTCAGGCTTCTCACTCATGCCATGGCCGCGCCCCAGGCACCCCGCTTCTGCGAACGAGAATCTGTTCAATCGACCGACCGGCGAGCGACCGAAGAGCGAGAAATGGCGACGGCATCGAGCCTTCGAAACGGTTGATCACTCTGATCCTCACCGCTCTACCCTCCCCCATGCCCGATCTCGCCGTGGAGCTTCTGGATCCCGATCAACGGCTCACGCCGGGGCGGTTTGAGTTTCTCGCCCGCCACCTTCACGCCGCCGCCGTGCTGCTGGGCGTCCTGGGCGAGGTGCGGGTCAAGATCGTCGGCGACGAGGAGATGGCCGCCGCCCACCTTGAGTACCTCGACACCCCCGGCACGACCGACGTGCTCACCTTTGACCTCTCCGAGCCTCCCCCGGACCCACCCCCGGGCCAAAGTCCTGACCCCTCCCCTTCGGTCGAGCTCGACGCGGCGGGAACACCCCGTGTTCTGAAAACGCGACGCATCGACACCGACATCCTGATCTGCGCGGATGTCGCCCAGCGGGTTTCCGGACCCAAGGGTTTTCCTGTGGAACGTGAGCTGCTGCTCTACGCCGTTCACGGCGTTCTGCACTGCCTAGGGTTCGACGATCATGATGAGGCCGCGGCGGGGTTGATGCACCGGGTTGAGGATGCCGTCTTGACCGCCCTGGACGTGGGGACGGTTTTTCGTGACGGTCAGTAAACTGCTTTCAAGCAAAGAGTTGCAACGCGATTGGCCCCCGTTGGGCCGGGAGCATGTTCGGTGACGGCCGAGGGCTGGTTGGTCGTGTGGCTGATGGCGTTGGGGGCGGGGAGCGTGTTCAGTGCGCTGGCCCAGTCGCTGCGCGACCTCTCGCGCACGACCATGGACACCATTTTAGGGGATCGCGGTGACGAGGGGCTTTCGTCGCGGATCCGGGCGATCCTGGACGAGAGCGACGAGCACGCGACGGCGGTGACGCTGCCGCGGGTGGCGTGCAACCTGCTCGTGGTGGTGGCGATGGTGATGTGGCTGACGGGGCTTCGGGGGGCCGTGTCTCCGGGGTGGATCGAGATCGCGTTGGGGACGGTCGGCGCGTCGCTGCTGGTGTGGATCCTGGGGTCGGTGATTCCGTCGGCGATCGCGAATCACGCGGCGGAGCGGACGGTGATCGTGTGGTCGCGGGCGATCCGGGGGATTTACTGGATCACGACGCCTCTGCGTGGCGTGTACACGCTCTCGGACATGGCGCTGCGGCGGCTCACGGGTCGTGCGGCGGTGACCGAGGCGCAGGACATCCACGAGGAGATCCGCTCGGTGGTGGAGGAGGCCAAGCACGGCGGGCAGATCGACCAGAGCGAGCAGGACATGATCGACGCGGTGGTGCGGTTCCGCGAGATGACCGTCGCGGAGGTGATGACCCCGCGGGCGCAGATCCGGGCGCTGAAGCTGACGAACAACCTGGGCGAGGTGACGCAGTTCATCCGTCGCGGCGGGCACAGCCGGATCCCGGTGTACGAGGGGGACCTCGACCACGTGGTGGGGGTGTTTTATGTGAAGGATCTGATGCGATGGCTCGCGGGGGACCGTCGCGGGGGGACGACGTTTGATCTGCGGTCGCTCCTGAGGCCGGCGATCTTCGTGCCGGAGACCAAGACGGTGCGTGAGCTGTTGGGCGAGCTGGTGACGAAGAAGGTGCATATCGCGATCGTGGCGGATGAGTACGGCGGGACGGCGGGGCTAGTGACGATCGAGGACGTCGTGGAGCTGGTGTTCGGGGAGATCCAGGACGAGTACGAGGCGATGAAGGACGAGCCGCCCGAGGTGCGGGTGGACGAGTCGGCGGGGCACGCGGAGGTGGACGCGGCGGCGTACATCGAGGACGTGAACGAGGCGCTGCGCGGGCTGGGGCTGTCGATCCCCGAGAGCGACGACTACGACACGGTGGGGGGGTTCGTGACGGTGACGCTGGGGCGGATCCCCTCGGCGGGCGAGGAAGTGACGCACGACGGACTGGTGATGCGGATCCTGGGGGCAGAGCCGACGCGGGTGACGCGGGTGAGGCTGGCGGCGGCGGTGGTGAAGGACGCGCAGGGCGGGCGGTAGGGCCCGCGATGGATCCAAGGCGGGCGATCAGCACCCGGCCGCGAATCGGGCGAAGTAATACAGCAGATCATCGAGGGTCACCCCGCCGTCGGGCGTGCCGGTGCCGGAGCCATTGTCGATGTCGGCGCAGGCGGCGCCGCCCGCGAAGCGAGTGAGATAGAAGAGCAGGTCGTCGAGGGTGACGCCGCCGTCGGGCGTTCCCGTGGCACTGCCGTCGTCGACGTCGGCGACGCAGCGGTCATCGTGGCAGATCGTGCAGTCGCTCCACGAGGCGGTGATGGTGCCGGAGGAGGTCACGCCTGTGCCTCCGGATCGCACATGCCAGCGTCCCTGTGTTGCCGGGTTGGGTGCGAACTGCACGGTGCTTGTGGAGCCAGGGTCGCGGAACTGCGCCAGATAGTACATCCCGGCGTGGAGCATCGGGTGTGTTCCGCCGAAGTGCAGGGGTGGCGGAGACAAGGGTGAACCGTCGCGGGACGAGGCCACGAGATTGCCGCTCCCATCAAAGAGCGCGTGCCCGGCGCCGAAGACCGAGCCAGGCTGGAGCGCCGATGCGATGGTGAGTGAATCCTGGGCGGCGATGTCCGCGCACGTCGAGAAGCGAATCCAGCGCACGGCGTCGGAGAGGCGCGTTGCGTTCGGGATCATTCTTGTGCCAACAACCCCGCCCAGGTCGTCGTCGGCGGCGACGATGGGCGGGATGGACGCGGCCAGGGGCGTGCCGTTGGTGTTGGTGCGCAGGTTGATGGTGTACGCCCCGCCTGGGCCGCAGGAACGGATGGTGTCGAACGCGTGGTTCTGCGCGAATGTCGCAGGGTCGCTTGTGACGCACAGGTAGAACGGGCCGTCGTGTGCGCGAAGCCCACGATCGACGGTGCGGGCGTCTCGGTGGCGCCCGTCGTACTGCAGGCCATCGCCGACGGCGGCACGGCGTCCCATGCCGAAGGTGAGCTGGGCCTGCACGCCTGAACCGGAATCCCGATCGACCACGATCGGCGTGCCCGTCCTGCCCACGAGCATCAGGCCGACATCGCCCTTGGATTGCTCGCTGTCGATGTCCAGGAACTGCATGGCGTTGTCGGTGGCGTCGCTGGCGAGGGAGAAGCGGTACCACTTGACTTCGCCGGCGCCCAGCGCGCCTTGGACGGTGAGCCCTGCATCGGGCAGGACGCCCAGGTCCGTCGAGGGCGGTGGTCCCGGGGCGGGGGGATCTGTAGCGACGGCCAGGCCGAAGAACATCGCGCGGTTGCTCGTCGCCTGCCCGGAGTAGTGGCTCGGGTCATTCACGACGCGGTCCATCTTGGCGTCGTCGCTGGGGATGCCGTACCACCGGCGGAAGTCCGACGTGCCGACGGGCCAGCAGGTCAGAAGGCCTCGGCTGAACATCTGGTTGTCGGTCTGGGGCGTGAGCTCTCCATCGACCAGTCCCCAGATTGACAAGCGCACGCCGTAGGTTCCGCCGCTCGGGAGCGTGATTCCCTGCGGAAGCCCCATGTCGTCGAGCCCGATAAAGACCGGAAGGTATGCCGAGCCACCGAACGTCCAGCCGGTGCCCAAGTTGGCGAGCGCCGAAACGATGGGCTCACCGAGCCACGGATTGGCATCGGCTGGGGCGGCGGTCCCGGCGTGGGCCGGGAAGAACTCGAGCTTCAGGAACAGGTGATCCGCGGTTTGAGCCGAGACCCATATCGAGAACTTGATCGCGCGGATCGTGATCGGTCCGTCGACGGGCAGCGTGGTGATGTCGTCGTACATCACAAAGCCGTTGCCGGGCCCGCGGAAGTCACCCGTGGAGGGGGCGCCGGTGACCGGCACACCTGTGTCGTAGATGGCCCGGTTGTAAGGATGGGCGCGGTTGGTGAACCCGCCCGAGGCGAGCAGGCGGCGTGTGAGTTCGAGATCGGTGCGCGTGCGGAAATCCACGATCACGTCCGGCGCCTCATCGGCCTGGGGCGTCTGGGCCGGCGTTCCTGCGATCAACACGGTGAACAGAGCGGAGGCGGCGAGCATGGCGTACCTCCCGGTTCGGCACGATCAGCCTACACGAAACGGATCCCCGGCCGCAAGAGCCCGGTGATACGGCCAGGCAGGCCCGAACGCCGTGGTTCCGGCGCACGGCGGCGGCAACCTAACACCCGCCCTCGAAGCGGGTGAGGAAGTAGAGAAGATCATCGATGGTCACCCCGCCGTCGGGCGTGCCGGTGCCCGAGCCGTCGTCGATGTCGGCGCAGGCGGCGCCGCCCGCGAAGCGTGTGAGATAGAAGAGCAGGTCGTCGAGGGTGACGCCGGAGTCGGGCGTGCCGGTGGCGCTGCCGTCGTCGACGTCGGCGACGCAGCGGTCATCGTGGCAGATCGTGCAGGCGGTCCACGAGGCGGTGATGGTGCCGGAGGAGAAGAGGGAGGACGTGGGCGGGCGCAGCACTCGCACATGCCAACGTCCCTGCGTCGCTGGGTTGGGCGCGAACTGCGGTGAACCGTCGGAGCTCGACAACAAGTCCACGATTTGCGCAAGGTAGTATGTGCCTGCGTGGAGGGCGGGGTTGGTGCCGCCGAAGTTCAGGGTCGGCGGAGAGGCGCGTGCGTCGGTTCTGGCCGAGGCGACGAGGTTGCCCAGCGGATCGAAGACTGCATGTGTGGCCGAGCCGATGTTGGAGGTGGCGAATGTCGTTGAGATGGCGAGCGTGCGCTCGGCGTCGGCGTTCTCGCAGGTGGAGAAGCGGATCCATCGCACGCCGGCGGGCGGGATGCTGGAGCTCACGATGGGTCTTGAGCCCACCACCTGACCGAGGTTGTCCGGGGCGTCGATGATGGGGGGCACGGAGGGGGCGAGAGGTGTGCCGTTGGTGTTGGTGCGCAGGTTGATGATGTACGACCCGCCTCCGCCGCACGATCGCGGGGGCTCGAACCTGACGAAGTTGTTCTGGAAGGTCACTGGGTCGCTGACGACGGCCAGGTAGAACGGGCCGTCCTGCGCCCGGATCCCGCGGTTGGCGGGCACGGCGCCCCAGCGGCGACCGTCATACTGCGCACCGTCGCCGACGGCGGCGCGTCGCCCCATGCCGAAGGAGAGCTGGGCCTGCACGCCCGAGCCTGAATCCAAGTCAAGTGCGAGGCGTACGCCCGAGGACGAGAAGAGAATCAGGGCAAGATCGGCTTTGGAGCCTTCGCTGTCGATGTCGAGGAACTGCATGACGTGGTCTGTGGCATCGCCGGCGAGGGAGAAGCGGTACCACTTGACTTCGCCGGCGCCCAGCGCGCCTTGGACGGTGAGCCCGCCATCGGGCAGCACGCCCAGGTTTATGGCGGAGGACGGAGGGCGGTTGGCGGGGCCCTCTTCCTCGATCGCCAGGCCGAGGTACATGGCGCGGGATGACGCGGCCGAACCGGTCGAGTACATCGCGTTGTTGAACATTTGCCCTGGCTTTTCGGCGTCGGTGCGGACACCGAACCATCGCCGGGGGTCGGAGGATCCGACGGGCCAGCAGGAGAGGAGCGATCGGCTGACGACCTGGTGCGTGGTGAGTGGCGTGCGCACGCCATTGACATCGCCCCAGATCGAGGCACGCACGCCGTAGGTCCCTCCGCCGGGGAGCGTGATGCCGTCGAGAAGGCCAAGCCATTCGAGCGGCATCCACGTGACGAAGAACCCGCTCGCGCCATCGCTCGTGCCCGACCATCCTTGACCAAGATCGGCCATGACCGACGTGATGGGCGAACCGGACCAAGGGCTGGCGTTGGTTGCGGCGGCGGTTCCGACGTGAACCGGGAAGAACTCCATCCCCAGGTAGAGATGGTCCGGTCCGGCAGTCGGGCCCCAATGCCCCCACTTGATCGCCCGGATCGTGACGGGCCCGTCGACGGGCAGTGTGGTGATGTCGTCGTACAACGCAAAGCCGTCGCCGGGCCCGACAAAGCTGCCTGTTGCGGTGACGTCATAAATCGGCTCGCCCGTGTCGTAGATCGCGCTGAAGGAGGAGGCGCGGGGGGAGAACGAGCCTGACTCTCTGAGGCGCTGGGCGAGCTCGAGGTTGGGAAGGGTGCGGGCGTCGACGATGACCGACGGGGCTTCATCGTCGATGGGCGCTTGGGCGGCGGCCCCCGCCGCGAGGATCAACGCCGCGATCCCGATTCGGTTCATGTGACGGCTCCTGGTCGCGTCAGGATACCGGGAAACGCCATGGGGAACCAGCCGGAAAACGCCGAACCGAGCCCGGCATGTTCGGGGGCCGTCAGCACCCGACTTCGAAGCGGGTGAGGAAGTAGATGAGGTCGTCGATGGTGACGCCAAGGTCGGGCGTGCCGGTGTTGGTGCCGTCGTCGAGATCGGCGTCTACGTCGCCGGCCTCGAAGAGCCCGAGGAAGTAGACGAGGTCGTCGATGGTGACGCCATTATCCGGGATGCCCGTGCCGCTGCCGTTGTCGAGGTCGGCGGGGCAGCCCGGGACGATGCGGATGACCTGCCCGCCGACGACGCCCTGGATGTCGGTGATGTAGAGCTCGCCGTTGGCGCCGTCGGAGAGCGACGTGACGCCCTGGAAGGGCGTGGCGGGGGTGATCTGCGCGGAGAGATCGCGGAAGTCCACGCCCGTGCCGTTGGGCCGGACGGCGTGGAGGAACCCGGCGCAGTAGTCGGTGAAGAGGTACCAGCCCTGGAGCGAGGGGATGGCGCTCCCGCGGTAGACGCGTCCGCCCGAGATCGAGCAGCCCACGCTGTGGGGGTAGGTGTGGATGGGGTGCGTGAAGGTTGTGGCGGAGCAGTCGCACCCGCCGTAGGGCGAGCAGATGTCTCCCTCGCGGCAGCGCCAGGCGTAGTTGTGGGCGCCGAGAGAGCCGGCGGGCTGGAAGTTGATTTCCTCGCGGGCGTCCTGGCCGACGTCGGCGATCCAGAGGTCACCCGTGGCGCGGTCGAAGGCGCACTGGAAGGGGTTGCGCAGGCCGAGCGACCAGATCTCGGGGAGTGCGCCGGGGACGGCGAGGTAGGGGTTGGTGGGCGGGATCCGGTAGTTGCGGTTGGGGTCGGCGGGGAAGTCGTCGCCCGAGACGTCGAGACGGAGGACCTTGCCCTGGGGAGAGGCGAGGTTCTGGGCGGCGTTGTCGGGGTCGGCGACGAGGCCGTTCCCGCTATCGCCCGTGGGGTAGTAGAGATACCCGTCGAGGGGCGAGAAGAGCAGGGCGCCGCCCCAGTGCCCGAAGCCCGTGCGGGTGATGCGGTGGATGATGGTGGCGCTGCCGGAGTCGGCGAGATCGGGGTTGGCCGAGACGCGGTATCGGGCGAGGGTCGAGAGCGTGGGTGAGCCCTGGTAGTTCACGTAGAAGTAGCCGTTGGTCGCGTAGTTGGGGTCGAAGACGAGCCCGACCATCCCGGAGTTGTTGAACCCGGCGACGAGGGCGCTGAGGTCGATGAAGGGCTGCGGGCGGGCGACGCCCGTCACGGCGTCGTGGATGGTGATGCGCCCGAAACGCCCCAGGACAAAGACCCGCGAGGTGTCGCCCGGCGCGAACGCGACGGCGACGGGCGCCTCGATGCTGGGGATAAAGACCTCACCCCGGACCGTGCCGGCCTGGGCGAGCGAGGCCGCGAAAAGACCGATCAACGCACACCAGGGCGTGGTCCGCATGGGGAGCTCCTTGCCCGAAGGGTAGATCGCGTCGGTTGTTGTCGCGCGGCCGCGGGCGTGCTCACGCCCGGACGAGCCTCGAGCCCAGGCGTTTCGCGAAGGGGCGGAAGGCGTTTCGTGTGTCGATGATGAGGCGGGCGCAGCGGGCGATGAGCGCGTAATCGAACGCCTTGTGGTGGGTGGCGAGGATGATCGCGTCGTAGGACCGAAGCCGCGTGGGCGTGAGCGCGACCGAGCGTTTCTGGAGGTCGTGGCGGCGCATGCGATGCGTCCGCGGGACGTGGGGGTCGCTGTAGTCCACTTGGGCCCCGCGCGATTCGAGCCCGGCGATGATCTCGACGCTGGGGCTCTCGCGGACGTCGGCGACGTCGGGTTTGTACGCGAGCCCGAGGACGAGCACGCGCGCGCCCTTCATCGCCCGGCCTCGCGCGTTGAGGGCGGCCTGGGCCTTGGCGACGACGTGCCCGGGCATGGCGTGGTTCACCTCGCCCGCGAGCTCGATGAACCGGGCCGTCTGTCCGAACTCGCGCGCCTTCCACGCGAGGTAGAAGGGGTCGATGGGGATGCAGTGCCCGCCCAGCCCGGGCCCGGGGGAGAAGGGCATGAATCCGAAGGGTTTGGTGGCGGCGGCGTCGAGCACCTCCCACACGTCGATGCCCATGGCGTCGAGGACGACCTTGAGCTCGTTGACCATCGCGATGTTCACGCCGCGGAAGATGTTCTCGACGAGCTTGGCGGTCTCGGCGATCTCGGCGGACGAAACCGGGACGACGGTGGCGATGGCCTTCGCGTAGAGATCGCACGCGAGGCGGGTGGACGTCGCGTCGAGCCCGCCCACGAGCTTGGGGATGGTGCGGGTGGTGTGGGTGGTGCGCCCCGGGTCTTCTCGCTCGGGGGAGAAGGCGACGAAGACGTCGCGCCCGAGCCGGAGCTTCTTGGGGGAGGCGTCGAGCATCGCGGGGACGAGCACGTCGCGGGTCGTGCCGGGGTAGGTGGAGCTTTCCAGAACCACGAGCTGGCCGGGGCGCAGCACACGACCCAAGTCCCGGGCGGTCTGGACGACGAAGGAGAGGTCGGGCTCTTTGTGCCTGCCCAGGGGTGTGGGGACGCAGATGAGCACGGTGTCGGGCTCGTTCAGGCGCGTGAGATCGCTCGTGACGTGGAAGCTCGCGCGGGGCGCGGCGGAACGTCGAGAAGGAGCGTGAAGCCCGCGGGAGCGCGAGGGCCGGGTGAGCCGTCCCTTGAGGAGGTTCTTGCCGAGGTGGGGGAGGTAGTTCTTGCCCGCGTGGATCTGGTCGATCTTG
This sequence comes from uncultured Phycisphaeraceae bacterium, assembly GCA_964614075.1. Classification (GTDB taxonomy): domain Bacteria; phylum Planctomycetota; class Phycisphaerae; order Phycisphaerales; family UBA1924. The sequence goes on from CAZTJZ010000039.1 coordinate 14,889, forward strand.
TTCTGGTCGATGTCGAAGCCCAGGACATCGACGCCGGCGTCGTGGAAGGCGGTGAGGAGGGGGAGCCCCACGTAGCCCAGCCCGACCACGCCGACGAGCGCGCGCCCGGCGCGGAGTCGTTGCTCGAGTCGGCGTTGGGCGGGTGTGGGCATAGGGAAAGCGGGCACAACGATATCGGCCGGTTTGGGCGCGGGCTTAGAGCGGGCTCCCGCACTCGGGGCAGGCGCGGGCGTGGGGCGGGAGCCCGGCGAGGGAGTATCGGCAGCTCGGGCAGCACCCGTCGCGGACGCGCCAACGCCGGACCGTGCCGGGGATCCAACGGAGGGAGAGGAGAAAAAGCGTCAACGCGGTGAGGGCGGCGGCGTTGTGGAGATAGCCGGACCAGATCGGGGTGGAGTAGCGGTCGGTCGTGAGCGCGGTGTTGAAGCGGTTGGGCAGGGTGGGCGCGATTTCCGTCGTGATCGCGGCGGTCATGATCCTCCGCTCTTTCACCGTTGCCGAGGGCGAGAACGTAAACACGGGAGGGGAGACCCGCGTCGTTGTCGGCGCCCAGAGCCCGGTCTGCAGCGCCCAAGGCGACCAAGAGAACTTCGCGCGTGGTGAGGCATCGCTTCGAAAGAGCTGGACGTGATCGCCTTCGGACCAGCCACTGCCAATCTCGACACGACATTCGTTCGCGTGTATCTCGGCCAGCGCCTCTCGCGCGAGGGAAAAGGCGACCACTCTCCCCGGAGAAGAACACAAGTTCATGAGGGAGCCTGGGTTGGTCATCCCGATGAACGCGGCGTCGCCCAGAAGCAGCACGGCGAGCAGCCCGGTGACGCGCGGCGTGCGCAGGGCTCGTCCGAACCGCCCCCGTCGTCGCTCCAAAGCCCCGGCGTCCACGGCCAACCCTATGGCGTACGACCCCGGGCATGCGCTGGCGTGCGACGGGCGAGGTGGTCCTCCCCAGGGTTCGAGAACTCGGCTGGTCGGGGTGGGGCTGCCGTCGAAGGCGGTTGGGCCGTGCCGCAAAGCAGATAATCTGGTGGTTTTTTCTTGAAATTCCGGCGAGTTTGGCGCACACTGGGGAGGTCGGGCGAATCTTGGGCCTCGCGTGTGCCGAACCGGTTTGGGTTGGCGTGCGGATGGGGACGGTTCGCCGGGCTGTTGGGTTTTCGGAAAGGTGCTGACGGATGAGCAACCCCAGATTTGTCGCGAGAGCGTGGCCGTACGCGCTGGTCGCCGGGATTCTCGGCGTGGGCGTGGTGTTGGCGGAGATTCCGACGACGCCGCAGGACTTTGTGCACGGTGGATCGCAGCCGGGGAGCCTGGTGCAGAAGCTCGTGGCGGCGAACACGTGCCAGGTGTGCCACAGCTATTACGACGATCCGGACCACGAGCCGTTTGACTTGTGGAACTCGAGCATGATGGGCCAGGCGGCCCGGGACCCTGTGTTCTACGCGGCGTTGGCGGTGGCGAACCAGGAGGTGGCGGGCGCGGGAGAGTTCTGTCTGCGGTGTCACGCGCCGATGGGGTGGATCGAGGGTCGTTGCTCGACGCCCGACGGCTCGGCGCTGACGGGGAGCGACTTCGAGGGCGTGTCGTGCTCGGTGTGCCACCGGATGATCAACCCGTCGTACGTGCCCGGGGTGAGCCCGGCGGAGGACGTGGATCTGCTGGCGGCGCTGCCCAACCCGGTGATGGGCCCGGGTGGGGCGACGACGATCAGCAACCCGCCCCCGAACCCGGGGAACGCGTCGTACATCTTTGATCGCTACGACCGTCGGCGTGGGCCGTACGTCCTGGGCGAGCATCCGCACGCGTGGATCAAGTCGGAGTATCACCGCGCGTCGGAGATGTGCGCGACGTGCCACGACGTCTCGAACCCGGTGTTCACCAAGCAGGCGGATGGGTCGTACAAGCCGGGCCCGCTGGACCAGGCGCACCCGGACGGGAACAAGTATCACATGGCGTCGGAGCAGCGGACGTACTCGGAGTGGCTGCACAGCAGCTTCTCGCAGGGGCCGGTGGAGCTGGGCTCGAGGTACGGGACGAATCAGAGCGGGGTGAGTTCGTGCCAGGACTGCCACATGCCGCGGGACCCCGGGCACGGGTGCGATCCGCAGCTTGGGGCGTCGCTGCGTCAGGACCTGGCGCGTCACTATTTCGCGGGGGCGAACACGTGGGTGCTCAAGGCGGTTCGGGCGCTCTATCCCGACAACGACACGCGGCTGACGAGCGAGGGCGTGGCGGCGTCGCTCGACCGGACCTTCGAGATGCTTCGTGACGCCTCGGACATGGAGTTGTACCAGTCGGGCGAGGAGCTCGTCGTCCGCGTGACCAACCAGACCGGGCACAAGCTGCCCACGGGCTATCCCGAGGGTCGGCGGATGTGGATCAACATCCGCTTCCTGGATTCTTCGGGGCAGATGGTCGCGGAGCGTGGGCGGTACGACAGCGTGACGGCGACGCTGCACGAGCACGACACCAAGGTGTATCACGCGGAGATGGGGATCGACGAGTTCATGGGGTCGCTCCTGGGGCGTCCGGCGGGCCCGGCGATGAGCCTGGCGGTGAACAACACGATGTACTTTGACAACCGGATCCCGCCGCGGGGTTTCACGAACGCGAACTACGCGAGCGTGCAGGCGTCGCCCGTGGGGTACAGCTACGCGGACGGGCAGTACTGGGACGACACGAGCTTCGTGATTCCGGCGAACGCGGCGCGGGCGGAGGTCCGGGTGATGTACCAGACCACGAGCCGGGAGTACATCGAGTTCCTCCGCGACGCGAACACGACCAACGGCGCGGGGATGACCGCGTACAACCAGTGGGTGGCGCAGGGGAAGAGCGCCCCGGCGGAGATGGACGTTGCGACGATCGTGTTCTCGGCGTGCCCGGCGGACCTGGACGACGGGACGTTCACGGGCACTCCCGACGGCGGGGTCACGGTGGACGACCTCATCCACTTCGTCACGCTGTTCGGGAACGGGGATCCGAGGGCCGACCTGGACGACGGGAGCGGGACGGGCACGCGCGACCAGGGCGTGACGATCGAGGATCTCATCTACTTCCTCGATCACTTCACCCTCGGGTGCTGACCCGGGCGGGGGGGGACCGGGCCGGAGGCGCGGGTGTACTCTTGTATGGCCAGGGCCCGGGAGGCTCGGGCGGTGGGGCATACAAGGAGTGGCTGTCATGAGCCGAGCGATCGCGTTCGTGGGCCTTGCGCTGTGCGTTCCGGCTGTGGGCGCGGTGGGCCCGCTGTTCTCCAACGGGCCTGTCGTGACCGATCCCACCGGCGGGACCGGGGCGATCGCGGGGCTTCCCATCAGCCGGGCGGACTCGTTCGTGAACCCCCTCACGGGCTCGACGACCTCGACGACGGGGATCGCCTCGACGGTCGCGACCGGGACGGCGTGCGCCGACAACTTCGTGGTGCCCGGCGGAGGGTGGGACCTCGACAGCGCGACGTTCTACGCCTTTCAGACCGGGCAGAGCGCGGCGTCGATCACGGAGATCCGCGTGAATTTGTGGACGCAGAAGCCCTTCGCGGCGGACTCGCCCGACGGCCCGATCCCGGATCCGCTCCCCCAGCCTGTGCTCACGTCGAGCCTGGTGCTGCCGGCGGGCGTGGGGACGTTTGTGTGTCATCGACAGAGCCATACGAGCACGTCGACGAGCCGACCGGTGTTCTCGTACACGGTCTCGCTCGACGGGCTTCCGGGCCAGGGGCGTCTGGGCCCCGGGGAATACTGGCTGGAGTGGTCGTTCGTGGGCGCGTCGAGCCCGTCGTCGAACGTGTTCATGCCCATCGCGGCGAGGGCGGGGTCGTTTGACTTTGGGGCGAGGTTGTTCAACTCGGTGACGGGGAGCTCGACGGGCCCGCGCACGTGGTTCGAGGGGCGTGAGGGGTTCGCGGCGGGGATCGCCGATGGGCGGGCGTACGCGCTGCCGTTTGATCTTGCGGGCGGCTCGCCGGACTGTGTCGCGGACGTGGACGACGGGAGCGGATCGGGGGTCTTCGACGGCGGGGTGACGATCGACGATCTGATTTATTACCTGGCGCGGTTCGAGGGCGGGTGCTGAGGTCGATCTCGATTGTGGGGCGGGTTACCGGCGCGGGTTTCGGGGGGAGTTGCCGCGGAGCGAGCGCGGGGGCTTGGGCGGGAAGGGCGAGCGCGGGCGGGAGGGATCGATCGGGGCGCCCGAGTCGGAGATGGCGTCGTGCGAGCCCGAGTCGGCGGGGAGCTCGACGGCCAACCCCGAGGCGTCCTTGTCGTCGGGCTTGTCGTCGCGCTTGAGGGGTTCCAGGGCGCGGGGCGGCTGATGGGCCGGGCTGGGCCCGCCGACGCGTCCGAAGATGAGGCGGCCGGCGGAGGTCTGCAGGGCCGAGGTGACGGTGAGGCTGACCTGGCGTCCGATGTCGTGCTCGCCGTCCTCGGCGACGACCATGGTCCCGTCGGGGAGATATCCCACGGCCTGGCCGGGCTGCTCGCCGGGGCGGATGAGCTTGATGGTGATGGATTCGCCCGGGAGGACGTTGGGCTTAACGGCGTTGGCGAGGTCGTTGATGTTGAGGACGGGGACCTGGTGGATCGCGGCGATTCGGGCGAGGGCGACGTCGGTGGTGACGATCATGCCCGAGATCCGCCGGGCGAGCTCGACGAGGTTCTGGTCCACGCCCTTCCCGACGGTGGAGGATTCTTCGACGGTGATGTCGAGCCCGGGTGAGCGTTGGAGGCGTTGGATGACGTCGAGCCCTCGGCGTCCGCGGGCGCGTTTCATGGCGTCGCCCGAGTCGGCGAGCTGCTGGAGCTCGGCGATGACGAATCGCGGGATGACGATGGAGGACTGGATGAGGTTGGTGGCGGCGATGTCGACGATGCGGGCGTCGATGAGGGCCGAGGTGTCGAGGAGCATGGGCTTGGCGCCGCGGATCTGCTTGGCGAACTCGACGTAGGGGATGACGAGGCGGAAGTCGTCCTGCGTCTGGAGGACGGTGGTCACGCCCAGGTACGCCAGCGAGATTCCCAGGAGGACCTTGATGAGGGTGACGAGGGGCTTGATGGTCTCGGCGGCCTTGGCGTTGTCCATCCACGAGTTCACGACGAGGTCGATGACGAACCCGAGGGCGGCGGTGGCGAGCATCGCGCCCAGGAGCCCGAAGAAGACGGAGAAGAGTGTGCCGATCTTCTTGCGGGGCGTGAGGCGGTCGATGAGAAAGACGATGAACGCCGCGACGAAGCAGACGATGATGGTGACGGGCCAGTTGCTGGCGTTGACCTCGAGCCCGCTCTCGGAGCGCTGGAGGAACCACTGCTGCTTGCCCGGGCTGTCGCCCGGGGAGAAGACGTAGAGCAGCACGATGGTCGCGAAGAGGACGAGGAAGGTGAGGCGGACGAAGCGCAGGAGGGTGGCGCGCTGGCGGGCCAGGGCGGCGGCGGGGTCCTGGACGGAGGACCGCAGCGCGTGGGGATCGGCGCCTTGCTCGCTCTTGGCGTGTTCGTGTCGTTGGCTCACGCGGGGCTCCACGAAGAGGACGCGGCGCGTCCGGCGGCCTCCTCACCCATTCGACCCCGGGGCGGGCGGCGCTGGGCTCATGGTATCCGTACGCGGGGGAGTGGCGATCGGGTGCGGGAACGGCTAGTGTGAGGGGGACCCTCCGATCGACGGCCGGGCCCGGTGCACGGGTGTGGTCGTGAACCTGGTCAGGGCTTGACCGCAGCAGCCATAAGCGAACCGTGCCCGGTGCTGCCGGTGTCCTGGCCGTCGATCGGGGGGTCTTCCCGTTGTGGTTCTCGGAACCATGGAATCGCGCGGCGCCGAAGCACCCCCCCGGCGCCTCTGGTCACCTCCGCCGGGCTCGGGGCCGTTGTCTTACTTCACGCGGATCGCGCGCCTCGACAGCACCCTTCCGCCCTGCCCCGCGACGAATCGGATCTCCGCGTCGCCCGTCTCCTTGGGCGCGTTCACGCGGAGCGGCGAGCCCGCGTTGGTGTTCGCGTACGCCGCGTACTTCTCATCGGGCATGCTCTTGGGCACGATCGTGATGTAGTCTCCGGCGTGGTTGGGCCCGGTCCAGGTGATGCTCACGGGCTCGCCCGCGCGGCACTCCTCCGGGGCCAAGAGCGTGATCACCGCGGGCACGATCGAGATGGCCCGGCGCGCCAGCACCTTGCGCCCCGGCTCCATGACGTAGCGAAGCTCGGCCTTGCCGTTCATGATCGGCATCAGGAGGTTCAGCGGCGCGCCCGCGGACGTGTTGGTGTAGTTACCGTATTTCTCGTCCGTCGCGGAGGGTTCGACGATCGTGATGTAGTCTCCGCTGTTGTTGGGCCCGGTCCACGCGATGCTGATCGTCGAGCCGGCGACGGCCTGGTCGGGCGCCGTGAGCGTTACCTGCGCCGGGACGAGCGTGATGGGGCGACGCGCCAACACCTTCCGCCCCTGTCCGCTCACGTAGCGGAGTTCGGCCGCCCCGGCGTCGGCGAGCATCCGGAGGCTCAGCGGCGAGCCCGCGGAGGTGTCGGCGTAGGGGCCGTACTTCTCGTCGGTCCAGTCCGGCGGGGTGATGGTGATGTAGTCGCCCTTGTTGTTGGGCCCGGTCCAGCGGACGTCGATCGTCGAGCCCACGACCGCCTCGGCGGGCGCGTCGATGGCGGCGCCCGCGGCGACGACCTCGATCGGCGCTCGCCCCAGCAGCGTGCGTGATTTCCCCGTGACGTAGCGGAGTTCGTAGCCGGCCTTGGCCGCGTCGCTCCCCGTCGCGTCCATCGGCGCGGTGAGGGTGAGCGCGGCGCCCAGCTTGGTGTTGGCGTGGCTGGCGTACGCGGTCGGGGGCGCGTCCTTGAGGACGATCGTGACGAAGTCTTCCGCGTTGTTCGGGCCCGTCCAGCTCACCTGGAACTCCGCGCCCGCGGTCACCCGGGCGGGCCCGGTGAGCGTGGCGGGAGTGAGCACTTCCGCGGGCTCGGGATCAGAGGGCGCGGATGGAGCGCTGGGAGCCGGGGCCGCGGGCGTCGGCGTGGTCTGGGCCTGGGGCGAAGCGGGGGCGGGCTTGGGCTGCCGCACGCACCTCACCAGGAAGAACAACGCGGCGAGCAGGATCAACGCCAGCACGATGATCAGCACGGAACGGCGAGACTTGCGTTCGTTCATGGAGCGATTCTAGAGCGGGCTGAGTCGGGGCAGAGCGCCGGCGGTCGGGCGGGCAAGAAACGCGCGCCACCGAGGCAAAGCCGGCTCTCGCGCGCCGGGCGCGGTGCGTGTGGTTCATGATGCGTCGAGCGACGCGCCCGAGCGGAGGAGATTCTCATCCGAAGGGCCGTCTCAGTCGTTGCAGCCAATCCGTTCGGACATTCCCGGGGCCGGCCCGCGGGAGTTCCCGTGATACTTCGTGCGGCCAGCACTCGACGCGGCACACGCCCGTGCCCGTCCGGTCTCCTTGAGTGACCGTCACGGTGACTTCGCAGGTGTACTTCTCGGCACCGTGCGCGTATCGGCCGCTCTCGACGAAAGAGAGGCGGCACTCGATCGAGTCGAGATGGAACTTGACCAGCTTGCCCGTCACCCGGCGTGAGCGCGTGGCTTCGTAGCCGCCGATGACCAACGGTGCTCCGGGTTCGATCTTGAAGTGGAAGTGTGGTGCCCCGCTCCGCTTCGCCGCGGTGCAGAGCACACCGATTCCCCAAGCGCCAGCAATCTCGTTGTTCCGCGAGACCAGATGCTGGGACAACGAGCCCGCGAGCGAACTGATCTCACGACGCTTCAAGACATCTCATGCTATGCCGCGTCCGCGTTGCGGAAGGAAGATGGAGGTGCGTTCCGTGAGGATCGTGTGCCGGCAGACGGGTCTTGAGGGCTTGGGTCTCGCCCACGTCGGTGACGAGATGTTATCACACCGGTGCGATCGTGGCGGGGAGAGTTGCCGTGCGGCGCCACGCGGCGAGTCGAATTTCGACGCCCACATTCACCGGCACGCTTGCATGAACCGGATCGTGTTGGCGTCGGGATCGCGGATGTACATCTCGCGGTTGCCCCAGGTCTGGTCGGTGGGCGGGAGCGCGATGGCGACGCCGCGGGAGAAGAACTCGGCATGGAGCGAGTCGACGTCCTGCACCCAGATGCCCACGGCGCTGCCGAAGACGCCGTCGCCGGTGTGCGAGGAAAGGTGCAGGCGCACTGCGTCGCGCACGACGCACAGAAACGCCGGATCGCGCGCGGGCGGCGAGGGTCGATTGGCGGACTCGAGTGTGAAGCCCAGGCGCCCGCAGTAGAACGCCTCCGCGTGGGCGGAGGACGTGATCCGCAGGAGCGGCAGGGCGATGAGAAGGTTGTGGTTCATCGTGCGGGCGTCTAGCCGAGCTGCCTCGCCACTTCATTCGCGACTTCGGCGGTCGTGCTCTTTCCGCCCATGTCGTAGGTCCTGACCTTTCCTTCCTTGATGACGCGGGCGACGGCGGGCTTCAACGCGCGGCCGGGTCCCCTTCTTTCGCGCCGCGGGGCCGGGCCGCGTGCTTGGGAGCACGGGCAGTCTTCCGCGCTCTACCTTCCCGGCGCTTCTTGGTGGGCCCAGGTCGGAAGTCCGAGTGCCGCGGCGCGGGCGAGGCCGGGCGTTGAGACCTCGGCGCCCCAGGCGACAAAGTGCGGCGAGAGGTCGCGTTGGGTCGCGCGTGAGAATCGCTCGAGGAGGTCGTCCCACTTGGCCTCGTCGGTCGCGGGCGCTCGATAGTCGGGCGCGCGGATCTCCTTCATGACCGTGCGGAAGGGCGCCCAGCCGAACTCCTCCTGGATCTGGCGCCAGATCCGGAGCGCGACGAAGTGCCCCTGGCCGCCGGGGTTTGCGGTGCCGATCTCCCCGCGAGGCATCGGCGCGTCGGGCTTGGTCCATTGTTCCGCGCGATCGAACGGGGGCAGGCCCAGGCCCTGGCTTCGGACGTACATGGGGAACCAGTTGCACGTCACCTCGCCCTGGCCCTTGGGAGTCCAGCCGCCGTATTGCTGGTTGTGCCCCATCTCGTGGAAGAAACCCCAGACGTCCCCCGCGCGCAGTTTCTCGAGGTTCACGATCGCGTCGAGCCCGCCCTGGCACATGATGGGGTGCCCGCTGTGCATCGACCCGGCGGAGATCGCGGGGTCCCAGACCAAGCGCTCGGCGGTGAACTCGCCCGCGCCGAGCTCGTGCACCAGCGTCGCGCTTTGTTCCCAGAACTGCATGAGCTCCGCCGGGCTGGTCATGCCGCGCACCTGGTCCGACGGGACCGTGAGGGCGATGTGATCGCTGACCAGCTCGGCCCAGGGGGCGGGGGCGCGGCGCGCCTCGAGCCACTCCTCGGGGGTTGTCCTCCCGAGGACGAACATCGGCGCCGCGACGGCGCCGGAGATGTGGACGGTCGCGCCGAGGGCGGGGCGGGGTGTGGGCGCGGTGTGGGGGCCTTCGGCACGCCGCGGCACTTCGATGTAGATCGGGCCGCCGAAGGGGTTGGCGACGCGGACCTGCTCCCGGTCCAGCGCCCAGGAATGAGTGAGGTTCGCGGGGGTGCGCCCGAAGCTGGCGGCCTTCGGGTTGCTGTTGTCCTGGTGCGCGCCAACGCGCACGAAGAGCCCGGCGCCGCGTGCGTCCTCGGGGACTTCGATCGAGATGGCTTCGCCCGAGGGCGCGTAGAGCCCCGTCGGATGCCACCAGCGTGCCTTGGCGCGCCAGCGGATCGGGTCGAGCGGAACGCCGATGGCGACGCGAGCGAGGCGCGGGGCGTCCGACGCGATCGAGCCCGGGAATCGAGCGGCGTCGGGGTGGGCCCGCACGTCGTCGGCGGGGAGGTCAATCCAAGACTCGCGGTGCGCCTTGGCCTCGGCCACAAGGGCCGCGTTGGCCTGCTCGCGCGCGGCCTTGTCCACAGGCTGCGCGAGCGCGGGCGGGCACATCAGCGCCGCCGCCACGAGGCCCGGGAGCCGTCGTCGATCCATCATGCACCGAAGCGTAGGGCGGACGCGCCCGGCCTCAGGGGGCGCCCGCCCCATGGCTCAACCCAAGTGCCTCGCCACTTCCTTCGCGACCTCGGTGGTCGTGTTCTTTCCGCCCATGTCGTAGGTCCTGACCTTTCCTTCCTGGATGACGCGGGCGACGGCGGATTCGAGGCGCTTGGCCATTTCCTTTTCCTTGGCCCCGCCCCCGCCATGCCCGTCGCCGAGCCAGTCGAGCATCATCTTCGCCGTGAGCAGCATCGCGTGCGGGTTCACCTTGTACTGCCCGGCGTACTTGGGCGCGCTCCCGTGCGTGGGCTCGAACACGGCGTACTTGTCGCCGAGGTTCGCGCTGGGCGCAAAGCCCAGCCCGCCCACGAGCCCCGCGCACAGGTCGCTCACGATGTCGCCGAACATGTTCTCGGCGACGATCACGCTGTAGTCCTGCGGGTTCTTGAACATCCACATGCAGATGGCGTCGATGTTGGCCTCGTCGGCCCAGATGCCGGCGCTCTTGTATTCCTCGGCCAGCTTGCGGAAGATGCGCGTCATCAACCCGCCGGTTTCGCGCAGCACGTTGGGCTTCTCGACGAGCGTGACGCGCTTGCGCCCCGTCTTCTTCGCGTGCTCGAACGCCTGGCGGCAGATGTTTGTGCACCCCTGCACGCTCACGATGCGCGTGGAGAGCGCGACGTTCTCCAGCCCCTTGTCCTTCCACGGCTTCATCTTGGGGTTCGCGCAGAGCGCCGTGTAGACCGGCTCGGGCAGCGGGAAGAACTCGACCCCGCCGTAGGAGCCCTCGGTGTTCTCGCGGAAGACGACCTGGTCGATCATGACGTCCTTGGCCTCGGGGTTCGCGAGGCGCGTGACGCGGTAGGTGAGCGGGTTGCCCTCGTAGCTCTTGCGGGGGCG
>CAZTJZ010000040.1:0-25632 GCA_964614075.1 uncultured Phycisphaeraceae bacterium
CAGGGCGAGCGCGAGTTCGCCAAGGACAACCGCACGCTGGGGAACTTCGATCTCTCGGGGATCCCTCCCGCGCCCCGCGGCGTGCCGCAGATCGAGGTCGAGTTCGCGCTCGACGCCAACGGGATCCTGACGGTGACGGCGACGGACAAGGCGACGGGCAAGAAGGCCGACATCAAGATCACCAACAGCGGCGGGCTGGACAAGGGCGAGATCGAGCGGATGAAGAAGGACGCGGAGGAGCACGCCGCCGAGGACAAGGCGCGGCGCGAGCTCGTGGACCTCAAGAACCGCGGGGACGCGCTGGTGATCCAGACGCGTCGGGCGCTCGAGGAGCACGGCGGGAAGGTCTCGGCGGAGGTCCGCGGGAAGGTCGAGAGCGCGATCTCGAACCTGGAGGGCAAGCTCAAGACCGACGACAAGTCCGCGATCCAGGCCGCGGTCACCGAGCTCGAGAAGTCCAGCATGGAGCTGGGGAAGGTCATGTACGACGCGGCGAAGTCGGGGGGAGCGGGAACGGGCTCCGGGGCGGGCGGAGACTCGGGGGGGAAGAAGGACGATGTCATCGACGCCGAGTACAAGGTGAAGGAAGAGAAGTAGGCTCCCGCGACGCGCTTCACCCAGGAACCGTGGGCATCCACACGAGCCCCGGGGCGCCACGCTCCGGGGTTTTTCTTCGGCACTTTGCTTGTTTGCGGTGACGAGGGTACTGGAGCCGCGAGCGGGCTTCGCCCGTAGGATCGCCCTGATGCTGGACCGCGGCGACCCGGTCGGGCCCTTTCGGGCTCGGGCGGGGCGCGGGCGTTTTGGAGCGGGCGTTTGGAGGCGATTTCCTTCATCGCGGAGGACCCCGAGGTGGTGCGGCTGGCGCGCGCGCTGGGCGAGGGCTCGCGCGTGGTGGCCACGGGGGCGTGCGGGTCGGCGCCGTCGTTCGTGGCCGCGGCGGTGCACCGGCTGGCGTCGCGCCCGGTGATCGTGGTCGTGGCGCACCTCGACGACGCGGACGAGATGGTCGAGGAGCTGGCGGGGATGGGGGTGTCGGCGGCGCGCGTGCCGGCGCTGGAGGTGCTCCCCGGCGAGACCAACGTGAGCCTGGAGTTGTTCGCGGAGCGGCTGGGCGTGGTGCGGCGGGTGAGCACCGGGGACGTGCCGGGGGTGCTGGTGTGCCCGATCCAGGCGCTGATGCAGCTCGTGCCGGGCCCGGGCGCGATCGCGGGGCTGGTGCGGAGCGTGCGCGTCGGCGAGCGTGTGGAGCTGGGCGGGCTGCTCGCGTGGCTGAACCACGCCGGGTACACGCGCGTCGAGGCGATCGAGGAGGCGGGCGAGTTCGCGGTGCGTGGCGGGATCGTGGACATCTTCCCGCCCGGCGGGGGCGGGGGTGTGGCGCCGGAAAGGAACGGGTTGCCCTTGGCGGACCCCGGGATGCCGGTGCGGCTGGAGTTCTTCGGGGACGAGCTCGAGCGGATCGCCGAGGTGGACATCGAGACGATGGGCTCGGACCGGTCGGTGTCGGGGGTGGAGCTTCTGGCGGCGAAGGCCGAGCTCGCGTCGGACGAAAAGACGAGTGTGAACTTCCTCGAGCTGCTCCCGCGCGAGAGCGTGGCGATGCTCGTGGAGACGCTGGAGGTCGTGGAGCAGGGGCGCGGGTACTTCGAGCGTGCGGTCAGCGGCGTGGGTCTCTCGGGCCCGCCCGCGGTGCTCAAGATTCTGGAGTCTCGTTTCCGCGGGCTCGCGGAGTTCAATCAGTTCTCGGCGGGCGCGTCGTCGGTGGACACACGGATCGAGCTCGGGGGCGGGGTGTGCCCGACGTTCGACAAGGACGCCGAGAACGCCGTGCGAGAGCTCGCGGGGCTGGCGGGCGAGGCGCGCGTCGTCGTCGCCTGCCAGAACGAGGGGGAGCGTCAGCGTTTCGGCGAGCTGATTCGTGAGCTGGCGCCCGAGCACCAGGCACGGGTCGCGAGCGTCGGGGCGTACGTGCACCGGGGGTTCGCGTGGGCGCGGGGGAACGAGCGCCTGCTGCTGGTGCCCTACCACGAGCTCTTGAACCGCTTCACGGTGCGTCGGCGCGCGACGCGCCTGCGCGCCGGGCGGGCGATGGACACGTTCCTCGACTTCCAGGTCGGGGACTACGTCGTGCACCAGGACCACGGGATCGCGCTCTTCAGCGGGCTCACGCTCATGAAGCCCCGGGAGGTGCCCGCGGCGTTCGCGGCGAACGCCAGGAAGCGCGAGCCGGAGCAGGAGGAGTACCTCACGCTGGAGTTCGCGGGGCGCAGCCGGCTTCACGTGCCCGCGGCCCAGATCGACAAGGTGCAGAAGTACATCGGGGGGTTCTCGGGCAAGCCGCCGCTCTCGACCCTGGGGGGGCAGAAGTGGAAGAACCAGAAGGAGCGCACGGCGGAGAGCGTGAAGGACCTGGCGGCAGAGATGCTCCGGGTGCGCGCGGCGCGCGAGCACGTCCCGGGGGTGCAGTTCCCGGGCGACACGCCCTGGCAGAAGGAGTTCGAGGCCGAGTTCCCGTACACCGAGACCGAGGACCAGCTCGCGGCGATCGCGGAGATCAAGCGCGACATGCACTCGGCGAGGCCGATGGACCGGCTGGTGTGCGGCGACGTGGGGTTCGGGAAGACCGAGCTGGCGATCCGGGCGGCGTTCAAGTGCTGCGAGTTCGGGAAGCAGGCGGCGGTCCTGGTCCCGACGACCGTGCTGGCCGAGCAGCACGAGCGCACGTTCCGATCGAGGTTCGCGGGGTATCCCTTTCGCGTCGAGAGCCTCTCGCGGTTCAAGAGCGGGAAGGAGAGCAACGAGATCCTCGCGGCGCTGCGCAAGGGGCACGTGGACGTCATCATCGGGACGCACCGGCTCCTGTCGCAGGACGTGCGCTTCGCGGACCTAGCGCTGGTCATCGTGGACGAAGAGCAGCGTTTCGGCGTGGAGCACAAGGAGCAGCTGCTGCGCCTGCGACTCACCGTGGACGTGCTCACGCTCTCGGCGACGCCCATCCCGCGCACGCTGCACATGGCGATGCTTGGGCTGCGCGACATCTCCAGCCTCACGACGGCGCCCCTGGACCGGCGGGCGATCGTGACGGAGGTGATCCCCTACAACGAGCGGCGGATCCAGCAGGCGATTGCGCGGGAGCTCTCGCGCGACGGGCAGGTGTTCTTCGTGCACAACCGCGTCTACGACATCAAGAGCGTTGCGGACGAGGTGCAGAGGCTGGTGCCCGAGGCGCGGATCGTGGTGGGGCACGGGCAGATGCCGCCCCACGAGCTCGAGGAGGTCATGCTGAAGTTCATGCGTCGCGAGGCGGACGTGCTGGTGTCGACGACGATCATCGAGTCGGGGATCGACATCGCGAGCGCGAACACGATGATCGTGAACCGGGCCGACGCGTTCGGGCTGGCGGACCTGCACCAGCTCCGCGGGCGCGTCGGGCGGAGCAAGCACCGGGCGTACTGCTATCTCCTGCTTCCCCCGGACAAGACGGTGAAGGAGATCGCGCAGAAGCGTCTCAAGGCGATCGAGCAATACTCGATGCTCGGGGCGGGGTTCAAGATCGCGATGCGTGACCTGGAGATCCGCGGGGCGGGGAACATCCTGGGAGCGGAGCAGTCCGGGCACATCGCCGCGGTGGGCTACGAGATGTACTGCCACCTTCTCGAGAACGCGGTGCGCGAGCTCAAGAGCGAGCCCGCGCCCAAGACGGCGGGGAGCGTCAGCGTCGAGATCGGGGTGAGCGGGGTGATCCCCCGCGGGTATGTCCCCTCCGACCCGCGCCGCCTGGAGGCGTACCGGCGGCTGGCCACCGCGACGACCGCCGAGCAGCTGGAGCGGTGCCGGACGGACCTCGGCGCGGCGTACGGCGAGCCGCCCCGCCCCACGCAGCGGCTCTTCGACCTCGCCGAGCTGCGGATCGCGCTCTCCGGGCTGGGCGTCTCGACGGTCACGATCCGCGAGAAGGACGCGGTCTTCCTGGCCAGGGACCCCGAGCCCCTGGCGAGAGCGCTGCGCGAGTCCAAGGCCGCGACGGCGCTGCGCGTCAGCGTGCTCCCGCCCCCCAAGGACGGCGGCGCGGACTCGGAGGTGTACCTGCGTCTGCCCGACAACTACCAGGAGCCCGAGACGCTGCTGCGGGTGCTCCGCCACAGGCTCTGCGGCACGAGTGAAAACCCCGAGAGCGACACCCCGGCGCCCGCGCGAGCGCCCGTGCCCCGGCGACCATAACATGGACCCAAGGCGAGGAACGCTCGACATGCCCACGGAAGGCCAGCCAGCACGGTTCGACGCGACGCCCGAACGCTCGGGGACGTCGTTCGAGCGGCGTGTGGTGCAGCTCAAGCGCCGGCTCGTCCGAGAGGCGACGATGGCCATCGGGATGCTGGAGTCGGCCCTGGCGGCGCTCTGGACGCTCGACGCCGACGCGGGGCGGAGCGTCCGCAGCCAGGACGACCGCGTGGACGAGGAAGAGGTGAAGATCGAGCAGGAGTGCTACGACCTGCTCACGCTGCACCATCCCTTCGCGCGGGACTTCCGGGTGGTCACGTTCATCCTCAAGGTGAACTCGGACATCGAACGCGTGGCCGACCACGCGACCTCGATCGCCAAGACCGTGGTGCGGATCAGCAAGCTTCGGCCGGGGCTGCCGGTCCCGAGATGGCCCACCGCCCTGGCGGAGCTGGGCCAGCGCGTCCCGAGTTTCTGCCACGATCTCATGCGCGCCGTGCTCGACGAGGACCCGTCGGCGGCCCAGCGCATCGTCGCGGGCGACGAGATCATCGACCAGCTCGACAAGCGGTTGTTCGACGAGATCATGGAGTTCGTGCGCCTGGAGGGAGGCGGGGAGCCCGCGATGGCGACGGGCATGCTCGTCTACCGCGTCGGGCGCGAGCTCGAGCGGGTGGGCGACCTCATGAAGAACGTCGCCGAGGACATCGTGTACCTCAACACCGGGTCGATCGTGCGCCACGAGCATCGTCGCCAGGCTCCGTAGTGGCGCTGTGAAGGGGAACATCCCGCATGGGGTCTTCCTGGGCCGCGTTGACACCCCTGCTGTTCGTGCTGCTGGCGATCATGGCGCTGGGCGTGGTTCTCGTGCGCCTGGGGTGGCGCGGGCGGGCGGTCAACGACCACCCGATCTGCCGGCGATGCCGGTTTGATCTCGTGGGGCTCGAGCCTCTGCCCCCGCGCTGCCCGGAGTGCGGGCAGGAGCTGCACCGGGCCCGGGCCGTGGAGATCGGGGCGCGGCGTCGCCGGCGCGGGCTTCTCTGTGCCGGGATCGTGGTGCTTCTGCTCGTGCTGGGCGGGGTCGTCGGCGGGGGCGTGCTCCTCTCCGGGCGTGTCAACATCTACGCGCACCTGCCCGAGGCGGCGCTGCTCCGGATCGCGAAGGCGGCGGTCCCGCAGTCCACCCGCGCGATCGACGAGATGACCTCGCGCCTGGTCGCGGGCACGCTCAGCCAGGCCACGATCGAGAAGGCCGCGGAGCACGCGCTGGAGCGCCAGGGCGACCCGCAGGGCGTGTGGATCTCGGCGTGGGGCGAGTTTCTCGCTGCCGCGGGCGGAGCGGGCAACCTGACCGAGGCCATGCTCGACCGCTTCGTGAACCAGGCGATCACGCTGACCCCGATCATCCCCGAGAAGCTCAAGAAAGGGCACTCGGCGTCGTTCGGGCTGGAGATCACCATGGACCGCGCGGGGCGGCGGATGTTTGCGGCGGCGCACGCGCCCGGGCCCAGCGTCGTGAGGATCGACGATTCGAGCACCCCGGCGCCGCTCTGGGAGTCCGGCAACCGGCGCAGCCGACTGGGATCGGGGGGCCAGATGCGATACTCGGCGTCTCGCGACTACTACGTGTCCACGTCGGCGCCCACGGTCCGCCTGCGGATCGAGGGCGAGGTCCACGTCGAGCTCACGGGAGTCATCACCAGGACGCTCACCCGCTCGTTCAAGATCGAGCGAGAGTTCGAGGTCGAGCCGTAGCGCCGCCCTCGCGTTCGCCGGGGCGGACCATGACCTGGCGTGCCGCCTGCTCGCTGAGGGCGACGCGGGCGCCCTCGCTGTTGGCGACGACGATGGTCCCCGCGCCGGGCTCGGTGGCGATGATCTTGAGGGTGGCGCCGACCCCCAGCCCGTGGCGGTGAAGAAACCGCAGCGACTCCTCGCGCTGGTCCAGGACCCGGGCGACGGTGAGGGTCGCGCCGGGCGCGCACGCCGACAGCGGCGCGGTCCGCGGCTCGGCGAGCGCTCCGTTGGGCGCGGGGATCGGATCGCCGTGGGGGTCCACGCCCGGGCGCCCCAGGTGGCGGTCGAGCGCGTCCAGAACCCGGGGCGAGATGGCGTGCTCCAGCCGCTCGGCCTCGTCGTGCACGACCGACCAGTCCAGTCCCAGCGTCTGGACCAGGAACGTCTCGACGAGACGGTGACGACGCAGAATATCGAGGGCGGCTTTGGTCCCCTTGGGCGTCAGCGTCACGCCCCCGAACCGCTCGTAGCGGGCGAGCTTGCCCGAGGCGAGCTTCTTCACCATCGTCGTTGCGGTCCCGGTCGTGACCCCGACGGCGGCGGCGATGCGCGACATCCCGGCCTCGCCCGTCGGGGACTCCCGCCCCAGGACGTAGATCGCCTTGATGTAGTTCTCCACCGCCTCGCTGGCCACGGGATCCACCTCCGGGGCATGGTAGCTCTCGGGAGCGTGGCCATCGAGGTCTCTTGACTTGAGATGGGCGCGTGGTAAACTTTGAGTCGTCAAACTTTGCGGCGAAACGCACTCCCCGGGGCACGAATGCGGGCACGTCAGAACATCACGCTCGACCGTCTCGGGGGGCGACGTGCCGCCTGGGCGATGGGGCACGCGCTTTTCGACGCGGCCCCCGTCGGTCTGGCTTCGATCTGTCTGGTGGCGTGCCCGGCATGGGGCGACACTCCCAATACCCCGCCCGGCAAGTCGGCGTATCACCTGTTCCACCCCGTGCCGAGGGAGTTGATGCGGCCCCTGAGCACCGATCGCCCCGACACGACCGAGAGCGCGTACACCGTGGACGCGGGGCACTTCCAGGTCGAGATGTCGCTGGTGGACTATGCCTACGACCAGCGCGGCGATCCGGGCAACGAGCAGACTACGCGGACGCTCGCCGTCGCTCCCCTTCTGCTCAAGGTGGGTCTGCTTCACAACGTGGACGTGCAGCTCGGGGTCGACCCCTTCACGCGCGAGAGGACCAGCGATCAGGCGGGCGGCAGCACCCAGACGACCCAGGGCTTCGGCGACACGCTCGTGCGGCTCAAGATCAACCTCTGGGGCAACGACGCCGGGGACACCGCGCTCGCGGTCATGCCCTTTGTGACCTTTCCCACCTCGGGCGACCGGGGGAGCGGCAACGTCGAGGGCGGGGTCATCGTGCCGCTGGCCATCGCCCTTCCCGGCGGGTGCAACCTCGGGCTCATGGGCGAGATCGACTTCGTCCGATCCTCGGATGATGACCGCTACGTCGTGGACTTCGTCCACACGGCCACGATCGGACGCGAGATCTGGGGCGACCTCGCGGGCTACGTCGAGTACGCGGGCTTCGCGAGCGTTAGCGGCGACGAGAACTACCGGGGGTACCTCGACGCCGGAGTAACCTACGGCG
This sequence comes from uncultured Phycisphaeraceae bacterium, assembly GCA_964614075.1. Taxonomy (GTDB): domain Bacteria; phylum Planctomycetota; class Phycisphaerae; order Phycisphaerales; family UBA1924. The sequence goes on from CAZTJZ010000040.1 coordinate 7,626, forward strand.
TGACCCCCGATGTGCAGTTCGACGGGGGCGTTCGCGTGGGGGTCACCCAGGCCGCGGAGGATCTGGGCGGGTTTGTGGGGGTTTCGCTTCGGTTCTAGCGTCGATCGATCGTGTGGGTTACGCCCCTGCGGGAAGGCGGTGAACGACATGTCCGAACACGCTCAATCCTCGATGATGCTGAAGCTCGGGCTCGCCGCGGCGGCGCTCGTCATCGGCGTCACGGGCTTCACGATGGCGCTGCGTGCCCGCTCCGAGCCCGCGCCGGCTTCGGACGGCCCGCTCCGGGTCGTCGCCACGATCGGGATGATCACCGACGTGGCGCGAGAGGTCGGCGGGGACCGCGTCAAGGTCACGGGCGTGATGGGCGAGGGCGTGGACCCGCACCTGTACAAGGCCTCGCCGGGCGACGTGCGGATGATGTCCGACGCGCACGTGATCCTGTACAACGGGCTGCATCTTGAGGGCCGGATGGCGGACGTGATTGTGAAGATGGCCGCGGGTCGGACGGTGGTGCAGGTGACCGACACGATCGAGCCGTCACGCCTGCGCGAACCGCCCGAGTTCGCGGGGCACTACGACCCGCATGTGTGGTTCGACGTGGAGCTGTGGCGGACGGTCGTGGGGCGTGTGGAGCGTGCCCTCGCGGAGCGGGATCCCGCGGGGAAGGGGGCGTACGCGCGGTCGTCGGCGGAGTACGCCGCGGTCCTCGCCGAGCTGCACGAGTACGCCAAGTCGACGATCGCGTCGATCCCGCCCGCGAACCGCGTGCTGGTGACGGCGCACGACGCGTTCGGGTATTTCGGGCGCGCGTACGGGATCGAGGTCCTCGCGATCCAGGGGATCAGCACCGACAGCGAGGCGAGCCTCCAGGACATCAACGCGCTCGTCGAGCTGCTCGTGTCGCGGAAGGTGCCCGCGGTGTTCGTCGAGAGCAGCGTCCCGCGCAAGACCATCGACGCGCTGATCGAGGGCGGGAAGGGTCGAGGGCACGCCATCCGCGTGGGCGGGGAGCTGTACAGCGACGCGATGGGCAAGCCCGGCACGCCCGAGGGGACCTACGTGGGCATGGTGGTCCACAACGTGGACGCGATCGCGCGGGCCCTGGGCGGGCGCGTGCCCGAGTCCAAGCCCGGGCGGGTCGGGGCGTACCTCGCGCGGTTCGCCGCGGCGCCGGCTCCAATCCCGGTCCCGATCCCGGCGAAAGGAAACTAGCCGATGGGCGACCGCGATACAGCCTCGACCCTCGAGCCCGTGGCCACGACGCCCGCGATCAGCGTCGAGGTGCACGATGTCACCGTCGCGTACCACCGGAAACCCGTCCTGTGGGACGTGGACGTGTCCTTCCCGGCCGGGAAGCTCGTCGCGATCGTGGGACCAAACGGCGCGGGCAAGTCCACGCTGCTCAAGGCGGCGCTGGGCCTGGTGCCCCTCGCGAGCGGGCGCATCGAGATCTTCGGGAAGCCGCTGCGTCGGGCGCGGCCGATGATCGGCTACGTGCCGCAGCGCGAGACGGTGGACTGGGATTTTCCCGTCGACGCGCTCGACGTCGTGCTCATGGGGCGGTACGGGCGTCTGGGCTGGGTCCGCCGTCCGGGAGCGCACGACCGGGGCGTGGCGATGGACTGCCTGCGCAAGGTGGGGATGCAGGACTTCGCGTCGCGTCAGATCAGCCAGCTCTCGGGGGGTCAGCAGCAGCGGGTGTTCCTGGCGCGGGCCCTGGCGCAGGACGCCCGCCTGTACTTCATGGACGAGCCCTTCGCGGGCGTGGACGCCGCGACGGAGAAGGCGATCGTGGAGGTGCTGCGCGAGATGCGCGCCGCGGGGCGGACGGTGATCGCGGTGCATCACGATCTCCAGACCGTCGCCGAGTACTTTGATCACGTGGTGCTGCTCAACATGCGCCTCGTCGCCGCGGGCCCGGTCGAGAGCACGTTTACGGCGTCGAACCTCCAGAAGACCTACGGCGGGCGGCTGACGATCCTCGACGAGGCCATCGACGCGGTGCGCCGACAGGGGCTCTAAGGAAGAAACCGCGTGGACCAGTTCATCCGCCTCCTTTCTCTGCAGGACGCGAACACCCGCGTGGTGCTTCTGGGCGCCACCGTGCTGGGCGTGGCGGCGGCGGTGATCGGGTCCTTCGCGGTTCTCCGCAAGCGATCCCTCGTGGGCGATGCCGTGGCCCACGCCGCGCTCCCGGGCGTGTGCACGGCCTATTTCGTCGTGGGCGAGCGGAACTTCGCGGCGTTCCTGATCGGGGCGACGGTCTTCGGCGTGCTCGCTGCCGCGTTTGTCTCCCTCGTCAAGAACTTCACGCGGATCAAGGAGGACGCCGCCATCGCCATGGCCATCGGCGGGTTCTTCGGGCTGGGGATTGTCCTCTCGCGCCTCATCCAGAACCAGCCCGAGGGCAACCGCGCGGGGCTCGACAGCTTCATCTTCGGCAAGGCCGCGAGCATGGTCCGCGACGACGCCCGACTGATCCTGGGCGTCGCGGCGGGCGTGCTGGGCGTGTGCGCACTCCTGGCCAAGGAGTTCAAGGTGCTCTGCTTTGACCGAGAGTTCGCGTCGAGCCAGGGCTGGCCCACGCTGCTGCTCGATCTTCTGCTCATGGGGCTGGTGTGCGTGTGCACCGTCGTGGGGCTCCCCGCCGTGGGCGTGGTGCTCATGGTCGCTCTCCTGGTGATCCCGCCGGTCGCCGCCCGCTTCTGGACGCACAGGCTCGGCGCGATGCTCGTCATCGCCGCGGTCTTCGGCGGGCTCTCGGGCTTCCTGGGCACGGCCCTGAGCGCCACGCTCCCCAGCCCCGCGGGGGCGCTCTCCCGCGGGTGGCCCACGGGCCCCCTGATCGTGCTCGTGGCGGCGGCGATCTTCTCGATCTCGCTGCTCGCGGCCCCGCGGCGCGGGCTCATCGCGGACCTGGTCCGCCGGGGCCTGCTCCGACGCCGGGTCGCGACGCAGAACCTGCTCCGCGACGTCTACGAGGCGATGGAACGCACGGGCGACTTCGGCGCCATCTGGAGCCCGGCGGGCGTGGCGCGGGACGGGGCCTTCCCGCCCGGGGTCCTGGCACGCTCGCGCCGCGAGGGGTTGATCGCCCCCGCGAACGGCGGGTACACGCTCACGGGCGAGGGTCGCCTCGCCGCCGCACGCGTCGTGCGCGCCCACCGTCTCTGGGAGCTCTACCTGATCGAGCAGGCGGACATCGCGGCGGACCACGTCGACCGCGACGCCGACCAGATCGAGCACGTGCTCCCCGCGGGCGTCATCGCCCAGCTCGAGTCGCGCCTGGCCGAGCAGGGGCGGCTTCCGGGCGTGCTCGCGCTGCAGGGCGTGCCCGAGTCGCCCCACCCCATCCAGGCCCCGGCCAAGCGTGCGGGCGCTCTTGTGCTCTGGCTCGTGGCGACGTTGTGTCTCGCCGCCACGCCCCGCGCCGCGCTCGCGCGAGCGCCTCAGGGCGACGTCGCCGCGGGTCTGAGCTCCACCACGCTCGCCGCCGCAGCCCAGACTTCCCCGGCTCAGAACGCCGGTCGCTCTTTCTGGTTCCGCGTGGGGAGCTATGAAGTCCGAGACGATGATCTCTGGACCGTGGGCACCGCCGTGCTGTGCTCGGTGGCGTGCGGGCTGGTCGGGTGTTTTCTGGTCCTGCGCCGGATGGCTCTGCTGGGCGACGCGATCTCGCACGCGATCCTCCCCGGGCTGGCGATCGCGTTCCTGATGACCAACAGCCGCGAGCCCCTCGCCATGCTCGGGGGTGCGATGGTCGTGGGGGTGCTCACGGCCCTCTTGTCCGCGGGGCTGAGCCGCTGGGGCAAGGTCCCCGAGGACGCGTCGATGGGCGTGGTGTTCACGACGCTCTTCGCGGTGGGGGTGCTGCTCATCACGCTCGTGGCCCGCGACGTGGACCTCGACCCCGGGTGCGTGCTGTACGGGCTGATCGAGTTTGTCCCTTTCGACACGGTCCCGTTCGCGGGGGGGCGCGTGCCGCGGTCGTTCCTGTGGCTCTCGGTCGCGCTGGGGGTGAACCTCACGCTGATCGTCGTCTTCTTCAAGGAGCTCAAGATCGTCTGCTTCGATCCCTACCTCGCCACGACGATGGGGATCAGCGCCACGCTCGTGCACTACGGGCTCATGACGCTGGTGGCGGCGACGTCGGTCGCGGCGTTCGAGGCCGTCGGATCGATCCTCGTCGTCGCGATGCTCGTCGCCCCCGGCGCCACCGCCCACCTCATCACCGACAAGCTCTCGCGGATGCTGTGGTGGTCGGGCGCCCTGGCCGCCCTCAGCGCCGTCGCGGGCTACGCCCTCGCGGTGCGGCTGAACACCTCCGTCGCCGGGATGATCGCGACCGTCTCGCTCGCGATGTTCGTGCTCGCCGCGGTGGCCTCGCCCCGCCACGGCGTGCTGGCCCGCGTGCGCCGCGCCCGTCTCGCGGGCGTCATCCCCCCCGCCTCCGGATCGTGAAGTTCACCGTCCGGTCGGCGCACTCGAACCGCAGCGACGTAGGCAGGTTCGAGAACGAGACGTCCTTGGAGGTCACCCGCCCCGACTCGAGCTCCTCGTACGACAGCGACAGCACGCCCACGACGCTCAGGGTCTTCTCCCGGATCTGGCGGACGAGCTCGCTCGGGCCCGTCACCGTCACGTCGGTCAGGAACTCGTCCTTGGGGTCCAGCGTGATGTCCCACTTCGCCTGCTCGCCCGGCGCGAGCTGCAGATGCACCGGCACGCTGGGGAGCGTCACCGAGCTCGTGAGCCCGCGCACCGCGAGCTGGACCTCGGCCAAGGGGGGCGAGATCGACACGTGCGCCTCGCCCGCGAGGGGCTTGGGGGGAGAGAGCCGAACGCCCGGGATGGTCTCGCGTCGCCCGGGCACGAGCCGCGTTGATTGGGCCTCGTCGATGAGCGCGGTGACGACCGGCGCCTCGCCCACGTCCGCCGCCCGTCGCGAGGGAAAGCGCAGCCGCACCCGCGCGGGCTTGATCTCGGGCTGCCCGTCGAGCTCCCCGCGCGCGACCTCGACGCGGACGCTCGCGTCGCGCGTCGTGAGCCCGTCGATCAGGGCCTCGAGCGTCCCCGGCTCGCACGACTTGATCGTCGCGCCCAGCGGGCGGAACTCGGGGTGCGAACGCACCAGCCCCTCCGCGTCCACGACGTGGCTCCCGGGCTGGGTCGGGATCGCCGCCGACGACAGCCGCAGCGGGCGCCGCAGCAGGCGGTCGGCCCGCTCGAGCGCCGCGGGCGAGCCCTCGACGACCAGCACGAGGCGTGAGCGCTCCCCGCCCCCCAGCGTCGCCACGCGCTCGCCGGAGGGGTCGGGGTCGAGCATGACCTCCGCGACCAGCTCGCGCGTCTGGAGCGTGGCCGACTCGGCGAACATCCACACCAGCGCCGTCACCAGCGTCACCACCAGGATCGTCGAGAGATGCTTCATCATGGGCGAGTGTGTCCGGGTGTGGTGCTCGGCGTGCGGTGCTCTAGCGCTCGCGGGCCTCGTCGGGGATCGCCGCCATCCCCGCGATGGTGTCGTGCCCCGCTCCCGCCAGCGACTCGCCCGCGGGGTCCGGGGGCGAGGGCATCGCGACCGAGCTCTTCCGCGTCGTGGCCAGCGTCTTGCCCAGGCGATGCTTGAGCTCGGTGCGCAGCTCGTCGGGGGAGAGCGGATGCGTCAGCTTCCCGCGTTCGGCGACCCGGATCCCCCCCGTCTCCTCGCTGATGACCACCACGAGCGCGTCGCACTCGCGCGAGAGCCCCACGGCCGCCCGGTGCCGCGACCCCAGCGTCGCGTCGGGCATGTCCCCGGGATCCGCCAGCGGGAACTGCACCCCCGCCGCGTGCACGCTCCGCCCCTTGATCAGCACCCCGAGGTCGTGCAGCGCGCTCCCCGGATGAAAAATCGTCTGGAGCAGCCGCGCGGACAGCTCGGCGTTGAGCACCGTCCCCCCCTCGACGATCCCGCGGAGCCCGACCTGACGCTCGATCGCCAGGATCGCCCCGAACTTGGCCTTGGAGAGGTGACGCGACGCGTCCACGATCTGATCGACGATGAGCGCCACGTCCTTGGGGTTGCTCCGGAAGAACGGCGCCTCGCCCAGGCGCACCAGCGCCCGGCGAAGCTCGGGCTGGAAGATCACGATCAGCGCCACCGCGACCAGGGCCAGGAACTGCTCGTGCAGCACCCCCAGACGCTGGAACGTCCGCGAGGATCCGAAGAACCGCGAGGCGATCGTGATCAGCAGCACGATCACGAACAGCCCCTTGAGCGCCCCCGCCGCGCGGGTCCCCTGCACGAACCGCACCACCATGTACACCACGACCCAGATCACGATCAGCTCGAACGCGACCTCCCAAGGCGAGTAGCTCGCCAGACGCTCCAGCAGGGATCTCAGGCGTTCGATGGAGAGCACGGGGGTTCCTGGGGCGCAGCGCCCACGATCAGTCTACGCTCGGGGACGAGAACACTCGGGCCCAACTGCCCCACGCGAGCCCGCCGCTAGTCCATCGGCCCGCCCGCGGCGGCGCTTTGAGCGATCCCCTCCCGGAGTCCCCCGTGCCCGCCAGCCCGCGCAACCGAGTCCTCCGGGTCGAGGACACCCCCAACCCCAACGCCCTCAAGTGCATCCTGGCCTCGCCGGTCAAGCCCCACGGCGAGCGCCCCCGCGGCTACCAGCACCCCGACCAGGCCAAGGGCGACCCGCTGGGCGAACGCCTCCTGGCCATCCCGGGTGTGGCCAACATCCTGATCCAGAGCGAGTGGATCAGCGTGGGCAAGGCCCCGAGCGCCTCCTGGCGCGAGATCCGTGCGGCACTCGACGCCGTGCTCGCGGAGGCGGGATGACCGCGCCGAAACCACGGCGCCCCGCCGCCGCCCCGGGGCTCTCTTCGGCGAGCGCGGCGATGGTCTCGGCCTCGGTCGCGGAGAAGGTCTCCGCCTGGTTCGGCCGCGCCGCCCGCCCGCTTCCGTGGCGGACCTCGCCCCGCGACCCCTGGGCCTCGCTCGTGAGCGAGGTGATGGCCCAGCAGACACAGATCGCGCGCGTGGTCGAGAAGTTCGCCGGGTTCCTCACGCACTTCCCTACCCCCAGCGCCCTCGCGCGGGCGGACGAGGAGCACGTGCTCGCCGCGTGGACCGGGCTGGGGTACTACAGGCGGGCGCGGCTGCTCCACGCCGCCGCCCGGGAGATCGTGTCGAGCTTCGGCGGTCGCGTTCCCTCGGAGGTGGAGCACCTCCGCGCCCTCCCGGGCGTGGGCAGGTACACCGCCGGGGCGGTCGCCTCCATCGCCTTCAACGCCAGAGAGCCGATCGTCGACGGGAACGTCTCTCGGGTACTCCTGCGCGTCCACGGGAAGCCCCTCGCGAGCGATGATCCCAAGGCCCAGCGGTGGGCCTGGGCCATGGCCGAGACGCTCGTGCGCGCCTCTCGACACCCGGCGGCGTTCAACGAGGGGCTCATGGAGCTGGGCGCCACCGTCTGCACCCCGCGCTCGCCCCGGTGCGACTCCTGCCCCCTCGCCCGCGACTGCGTGGCCCGCAGGCGCGGCACCCAGCACACCATTCCCCGCCCCAAGGCCAGGGTCAGATCGCGCGAGATCGTCCACGCGACGCTGATCGCGTTCGATCCCTCGGGGCGGCTCGCGGTCGAGCGCCGCCGCGATGGGCTCTGGGCCGGGCTGTGGCAGCTCCCCACGATCGAGGGCGAGCGCGAGCCCGGCGTCCGCACGCTCGCCATGCGGTGGGGGATCGCCGCCGCGCCGCGAGAAGTCGCGCGGTTCGACTTCAAGACCTCGGCCTGCCTGGTGCGGTTCGTGGTCTACGCCGCCGAACACACCCCGGAGAAAACCGCCAAGTCCGCGTCGTTCGCGCAGTGGCGCTCCCCGGCCCAGGCCCGGACCCTGGCGATGTCCAGCCCCCAGCGCCGGATCCTGCGCCTCGCCGAGCACGCCCTTGCCAATGCCGCCGATGATCCCCAGCGGCCCGCCACGCTGGACCCCCGACCTCGCTCACGCGCCCGAGGCCAAGGGCGGCGGGGACGTCGCAGGCCAGCCCGTCGACGCCTCGAAGCGTGAGCGAAGGTCCGCCACGATCTCCTTCGCCCCCAGCGGCGTCGTCGAGTAGTCGATCACCGGCATGAACGTGATCCGCGAGCGGCTGCGCACACGCAGGCTCCGCCACGCCGGGGTGACCTGCGGCGTGCCCTCGATCAGCACCGGAAGCACCGGCGCCCCCGTCCGCTCCACGATCAGCCCCACCCCGGGCAGGAACGGCAGGAGATGGCGGGCAGGACGCTCCAGCCGCCCCTCCGGAAACACCCCCAGGACCCCGCCCTGTTTGAGGTACTTGATCGCCGCCCGCGCGCTCGCCGTGTCCTTCCCGTATCGATCCACCGGGATCACCTCGGTCCAATCCCAGAACCACCGCAGCCGGGGGATCATCATGTCCACCGCCATCATCCACCGCACCTCGAACCGGCACGCCGACTGCACCAGCAGCGGGTCGATCCCCGCCGTGTGGTTCGCGACGATGATCAACGCCCCCGGCGTGCGTGCCGTCGGGAGATGCTCACGCCCCAGGACCTCCAGCCCGTGGAACACCCGCGCGTAGACCTGCATCCCCCGGAACAGCACCCCGGTGGGCAGGTCCTCGCGCGGATTGTCCAGCAGCCACCGGCAGAACAATGCCCACGCCAAGAGCACCGCGAAGACAAAGATGGTCCAGCTCGCCAAGGTCATTGGAAGGACGGGATGTTAGCGAGAGGTAACGGAAATTCTCGGCGTTGGCCCTACCGCGGCCTTTGTGCCCCCTCTCGCGCTGTCTTCGGAGAGGTATTGAGTTTCCGACCCCGCACCCTCTAACATGCTCCGAACGGAGCCTCCCATGACGGATCTGTGGGCGCACAAGCGCGAGGAAGCACGCCGGTCGGTTCTGCCGCTCGCCCTGCGCATGCGTCCCAAGTCGCTCGAAGAGTTCGAGGGCCAGAGGCACATCCTGGGGGAGGGCAAGCTCCTCCGCCGCATGCTCGAGGCCGACGCCATCACCTCGATCATCCTCCACGGCCCGCCCGGCACCGGGAAGACCACCCTGGCCGAGCTGATCGCGCAGCGCACCAAGCGTCACTTCGAGCGTGAGAACGCGTCGAGCGTCGGGGTCAAGCGCATCCGCGAGATCATCGACGAGAGTGTCAAGCGCCTGGAGTACGAGCGCCGGCGCACGATCCTGTTCCTGGACGAGATCCACCGGTTCAGCAAGTCGCAGCAGGACGTGCTCCTGGGCGACGTGGAGCGCGGGCTCATCACGCTCATCGGCGCGACCACCGAGAACCCCCTCTTTGCCGTCAACTCCGCCCTCGTGAGCCGCAGCACGCTCTTCCGACTCGAGCTGCTGGGCGAGGAGGACATCATCCGCCTCTTGCGCCGGGCCATCGCCGACCGCGACCGCGGCTACGCGGGGCTGAACCTCTCGGTGGACGACGACGCCCTGCGTGTCTGGGCCGCCAAGAGCGACGGCGACGCCCGGCGGGCCCTCACCGCCCTCGAGGTCGCGGTGCTCAGCCAGCCGCGCCAGGGCGCCGACGCCCGCATCACCCGCGAGATCGCCGAGGCCTCCATCCAGCAGAAGGCCGCGGTCTACGCCGACGACGAGCACTACGACACCGCGAGCGCGATGATCAAGAGCGTCCGCGGCGGGGACCCCGACGCCGCCATCTACTGGATCGCGCGCATGCTCGAGGGGGGCGAGGACCCCCGCTTCATCGCCCGGCGCCTGGCGATCCTCGCCAGCGAGGACGTCGGCAACGCCGACCCGCGAGGGATCATGGTCGCCCAGGCCGCCTGGGAGCTCGTCGAACGCCTCGGGATGCCCGAGGCGCGGATCACGCTGTCGCAGTGCGCGGCGTACCTGGCCTGCGCTCCCAAGAGCAACGCCGCTTACCTCGCCATCGAGGAGGCCATCGCCGACGTCCGCGAGGGACGCACCCTCCCCGTCCCCATGCACATCAAGGACACGAACGTGCGCAAGGCCCAGCAGCTCAGCGCGGGCGCCCCCGCGCTCACCGAGCCGTACAAGTACGCCCACGAATCCCCCGACTCCATCACGGGGCAGGATTACCTGGGCGTGAGCAAGAGCTACTACCGACCCACCGTCCACGGCCACGAGAAAGCGATGGGCGAATGGATGGATCGGCTGCGAGAGAAAAGAAGGGAAACCGGGCGCTAGCCAAGAGGCTTGCCCGTGGCTCACTCCTTTCCCTACCTTTCCCACGCATGATCTCTCCCTCTCCCACGTCCAGGATCGACCCGGTGCTCGCCCGCGGCGTGCTCGGGGGCATGACCCAGCCCACCGAGGGCAAGCCCGCCCTCGTCAAGCTCTGCCTCCCCAACACCAACTACGAGCTTCACCTCGTCCCCCAGGGCCGCGTGCGCGCGGAAGAGGGCAAACGCCTCATCGGCATCGTCCGTGCCAAGGCCAGGCGCCTCGACATTGTGCACACCGGCGGGCGATTCGTGGAGCCCGTGTACGGGCGTCCGCGCCGCGTCCAGGGGCGTGTGATCGCGATCCAGGACGGCTCGGTGGTTGTGGACGCCGGGCTGCCCGTGCACTGTGCGCCCACCGACCCCAGGCAGAAGGCCGAGCAGTTCGAGGTGGGCCAGCTCGTGAGCTTCGACGTGCTCGACGGCGCGACCATCGAGCAGGCGGGCTGAGGCCGGGCACCGCAGCGAGTGCTCCCCGCGGCTAGAGCTCCCCGCGGAATCTCGCGATCCACAGCTGGCTGCTGGGGCGGTCCTCGCCCGCGGCCTTGGGCCCGCGCTGGCTCGTCCACATCATCCAGCTCCCGTCCGGGCTGAACACGGGGAGCACGTCCGCCCCGCTCGCGTGGGTGATCCGCGTCCGCTCCATCGTCGAAGGGTCCACGCCCGAACGCAGCTTCTCCATGTCCGCCCGCACGGCGAAGACCTCGTAGTTGCTGTGCCCCACCTCGCTCGTTCCGTAGACCAGGTACTTCCCGCCCGGGTGCCAGTACGGCGCCCAGTTCACGTGCTGGTTCTGCGTGAGCGCGTACTCCCGCTCGATCCCCACCGGCACGCCCTCGCCGTCGAGCTTCAGATCCGCCACGTAGAGCTGCAAAAGGTCGTCGCCCTTGCGGTCCGAGCGGTAGCAGATGGACCGCTCATCGGGCGAGAAGAACGGCCCGCCGTCGTACCCCGGCGCCGTCACCACCGCGTGATGCTTCTGCGTCGTGGTGTCGTAGATGTAGATGTTCGCGTCCGGACGCCCCATCGCCTGCTCGTCCTCGATGTGCGCGTACAGCACGAAGCGCCCGTCCTTGGAGTACGAGCACTCGGCGTCGTAGTTGGGGAGCGAGAACACGGGCGAGGCGGGCTCCACCACCTTGGCGACGCCCCCAACATCGAGCAGCGCCGTCACGATCTCCATCTCCTGCGGGAACATCCACACGTACTTGCGCGTGCCCACCTGGAACCCGGACTTCTGATCGTCGCTGGGGCGGTGGAGCGTCGAGCCGAACAGCACGCGCCCCGTCTGCGTGGGGTGGAACCACCCGCACGTGTTGGCCGAGCCCTCGGGGCTGATCTTCGAGACGTGCTCGAGCCCGGTGACGCTCCCCCCCGCGTCGACGACCAGGCGCGCGACGTACATGGCGTAGAACGGGTCGGCCTCCCGACCCGCCACGGGCACACCCACCGCCTGGAAGATCACGTGGCGGCCGTCGGGCGAGAAGTACGCCTCCCCGGCCTTTACAAACTGCTCGCGGCTCGTGAGCTGCACGTGGTCCACGAGCATCCCCGACTCGAGGCGACGCCAGTCCAAGGGCTGGGCGTCCTTGGCCCCGCCCGGCGCCGTCGCGTGGGTCGCGCCGTGCGGGGCTGGACTCGGCTTCACGGAGGGTGGCTGGGGCGTCTGCTGGGCGCACGACACGCTCCCGATAACCACGGAAAGGGCCGCCACTGATTTCTGGACGCTCATGCCCGCATTGTTGACCCGGAATCTGTGCCACGCCAACCCTCCCACGCGGGTACGTTGTGGGTGGGAGGAGAGAGAGCGTGCCGCCGTTTTCCGTGCCCGTGGTCCATGCCGCCGATCGGTACGTCGTCATCGACAAGCCGTCGGGGCTGCTCTCCGTCCCGGGCAAGGTGACGCAGGACTGCGCCGCGTGGCGTGTCCGCCTGATGTTCCCCAAGGCCACCGGGCCCATGGTGGTCCACCGCCTCGACATGGAGACCAGCGGGCTGATGGTGCTGGGTCTGGACGAGGGCGCCCAGCGCGAGCTCTCCAAGCAGTTCGAGAGCCGGTTCGTCGAGAAGCAGTACGTGGCCGAGCTCCAGGGAAGCCCCGCCGGGGAGAACGGCGAGGTCCGTCTCCCCCTCCGCCCCGACATCAACAACCGCCCGGTTCAGATCGTGGACTTCACCCACGGCATGCGCGCCCACACCTCCTGGAAGCTCCTCGATCGGCGGGAGCATTCCTCGCGCGTGCTCTTCTCGCCGGTCACGGGCCGGACTCACCAGCTCCGCGTCCACGCCGCCACGCCCAAGGACGCCTTCGGTGAAAAAGGCGGCGGGATGGGCTGCCCGATCCTGGGCGACGGTCTCTACGGCACGCGGGCCAGCGCCCCGCGGCTCATGCTCCACGCCTCGCGCCTCGCCTTCCAAGAACCCGGATCGGGCCAACGCGTGGAGTTTGAGGCGCCCGTGCCGTTCTAGCCCGTGCCGTTCTAGCCCTTGCCTTTATTGCCCGTGCCGAAATGGCGACACGCCGAGCGGGCAGATCGCTATCGCCGCCGACGCAGCGCGATTCCGAGTACCCTGTTCGCGTTCTAGGTCCACACTCTGGAGCAGCCCATGCCCCGCAAACCCGCGTCTCGGCCCGCCAAGTCCAGCGCGAAGGGCTCTGGTTTCAGCGACGCCGAGAAGGCCGCCATGCGCGAGCGCGCCCGCGAGCTCAAGGCCGAGGCCCGCGCGGGCAAGGACAAGGCCGCGGGCGAGCGGGCCGTCCGCGCCACGCTCGCCGCGCTGGTCCAGCCCGATCGCGCCCTGGGCGAGCGTCTGCACTCGATGGTGATCGGCGCGGCGCCCGCCCTCCGCCCCAAGCTCTGGTACGGGATGCCCGCGTACGCCAACGACGACGGCAAGGTCGTCTGCTTCTTTCAGCCCGCCTCCAAGTTCAAGACGCGGTACTCGACCTTCTGCTTCCAGGACCCCGCGAAGCTCGACGACGGGGGCGTGTGGGCGACGGGCTTCGCCGTCGTCACGCTCTCCCCGCGCGACGAGGCCATGCTCGCCGGGCTTGTCCGCAGGGCCACGAGCTAGCGACCCGCGTTCAGAAAGTTCGCGATCATCCGCAGACCCGTCGGCGTCATGAAGCTCTCGGGGTGGAACTGCACCCCCTCGAGCACGGCCTGACCGGCGCGCGAGGGCTCACGCCTGAGCCCCATGACCACACGCGCGCCGCCCTCCCCCGCCCAGGCGCTCACGCGCCACCCCTCGCGCGGGATCGACGCCTCCTCGACCGCGAGGGAGTGGTACCGCATCGCGTCGACGGGGGTGCCCAGCCCCTTGAACACGCCGCGCCCGTCGTGGTGGACGGGGCTCGTCTTGCCGTGCACGGGCTCGGGGGCGTGGACGATCCGCATATCGAACGCCGCGGCGATGCACTGGTGCCCCAGGCACACCCCCAGGATCGGGATCACTCCGGCAAACTCACGCACCACCGCGCACGACACCCCCGCCTCCCGAGGCGTGCAGGGCCCGGGCGAGATCAGGATCCCCTCGGGCGGCCGGCCCGAATCCAATCCCAGGATCTCCCGCGTCGTGATCTCGTCGTGGCGCGCCACCACCAGGTCGCGGGCGAGGCGCAGCCCCGGGCGGCACATCGCCACCGCGTGCACGAGGTTCCACGTGAAACTGTCGTAGTTGTCCAGGACCAGGATCACGCGCCAAGCGTAGTGATCGAGCCCGCGGGGCCATGTTCGTTGGACTAGGCCGCCTCGCTGCTGGTCTGCGGCTTGGTGCCCGCCACCCCGTCGCGCGTCACGTAGAAGAAATCGCAACTGATGGGGTACGGCAGGCGCTTGAAGTCGTGCTCCACCCGAGTTCGGAGCCGGTTCACGAAGGGGTCGGGGCGGGGCGAGAGCGCCACGAACATGTCCCGCGCGGGCGTCGCGACCAGGAAGTCCCCGCCCAGCTGCGACGCCAGGCGGTCGTACAGCCCCGAGAGCAGGAGGCGTGCCGCGTCGTACCCGTCGTGCTGGGAGAGGATCGCCGCCCGCCCGCCCTCCTTGCTCTCCACGAGCTGGATCTCGAGATCGGGCGCGTAGTCGTCCAGGTTCTTCTTTGCGATCAGCTCCATCTCGTCCGCGTCGAGCTTCCACCGCACGAGCTGCTCGGTCGTGATCGACACCGTCATGTTGGGGAGGTCGGTCACGAACACGATCACCGTGTCGTTCACGAACGGGACGTGCGCCACCTGCTCCCGCGAGAGATGCTCGAAGATCGACTCGGGCTGGATCCGCGGCATGATCCGGTGACGCGCAAAGTCCAGCGTCATCGCCGCGAGCTGCGCCGCGTCGCCCGCGAACAGCTGATCCAGATAGTGCACCACGATCTCCTGCCCGCGGTGGGGCTCGTGGTTCACCATCCGGAACAGGTTCTCCAGGTCCAGCCGGCGCCCGTTCACCAGGAGCTCGCGCGGGCCCACCAGATCGATGGAGAACTCCGGCTGCTTCTCCTTGAGCATGTGGGCGACCTGCTCGGCGAAGGCTTCGGGCTCGCGCGGCATCGTGGCCATCGATCTCACCCCGTCCGGGACCGGGGGCGCACGCTCCCGGAACGCCGCGCCTCCACACGGGGGCGAGGTCCGGGCAGGGTGGGTCCCCGCGTCCGCCGTGGTCATCGACCCCCCGAGACGCTCGGCAAGCCCCGCGCACGGGTTTGCCCGCCGACGTATCGGGCGCGACGTTTATGCCATCCGCCGTTCGGTGGAGCCCGTCCGATACGCCCCGCCCCCGCGATGGACCGTCCTCCGGGGCGTCCGAGATCCCGGATATCATCCCGCTTGCTCTGCGAGGGGCACGCCCCGGGGGTCCTCGGAGCCGCCCGGTGACAGGCCATGGGTCGGTGGGCGGGGAGCCCTCCTATCCTCGCCGCGGCGCGAGGCGGGACGGATCCGCCCCGCACGCCGAGTTGGACGCCCGAGAGATCTCAAACGGAGACCGATCGTGACCGAACAAGAAATCGAATCCAAGGTGATCGAGATCGTCGCGCAGCAGATGGGCCACGAGAAGGCCAAGATCACACGCCAGATGAGCTTTATCGACGACCTCAACGCCGACTCGCTCGACCAGGTCGAGCTCGTCATGGAGCTCGAAGAGGCCTTCGAGACCGACATCCCCGACGAGCAGGCCGAGAAAATCAAGACCGTCGGCGATGCGATCGACTTCATCAAGGCCCAGCACGGGATCTGACGTTTCTTCGCCGCGCGTCCCGGAGCCCGGCCCTTGAGCAGCCCCCCCGGACAATCCCGCCCTCGCCGCATCGTCGTCACCGGGTTCGGCGCGCTCACGAATCTCGGCCATTCCGCCGCCGACACCTGGGCCTCCATGCGCGAAGGCCGCTCCGGGGTCTCGCACGTCGAGGGTGAGGACTTCAGGCGATACTCGGACTCGAAGTGGGACGTCACCATCGCCGGCCAGATCAAGGGCTGGGATCCCGTCTCCGTCATGGACGCCAAAGAGGCCCGGCGTCTGGACCGCTTCACCCAGCTCGGCATCGGCGCCGCCGTCGAGGCCGTCGCCCACTCCGGGCTCGACTTCGCCAAAGAAGACCAGGAGCGCTGCGGCGTGGTGGTCGGGTCGGGCGTGGGCGGCATCGGGACCATCGAGCACGGCATGTACAACATGATGGAGAAGGGGCAGGACCGCATCAACCCCTTCACCGTCCCGCGCCTCATGGCCAACGCCGCCGCCGGCAATATCTCCATCCGATTCGGGCTCCGCGGGCCCTCCTCCACCCACGCCACGGCGTGCGCCTCCTCCGGGCACGCCATCGGCGACGCCATGCACTTCCTCCAGCGCGGCTGGGCGGACGTCATGCTCGCCGGCGGGGCCGAGGCCGCCTGCACACCCCTGTGCCTGGGCGCCTTCATGGTGATGAAGGCCCTCTCCACGCGCAACGCCGAGCCCGCCAAGGCCTCGCGCCCCTTCGACGCCGACCGCGACGGGTTCGTCCTGGCCGAGGGTGCGGCGATGCTCGTGCTCGAGACGCTCGAGCACGCCCGGGCCCGTGGCGCCACCATCCACGCCGAACTCGTCGGCTACGGGCAGTCCACCGACGCCCACCACATCACCGCCCCCGACGCCGAGGGCTCCGGCGCCGCTCGCTCCATGGCCCTGGCCCTCAAGGACGCCGGGCTCTCGACCTCCCAGATCGACTACGTCAACGCGCACGGCACGTCGACGCCGCTGGGCGACAAGGCCGAGGTCGCCGCCGTCACCACCGTCTTCGCCGACCACGCCCGCAAGAGCAAGGGCGGGAAGCTCCTCATGAGCTCCACCAAGAGCATGCACGGACACTGCCTGGGCGCCAGCGGCGCGGTCGAGAGCCTCGCCTGCATCCACGCCGTCCGCGACGGCATCATCGCCCCGACCATCAACCTCGACAAGCCCGACGAGGGCTTCGACATCGACTTCGTGCCCCACCACGCCCGCGAACGCCGAATCAAGCTCGCCATGAACAACACCTTCGGCTTCGGCGGGCACAACGTCACGCTCATCTTCGCCCGCTTCGAGGGCTGACGCTCGCTGCGAACCGCCGCGCCCTCCCCGCACGCGGAGTTTTTGGCAGCCGGTTTCTGGCACGCCGCTTGCGAGCTCTTCGTCGGGCGCTCGCGCGCCCGGTCCACCCATGCCCAACCCCGCCTCCAACATCGACCACATCCTCAGGCTCGAGGTCCCCATCATCGTGCGCGTGGGCGAGAAGCCCATGAGCGTGAGCGAGGTGACGGCGTTGGTCCCCGGGTCCATCATCGAGCTGCCCAAGAGCGCCGACGCCGAGCTCGACCTCATCGTGAACAACAAGCCCGTCGGGCTGGGCCACGCCGTGAAGGTCGGCGAGAACTTCGGAATCCGCGTGACGTTCATCGGGGACGTCCGGACCCGCCTCGAAGCGATCGCCACCGCGACCCAGCAGGACCCCGCCGCCGCGGACGCCGCCGCCGACGCACTCGCCGAGGCGCTCCTCGCCGGCCAGGCCTGATCCCACTCTTGTACGGTGTGTGTGCGGCGTTCCGCGCGCTCTTGCCGCGAATTCAGCGTGAAACTGCCGCGCCTCGTGAACCCCCGCGCCTTCTCCGGACGATTCTCGTGGTAGAGCGCGGCCCGTGGTCGTGTTCTCGGACGTTCCTCGTCCGTCGCCAACCTGTGACCCCGCGGCGCCCCTTCGCCGGGGCGGGCGGCAAAGACTTTGGACGGTTGTCCCCAGAGGGCGCCGGAAGGACCGCATGCCCCGCGATATCCCGGTGGGAAACGGCGACCTGCTCATCACCTTCGACCGGTTCTACCGGATCCGCGATCTCTATTTTCCCAACGTCGGACGCTTCAACCACACCGAGGGGAACATCCAGCGCTTCGGCGCTTGGGTGGACGGACGCTTCGCGTGGATCGAGGAGCCGACCTGGCGGCGTGAGCTGCGCTACATGCAGGACACCCTCGTCACCGAGGTGACGCTCCGCAACGAGGAGCTGGGGATCGAGATCGTGTCGCACGACGCGGTGGACTTCCACGAGCCGGCGTTCTTCCGCCGGGCCATGGTCCGCGACCTGCTCGGACGCGACCGCGACGTCAAGCTCTTCCAGCACTGGGACCTGTCGATCCGCGGGACGCCCGTGGGCGACACCGCGAACTACGACCCGGCCACCGCCAGCGTCGTCGTCTACAAGGACGACATGTACTTCCTGTTCAACGCCTGCGACGAGAACAAGTGCGGGATCGACAACTGGGCC
>CAZTJZ010000041.1:0-24337 GCA_964614075.1 uncultured Phycisphaeraceae bacterium
GGATCCGGTCCGACACCCGGTACCAGCGCAGGATGTCTGACGCCTGCTCGGGCGTGGGCTTGCGGTCCGGGCTCGCCCAGACCACCTTCTGCACCTCGTTGATCCGGTACCGCGCGTAGTTGAACTTGTGGAACAGGATCTTCTCCTGCGCGCCCGTCAAAATCACCTGCTGCGCGCTTTTCACCGTCCGGTTCCGCGTCCCCGAGAGATCGTCCATCACCGGGTGGTACCACGACGTGTCGGGCGAGGGGATGTCGTGCCCGATGGAGTAGATCTTCTGCTCCGCCTCCTTCTCCTCGAAGGCCGGGCTGGGGATGTAGTCCTGCTCCCGGGACATGATCTGGTTCAGCAGCCGCTCGTCCTCATGGGACAACCGCCGCCGCACCTGCGACTTCCCGTGCGTCCCGGTCTCCGTCAACGCCGAACCGCTGACCCCGGACCGATGCCGACGCCGAACCTGCTCCAGAGGACTGAGCGTCCGTTTTCCGCTGATCTGCCGCATCACCACTGCACCATTCCTTGCCGAGACCCGCCGACGAACGCGAAAAACCGCGTCGCCCTCGGGCAGCCCGGCCCATACCAACCCCGGGTCATCGTGACCCGCACCATGCCTCCGACCGCCGACCAGCCCCAAGGACAAACCACCGTCACCAACCACCAGTCACCAACCACCAGTCACCGAACCGCAGGGGCCAGACCGCCGCCAGAATACTTCATCCCGTCCGCGCTCGCGAGCGAGAAGACTCTCAGTTCCACGAACGGCCGTACGCCGGCCGCCCGCCCTCACCCCCCAACCAATCCGCTCTCAAACCCATCCGAACCCAAATCCACCTGCATACAAAATACGAACGTACCGATCTGTCTATTTCAACCGTGCTTCACCGGCCCTGAATGTTGTAGTACGCTGCTGAACGTTTTCAGTTTCACATTCGGGGCCGTATACCCACACCAAAGCGCCAAACACCCACTTCCACCTACGAGTAAAAACACAACAAAGTTCGCCCTCGATCCCGCTCGATACCCTCGCCGGCTTCCGTACCGGCGATCACCCCTGCCAATCGCCCCAACGCGACTTTGGCCGTGTTCTGTTTGATTCCGATCGAGCGTCCGATTACTGTTCTCGGCCCACACGCAGAACCGCCCGATCACCGCGGTTCACAGAATACCAAAGATCGTCGGCCTTGCCAAGGCCGTCGCTATTTTTCGTCCGTTTTCCACAATCGCAACCACCCCGCTCACCCGGCGATTCCCCTAAACAGGGTGCAATTGGGTGAGACCCAGGCCGCACCGCGGGCCCCTCGGAGAAGAGTCCATGCCGCTCATCCTGCCCAACCTGCCGTACGCCCCCGAGGCCCTCGAACCCCACGTCGATGTGGCGACAATGCAGATCCACCACGGGAAGCACCACGCGGCGTACGTGACCAACGCGAACAAGGCCCTGGAGGGCACCGCCTTCGCCGAGTGGTCCGCCGAGGATCTTTGCCGAAAGCTCTCTCAGCTCCCCGAGGACAAGCGCGGCCCGGTGCGCAACAACGCCGGGGGACACTGGAACCACTCCTTTTTCTGGCTGCTCATGGCCCCCGCGGGCAAGGGCGGGGGCGGGTCGCCCTCGGGCGAGCTCGGCACGGCGATCGCCAAGTCCTTCGGCACCTTCGAGGCGTTCAAGGAGAAGTTCGCCGCCGCCGCCACCGGACGCTTCGGCAGCGGGTGGGCCTGGCTGTGCGTGAACCCCGACAAGAGCCTCGCGATCTGCTCCACGCCCAACCAGGACAACCCGCTCATGGGCAAGGCCATCGCCGGGTGCGAGGGCGTTCCGATCCTGGGTCTGGACGTGTGGGAGCACGCGTACTACTTGAAGTACCAGAATCGGCGTGCGGACTACATCGCGGCATGGTGGAACGTCGTGAACTGGCCGCACGTCGCCCAGCTCTTCACCAAGGCGAAATAGCCCGCGAGCACGCCTCATTCCGACGCCGGCCGCGAGGGTTCTTTTCGCATTTTTTCTGGCGCTTTCCTGGCACGATGGGCCGGGATGGTGTCTATTAGAGGACGGGAGCCCGCACGCCGCGGTCGTCATATGCCGGAGGCGTGCGACAACCGCGGCCTGACCACGCGTGCCCAGGAGCGCCACCCGCGATGACGGCGTCCCAGGTCCGCAACAAGATCCTGAACACTGCCGACGGCCCGGCGCAGGGCGTTACGTCGTACGTCGGGCTCTGCACGACCGAAGGCCGTCTCAACGCCCAGCGCGCTCTCGAACAGGAGTGCGAGTGATGATTTCTCGTCCACTTGTCATGTTCGGCACGATTTCGATCATCTCCGCTATCACGAACGCGCAGGCGTATCGCTTTGAGGGCTCGGCTTCCTTCAGTTGGCAGAGCTCGACCGATCAAGGCGTGACCTGGAGGTCGAACATCGTGGAAACCAGCCCGGGTGCCGATCTGCTGATTCGTGCGCACGTCGCGTTCGAGTCCGGGCCGGGCAGGTATTTGAACTACACCGCCTTCGACCCCTTCGTAACATCGGCGGGTCTTGGTGATCAAGCCGACTCGTTCTCGTTCGTGTTCCCTTGGACCTCGACCGCGTTTCTTGCCAGCTTTCACGAGGGTTCGACGCTCCGGATCGAATATGGCAATGACGGTGCGCCTCCCGGTCAAGGGGCAGGTTGGGTGGTCGCGAATCAGAACCCATCGATCCATCCGATCACCTCGGCCAATCCAATCAGTATTTTTTCATTCCGCTATCACGCCGATTCCACTCCCGGCGATCGCATTCTCGAGACGCGGTTCCAGCGTCCCGCGTCCTGGGAGGACGGTCGATTCATGCGCATCGGTGTGTTCGCGGATCCCGATCTCACCGTCTATGTGCCGATGGTCACGGTCGAACCCCTCACCATCCGCGTCATCCCCGCGCCGTCGGCTCTCGGCGCTCTCGCCGCGGGGTTCATTGTCGCCGCTCGGCGTCGGCGCTAGCCGTCACACCCGCTTCACCACATCCTTCTCCTCGAAGCGCACCTTCTTCATCGCCGCGATCGGGTCATCGCCGGCCCGGTACCCCGCGGTGGCGAGCACGGTCGCCGAGTACCCGTCCTTCTTGAGTCCCAGGATCTCGTCGTACTTCTCGGCCTCGAAGCCCTCCATCGGGCACGCGTCCACGCCCGACATCGCGCAGGCGCTCAGGAAGAACCCCAGGGCGATGTACACCTGCCTCGCGGCCCAGGTGGAGTTGTCCGCGCCGGGCTTCTCTACCGTCCCGATCATCATGTCCTGAAAGCCCTTGAGCGACTCCCGCGCCACGCCGCGAACCTCGCTGATGCGCGCGATGTACCGCTCCACGTCGGCGCGCTTGAGGGCCGAGTTCCGGCAGAACACGACCAGGTGCGACGCGTCGGTGATCTGCGGCTGGTTCCATGACACCGCCCGCAGCTTGGCCCGCACCGCCGCGTCCGTCACCACCACGAAGCGCCACGGCTGCAGCCCGTACGATGAGGGCGCGAGGATCGCCGCCTTCTCCAGCGACGACCACAACGCCGCGGGAATCTTCCGCGCCGGGTCAAACTTCTTGGTGGCGTAACGCCAGGAGAGGTTCTCGAGGATCTGCTCGGACGGGACGGTTTTCATACCAGAAACTCCGGAAAAACGCCTCTCGGCTCGACGCCGCGACGATGACCAAGAGCGGCGGCAACCATAGCCACGCGTCTTCGCGGGCTGTTATCAGACGGATGCACGCGGCATGAGCGGGGTTGGGGTGAACTCACCACGCGGATCCGCCGATAGCCGAGTTATGCAAGGCGGGCAGAACTGGGATCCGATCCGCGTCACGCCGGTGGCTTCGACGAACAACAAGCGTCGCCACGGGCGCGTGCGTTGTCAGGAGATCCGCTGCAGCCTGGGCGACGTGGTGGACATCTCGGCGTCGGGGATGCGCTGCCGCACCCGGATCAAGCCCCCCAAGAACCGCGTCTTCGCGATCGTGATCGACGGGCTGGGCGACCCGATCACGGTGGGGGCCAAGGCGGTGTGGACCAAGCGCGTCGGGCTCTTCTCGCGCGAGGTCGGGCTGGTCTTCGAGATCATCTCGCCCGAGTCGATCCAGGGGCTGCAGCGTCTGGCCCGTGCCGCGGCCCACAACGAGTTTTTCCGCGACGACGACGGCAGCATCCGCTACGCGGGCTGACCCAACCCTGAAAACTGTTTCATCGCCGCAACTTTCGGGTCGCCGCCCTGTACATTTCCACGCCAACGCCGGGATCGCTCTCCCCTCGTGGGGCGGGTTGGTCTCTCGCCACCGGTCCCTCGACACTGGAGCCCGCCATGCGCCCGATCCACGCCGCGCTCGTCGCCGTCCTGCTCGCCGGGGCCTCGCCCGCGGTGCTTGCCCAGGGCCGCGCCCCTGAGAAGCCGTCGGCGCCCTCGAAACCCGCCACGCGTTCGCGCGAGGCACGCGTGGTGGACCTGCGTCCCAAGTTCACCAAGGACCAGGAGATCAAGCTCACGATGGAGATGACCGAGCGGCTCATCCCCAGCGGAAAGACCAAGCAGAGCGACAAGGCCCTCCACGACGTCAAGCAAGAGTTCGGGCTGGTGATCCGCGTGCGCGCGACCAACCCCGACGAGGGCTCGACGCTCGAGATCACCTTCGAGAGCGTGAAGTTCCGGGGCACGATGGGCGGCGAGGCCGTCAACTTCGACAGCACCCGCCCCGCCAAGAGCGACGACCCCATGGGCGAGGTGCTGCGGTCGCTGGTCGGCGTCTCGACCACGGTCGACGTGGACCCGGCGGGCAACGTCCGCTCGGCCAGCGCCTCGGGCGGGCTGGCGGGCGGGCTGGGCGGCGGGCTGGGGGGGATGGGCGGCGCCGGGATGGGGATCGAGAAACTCGGCGGGGCGTCGGACATCTTCAAGTCACTCCTGGGCCCGGTCCAGTCCAGCGGCGGGAACCGCACGGGCCTGGCCAGCGTCGGCGAGACCTGGACCGACCAGACCCGCATGCCCGCCCCCGGCGGGACCTGGACCATCAAGTCCACCCAGACTCTGCGGAGCGCCTCGGGCCCGCGGGCGTACCTCGACCTCAACGGCACGATCGCGCTCGACCCGCCCAGCCAGGGCGGGGGCGTGGGCGCGAAGCTCAGCGACACGCGGTACCAGGGAACGACCGTCTGGGACACCGACCAGGGGTTCCTCGAACGCATGGACACCACCATCCGCGCGACCTACACGCTCACCACCCCGAGCGTCAAGGCCCTGGACGAGGGCCAGGAGGGGTTCCCGACGAGCGGGACGATCGAGAAGACGTTGAAGGTCACGCGGAAGTAGGAGACGCGGCGGGCGAACGAGGTGAGTCGGCGGCTCTTTTCCCGTGAAGATCCTGGCGCACGAGAAATCCGGTGGTTCCTTCGCGTGACGCCCTTCCCCAACCCGGCTACGGTTGATCCCCGCCCCGGTCGGCGGGGCTGGGGGAGGTCCGCGAACGAGCACGATTCCCGACCCGCCGGCTCGGCCAACGCAGCCTCGGGTCGTTGTGTGAGAGAGCAAGCGCATGACGCGTGAGGGGTACGGTTTTCTGATGGGGCAGAACGGGAGCACGGGCGTGGGCGCGGACGAGCAACGCGCGTTGATGGAGTCGTCGGAGCGTCCCGCGTCGCGCACGCGACGCTGGGCGCTCACGCTGTATCTCCTCGCGCCCCTCGCCGTCCTCGCCGGGCTGTGCTGGGCGATCGTCTATTCCCTGGAGCACGGCGTGAAGCTCGTGGGCAAGCCCCACGGCGCCGGTGCGGGCGCGACGGGCGGCGCCAACGCCATCGGCGAACTCCTGGCCGGCAACAAGGCCAACGCCTCCGCCAAACCCAAGCCCGAACCCAAGCCGGAACCCAAACCGGAACCCAAGACCGAACACCAATCCGGGCCCATCGCCCACGCCGAGCCGCCCGAGGCGGGCACGACCGCCGCGACGGAGCCCGCCGCAGCCAAGCCCGCCCCGAGGTCGGATGCGCTGGTCCGTCCCGAATCGCTCGAGCAGGGCTTTATCTTGATCGTGCAGGACAAGAGCGGAAAGGCCAACGCCGACTCGCCCATCTTCATGGCCGGGAACTTCAACAACTGGAACCCGGCGGACCCTTCGTACAAGCTCACGCCCCAGTCGGACATGAAGTGGCGGATCGAGGTGGCCCGCCCGCGGATCGAGAAGCTGGAGTTCAAGTTCACGCGGGGGAGCTGGGAGCTCGAGGAGCTCAAGGACGACATGTCCAAGACGCTCAACCGCACGCTGGAGGCGCTCGACGCCTCGTCCTTCCCGCCGGGCGAGAAGCCCCGGATCGAGCTCTCGGTCTCGCACTGGGGCGACGAGCTCCCGCAGTTCGCGGAGAAGAAGGCGAACGACCCGTACCGGTCCATCGGCGTGGGCGCGGGCACCTTGAAGCGGCTGCAGGTCGCGGGCGGCGCGGGCGAGGCCAAGGGGCGGACGCGCGACGTGCTCGTGTGGCTCCCCCCGGGCTACGACGCGCCGGAGAACGCCGGGCGGGTCTATCCCGTCCTCTACATGCACGACGGGCAGAACGTCTTCGACAAGCCCTCGACCGCGCCGGGGGAGTGGCGTGCCGATGAGACGGCGGCGGAGCTGATCGCGGCGGGGCGCATCCCGCCGCTGGTCATCGTGGGCGTCCCGCACAGCGGGCGCACGCGCGTGCAGGAATATCTCCCCAGCGTCGTGACGGCAACGGTGGGCGCGGGCGAAGACCGGGCGGAGTTCCGCGGAGAGGGCGACGCGCACGTCGCCTGGCTCGCGAACGAGGTGATGCCGCGGGTCGAGCGCGCATTCCGGGTCTCGAGCGATCCGTCGCGGGTGGGCGTGGGCGGGAGCTCGATGGGCGGGCTGATCGCGCTGCACGCCGGCGCGTCGCGCCCGGACAAGTTCGGGCTCGTGCTCGCGGAGAGCCCGGCCCTGGGCTTCGGGAAGGACGAGTACTGGAAGCGGGTGTTCGACCCCGTGGAGCGATGGCCCCAGCGGATCTTCCTGGCGGTGGGCGGGCGCGAGGGGGGCGAGAACGCGGCCCTGGGCGCGCAGTTCGCCGAGCGGGTGCGGCTCTTCGACCAGTTCCTGGAGATCCGCGGGCTCGACGAGAACCGGCGGAAGTTCGTCTTCGACCCCGAGGCGGCGCACCGCGAGTCGGCGTGGGCCAAACGCCTGCCCGAGGCGCTCACGTTCCTGTTCCCGCCCGAGTAGGAGCTTGCCGCGGCGGATGTGCGGTCGTCGAACTTACGATCGTGTGTGCTGTCGTATTCGGCGCACCGAGGAACAGCGATCGACTGGGAAGAAGCTCATTGCTCGCCTTCGCCTCAAGGCGAGAACCGACGCCGCCGAACCGAGCACCCAGACCGCTCCGGGCGCCGGGATCGAGGCCACACGCAGTCCATACGTAGTGATCCTCGTCCAGGGTGCATCGCTTCCAGAAGAATGTATGCTTTCATTGAACCCCGACGGCCCGGCCGAGGACGGGTCGAAGCCTCGCCCGAGTTGTTGCCCGTCGGGTTGGCGGACGACCCTCTCGTTCCACTCCGTGGCCCCGCCGCTGGTGTCGAGGAGCCCCCAAGGCGACAGCGAGTTGGGGTAGGCGCCCAGCGGGATGGACCACTCGCCGAAGGGAACGGGATCGTCCCACCCCGCGCTCGTCGTGCCCACGCCCGGCGGGCCGGAGATCCCCTCGCTGTCGCTCTTGTTCTTATATGTCCACCACCCGCCCTGCCCCACGCCGAAGCGGTGGGGATCATAGAACGATGCTTTCAACTGCTCGTCGTAGGTCGGGATGAAGTACTGCGCGCCGGGCAGGCGGCGCTCGGCGTCGGTGAAGAACTGCGGCGCGATGTCACCCC
Organism: uncultured Phycisphaeraceae bacterium; assembly: GCA_964614075.1. GTDB lineage: Bacteria > Planctomycetota > Phycisphaerae > Phycisphaerales > UBA1924. The sequence continues at coordinate 7,869 of CAZTJZ010000041.1, forward strand.
ACGTCGTGGTGTCGTACGCGCCGGTGACGAGGGCGTTGGGGCTCGAGCCCTTGCCGTTGTGCAGCCAGTTGCAGTACATCGCGGCCATGCGCCAGGTGATGCCCGTGACCGGGAGCCTCGCGGCGTTGGGCCCGTCGCCCACGCGGAAGCTCGAGAACTCGTTCCCGCTCCCGCCCCAGAAGATCGGGCCGTCCCAGCTCCAGAAGGGGTGCGGCGAGGGCTGGCGCGCGTACGAATTTAAGAACTCGACCCACTGCGCGGTCGTGACCTCCGTCCGCCCAATCTTATATTCATAGTCCACCCGCCCACGCCCCTGCGCCCGCGAGTTGCTCGGGGCGCCGGGGTCGTTGATCGGCGCATTCCCCGGCGAAGAGATCGTCACGAAATCCACACCCGAACGCGGATCGACGTCGGCCAGGGCGGGGGGAGAAACGAGCGCGGCGGCGAAGAGGCCGGCGCCCGACGCAAGTACCGCAAGTCTTCGACGCATGGCGAACGCTCCCGCGTCCTGCCGCACTCTCCGTCGGGATGGTAGTTCGGGCGCCATGGCGCGGGCTGAGAAAAAACCGGCCGGGCGCGTGGGCGCCCGGCCGGTGAAACTCGCGTCGATTCCGCGGTCGAGGTGCGGGTCGCTCAGCACCCGGCCTCGAAGCGGGTCAGGTAGTAGATGAGGTCGTCGATGGTGACCCCGCCGTCGGGCGTGCCGGTGCCCGAGCCGTCGTCGACATCGGCGTCGACGTTGCCCGCCTCGAAGAGCCCGAGGTAGTAGATGAGATCGTCGATGGTGACCCCGCCGTCGGGCGTCCCGGTGCCGCTGCCGTCGTCCACGTCGGCGGGGCAGGTGGCCGGGCAGTTGTGCCCGGTGATGAGCACGTCATCGACGGCGGCCTCGCCCTGGCTCTGGGGGTTAAAGTCCGACGCCGTGAACCGCAGACGCATCGTCGCGGTGAGCGTCGTGCCCGAGAGGTCGAAGGACTTGAAGATCCACCCGCCGCGCGTGTCGGTGGTGGGGAGGACGGTCTCGAGGGGCGTCCAGCTCGACCCGCCGTTGCTCGAGATCTCGGCGACGAAGGTGTCGCCCGCGGTGTTGAAGTAGACCGAGCGCCAGTAGCTGACCGTGGCCGACTCCATCCCCGCGAGACTGAACGCGGGGCTGGTGAGGATCACCGACCCGTTGTCGATGTCGGCGATGCCCGTGCCGTCGCAGTCGATGGCGTTCTGGGTGACGTAGCAGAGGGTGCCCGCGCCGGGGGTGATGTCGTCCTGGGGCTGGTTGCCGTTGCCGACGGGCTCGGAGCGCTCCCAGAGCCCGGTGACCGTCCCGCCGATGGACTGCATCGACGTGGTCCAGCCGAGGTTGGTCTCGAAGGTGTCGCTGAAGACCGTGGTCTCGGCGCCGACGGCGAGGGCGGTGAAGAACCCGGAGGACGGCAGAGTGGACGTGCCCGTGGTCGCGTTGGCGCTGACGAGCCAATCGAGATCCTGCCCGCAGGGGACGCTGGGGAGGGTGGCGCGGTAGAGCCCGCCGCCGAGGTTCGTGAGGGGCGAGGTGATCGTCCCGCCCGAGCCGATGCGGTACTCGAGCTGGGGCGTCCCGACGACGGTCCCGGTCCCGCGCCGGATCCACACGTCGAAGTTGCTCGTCGCGCCGGGGGTCACGCGGGTGGGCACGAGCCCGGCCGGGCCCATTGCGAGCGGCCCGGAGGCGGCGGCGTTGATCGTGAGCGTGTAGAGCTGCACGTCGTCCGCGCTGCCCGTCTCGAAGACGCGGACGAACACGCTCTCCGCCACCCCGCCCGTCACGGCGAAGTTGGTGACCGTTTCGGCCACGCCCACCGGGTTCAGGTTCGCGGTCTGGAGCACCGTACTCCCGTTGGCGGCGATCAGCTGCAGATCAAGGTTCATCCGGGACGCGGAGTTGATGAACGCGCCGTAGCAGCAGCTCCCCGAGGCGCAGCACGACCCGCTCTGGGGATTGTCCTCGTACGGGTGCCCGACGGGCGTGAGCGTGAGCGTGTACGCGACGCCCGGCTGGGCGGTGAACCGGAAGTAGTCCTGCTCGCCGTTCGCGTCGAGGGAGAGCGTCGAGCCGAAGCTCATGGCGGGGGCCGGCGGCGTGCCGAGCACGGTGGTGCTGGGCGAGGTGATCGAGAGCACCGTCGCCTGCGCCGTGCTGTCGTCGGGCTCGTGGATGTCGCCGTAGCGCTGGTGCGCCCCGCGGATGTCGTCGTGCTGCGGGCCGTCGAAGGTGGTCTGCGCGAAGGGCTCCATGAGCTTGGTGGCGTGGACGGGGCAGACGTGCGGCTCGCCCATCCCGTGCCCGTGCTCGTGGGAGAGGACGTTGCGCAGGCGGAGCGAGCTCGAAGTGGTGGTGAGATAGAACCCGCCCGTGTCGAAGTCGCCGGAGTCGATCACCATGTCCCCGCCGTCGGGATAGAAGTTGTACGCGAGCACGCCGCTGGGCCCGTCGATGATGTGGCCCGAGATGCGGACGTCGCCGCGCAGCCCCGCGGCGCCCTCGGAGCCGGGGAGCGAATCGTCGAAGACCGCGCCGTCGTCGGTGGGCTGGTAGACATAGTTCAATCCGGTCAGCGCCTGCCAGCGATCGAACACGCCCTGGAAGATGGGGAGCCACGTCGCCGACGAGCCGTACAACGCGTCGAGTCGTGCGCGCAGATCGCTGGGCGAGGCGGGCTCGCCGTTGAACCCCGGGATGTTGAGCCCGTCGTTCACGATGCTCCAGGTGATGGTGGTGGGCGTGCCGTCGGTCCCCGTGCTGCCCGGGTCAAGAGCCGTGGGCCCCCAGCGCGGGCCGCTCGTGAACCTCGGGTTGAACTGGTTGTTCAGGATTGCGAAGGCCCGCATCGTCTCGTCGGGGGTGCCGGGCGCGAAGCAGGCGACCATCCCGACAGCTCGCGGGGCGCCGTCCTCCGCGATCTTGAGGAGCATCTCGCGGTGCGTGGCGTCGACCGAGGTCATGAGGCGCGGGCCCAGGAGGCGTGCGAGCGCATCCTCGGCACGCTCACGGCGCTCCGCCTCCGCCCGGCGATCCACCAGAGGGTCCGCGTTCTGGACCGGCGAGACCTGGCCCGCAGAGTTCTGGCCCGCAGAGTTCTGGCTCGCGGCAATCTGGCCCCGAGAAGTTTCGCCGCGATCCGAGAGCCCGACCGCGGCGAAGCCTGCCGCCAGCCCGACAAGCGCAACCACAGCCCCGATACGTGTTCCGTGCATTCCGTAGACCCTTCCCGCGCGGGGAGACCGCGCTTGCCCCATCGAACACCACAACAGCCCAGCGAGACACGCTCAGAATGTCAGGATCGTGCCCAAAAGTCAACCCAAACGCGCCGATTCCTCGTGGTCAGCACCCCGCCTCGAACCGGACGAGGAAGTACAGAAGATCGTCGATGGTGACCCCGCCGTCGGGTGTCCCGGTCCCGCTGCCGTCGTCCACGTCCGCCGCGATATCCCCCGCCTCGAAGAGCGTGAGGTAATAGAGCAGGTCGTCGATGGTGACCCCGCCGTCGGGCGTACCGGTGGCGCTCCCGTCGTCCACGTCGGCGACGCAGGGCATGGGGTTCACGGTGACGAGCAGCGTGTCGGTGTCGGTCGCGAGGAGATTGTCCGTGACCTCGAGCTGGATCGTGTGCGAGCCCACGCCCAGCGTCACCCCCGCGGTGGCGCCGGGCCCCTGGGCGAGCAGGCTCGGGCCCTCGGTCCAGCGGTAGGTGGTGATGCTCCCGTCGGGGTCATTGCTGAGCGAGCCGTCGAGCGTGACCAGCTCGCTCCCGTTCCCGTCCGAGTCGGTGACGGTCTGGTCCGCGCCGGCGTCGGCGACGGGCGGCTGGTTCGCGCCCACGACTTCGCCCGTGATCGTGATGATCCGCGTGGGCTGGTCGGGGTCGTCCGAGGTGATGGTGATCGTGCCGTTCAGCACGCCGACCACGGCAGTGTTCATCGTCACGTTGTGGTTGTTGGCCGCGCCGCCCGGGGCGTCGACGAAGCCCCCGGCGGGGACGGTGTACCCGCTCGAGGCGGTCATCGAGTAGTTGAGGTTCGCGATCCCCGCGGCGTTCCACAACGCCGTGTTCCCCGCGTTGCTCACGCTGAAGGGGAGGAACTGCAGCGAGCCCTGCGCGACCTGCCCGAAGGCGATCGTCGTGGTCGAGGTGATCTTCGCCGGCACGCGGAAGTCGGCCAGGACCGGGAGGTGCCCCGTGGGGTCCTGCGTGTCCGAGAGCGCCTGCGCGATCGTGTTCCCGACAAACCCGTTGGTCGTGACGTTGAGCCCGGAACTGCAGCAGCTGGACCCGTCGTTGCCCCAGGCGCGGTACGAGTGATTCGGGTCGTTCCACGTCGTCGTCGAGTACGCCACCGCGGGGTTCCCGATGTACTCAAACCCGCTCCCGTTGATCACCCCAGCGCTTACGAGGATCTGATCGAAGCGGTCGTCCATGCCCCCCGCGCTCGGGAACGGATCCTGCGTGTGCACGATCCGGAACGCCGAGTTGTTGTTCCAGTTGCCCGGCGTGTTGATGGGGTCGAAGACCCGCCCCGCGTTGTTCACCTGGCTGCCCACCAGCTCCTGGTACTCCACGTCCGCCGAGTTGACGATGTTGAAATCGCCCGCCACCATGAACATGTACCCCGCGGGGAGCGCGGTCCCCGCGCCATTCGTGTTGACCCCCTCGGCGTTGTCGCGGATGCGCTGGCACTCGAGGAGGCGCCGGCCCTGAGCGTTCTCGCCCGCCGGGCACGCCGCGTTGCTCCCCTGGGCCTTGAGGTGCACGCTGTAGATCCCGATCGACGTGCCCGTCGCGGCGTAGCCCACCGGGCGGATGTCGTAGCGGATGGTGTTCCGCGGCTGGTTGCAGTTGCCCGTCACGCCCGGCGCGATGATCTTGAGCCCCAGGAACTGCACCTTGCTCGTGCGGTAGAAAAAGGCCGAGTCCGTGTCCGTCCCGTCCACGAACGTCGCGCTCGCCCAGTCCCCGGGGCTCCCCGAGGCGGAGTTGAGCAGGTTCGTGAAGTTCGTGACCGCGGCGGCGTTGATGAACTCCTGCCCCACGAAGACGTCCGGCGCCATCCGCTGCCCGGCCAGGGGGCCCGAGGGCACCACGCCGTAGATCGCCGTCTGGAACAACCCGTCGCGCCCGCCGGGGGTGGTGGTGTTGTAGTTGGTGACGTTCCAGGTCACGATGCGGAGCTGGGCCGTCACCGACCCGGCCAGCCCCACGACTGCCGCCACACCCACCCCTGCCCGTAGCGCAAGTTTCATCACGATCCCCAGTTTGAGGGTGTGCCGATCGCACCACCCGTCCATGCCGCGGCGACCAAGACCCACAGCATCACCGCGCCGGCGGCGTGCTCCCCCGACCAGAAATGTAGCCGATCGCTCCGGAATCTGATCCCGAAAACGCCCGGATTCGCATCAGGATCGGGCAAACGCCCCCTAGGCCGTGCCCTGTTTCGTCCGCGAACCCGGCACGGGTTTCGCGTACTTGCAAGACATGACCCGCTCACGCTTCGTGCTCGCGCTCTTCGTCGTGCTCCTCGCGGCCCTTCCCTGCAGGGGCGTCACAGTCAACGACCTGTCCCGGATCAAGGGCCAGGGGCAGTTCAAGCTCCAGGGCTTCGGTCTTGTGATGGGTCTCGCCGGAACAGGGGATGACGGGAAGGATCTGGTGCTCGCCCGGCCTCTGGCCGCGGCGCTGTCGAGCTCGGGGAGCGCTCCCGGCGCGTTATCGGAACTTTCGCGGAGCCGTTCTTGCGCGTTGGTGCTGGTGACGTGCACCATCAAAGAGTCCGGGGGGCGTGCGGACGACCGGTTCGACGTGACGGTCAGCGTGGTGAACAGCGCCAAGAGCCTGAAGGGCGGGCAGTTGTACATCACGCCGATGCGTGGGCCGACGCGGCTGCACACGGACGTGATGGCGTTCGCGGAGGGCGGGATCGAGGTGGACGACGAGCAGGTGCCGACGGTGGGTCGGGTTCGCGGCGGGGCGCAGCTGGTGAAGGACGTGAACCCGCTCTCGATCGCGGAGAGCTTTGACATTCTGATCGAGACGCCGTTCGTGGGGTACACGTCGGCGAGCGAGATCGCGGGGGCGATCAACGCGGCGGCGCAGCCCCAGGGCCCGGGGGTGGCGGCGGTGATCGACGACCGGACGATCCGGGTGACGATCCCCGAGTACGAGCGTGAGGACAAGGCGGCGTTCATCGCGGCGGTGCAGTCGGCGGACGTGGACGTGGGGCTCTTGGGCCTGGGGGCGATGGTGATCTACAACAGCCGTCGCGGGGCGATCATCGTGACGGCGGACGTGGAGATCAGCCCGGTGGCGATCACGCAGAAGGACCTGTCGATCGCGACGACGATGCCGGCGCCGGTGCCCAGCGCCAAGGCGCCCGTGGTCGAGACGCAGCGGTGGGCGGGGGTCAAGACCCGCGGGCGCGCCAACGAGAACGCGAAGCTGTCGGACCTTCTGGCGGCGTTCAAGAGCCTGCAGATCCCGGTGTCGGAGCAGATCGGGATCCTGGAGATGCTGCACAAGACCGGGAAGCTGCACGCGAAGCTGGTGGTGGACTGAGTGGGTGGGCGGGTGATGTGGAATAGAGGAAGGAAGAGAAGGCCACAGGCGGGACGCCTGTGCCACGAGGAGTAGGAGAGGTAGGCCACAGGCAGGACGCCTGTGCCACGAGGGGGAGTAGGAGTCGGAGGTCACGGGCGGGGTGCCTGTGCCGCGAGGAGGTGGGCGATGAGCGCAGAAGCGGCGGGCGGGGCGCGTGAGGCGGCGGAGCAGTTCGTGGCGATCGCGCTCGTGCAGCCGGTGTTCAAGCAGCTGCGCGAGAGCAACCAGGCGGCGGAGCCCTTCAAGCCCAACGGGGCGGAGAAGGCGTTCCGGGGAATGCTCGACGAGGAGCTGGCCAAGCGGATGGTGGAGCGTTCGAGGTGGCCCCTGGTCGATCGGATCGCGCGGCAGCTGGAATCGCGGGGTGGGACGCTCCCGCGGGAGGTTGTGGGATGAAGATCACGTCGCTGGGGCAGCTTTCGGAGGAGCTCGAGGGCGTGCTGACGGCGCTCTTGCGCGGGTATCAGGAGCTGCGCGGGCTGGCGGGCGAGCACCGCGAGGCGATCCGGCGTGCCGACACCGGCGCGATCGGGCGCGCGGTGGCGCGCCAGACGGCGGTGCTGCAGGCGCTGGCGGACGCGGAGGAACGCCGGCGGGCGCTGATCGCGGGCGCGACGGGCGTGGTGACGCTGCCCCGGACGGGGCGTGCCACGACACTGTCGGACGTGGCGGCGTTCGTGCCCGAGCCGGCACGCGGTCGCCTCCTCGCCCTCGCGGCGGAGCTCAAAGAGCACATGCGGGCGGTGCAGATGCAGGGGACCTCGCTGCGTGCGGCGGCGACGGGTTTGGTGGCGCACATGGAGGGGCTGATGCGTCAGGTGGGCAAGCAACTGAGCCACGCGGGGACGTACTCGCCCCGGGGCGTGGTGGACGCGCGGGTCGCGGTGGTCTCGGCACTGGATTTGCGACATTGAGTATGGCGCACGCGCGGCACGGGCGTGCGCGGAACTGGGGTGATGTTCGGAGAGGCGGGCTGGACGCCCGCCCCACCGAGGAATGTGAAGAGAAGAAAGCGCCCAGGCAGCGTGCCTGGGCCACTGAGGGACGCTCGGGATGTCGCTGACGTCGGCGCTCAACATCGGTCGGTCGGCGTTGAACGCCGGGCAGCTGGGCATCCAGGTGACCGGCAACAACATCGCCAACGCGGCGACGCCCGGGTATTCTCGGCAGATCGCGCGTCTGGTCCCGATCGCGGGGGAGATCGCCGCGCCCCAGGGCTCCATCGGTCGCGGGGTGGGGGTGCGGGACATCCGCCGTCAGGTTGATGAGGCGCTGTTGGCGCGGCTGTGGGCGACGGGGGGGACGGGTGCGGCGGCGGCGCAGCAGCAGCAGATCCTGGAGCAGCTGGAGGCGACGATCGGGGAGCTGGGCGACAACAGCCTCTCGAGCGAGCTTACCGAGTTCTTCTCGACGTGGTCCGAGCGTGCCAACCAGACCAACGCCAACGCGGTGGTGGTGCAGCAGGGGGACAAGATCGCGGCGTTCGTGAGGCGGCTGCGGACGGATCTCATCAACCAGCGTTCGCAGCTCGACGGGCAGCTCGGGGCCGCGGTGGGGCAGGCCAACGGGATCCTGCAGTCCATCGCGCAGCTCAACCGTCAGATCTCGGCGGCGGAGGTGGGGGGGAGCGTGGCCAACGCCCTGCGGGACCAGCGCGACCAGGCCATCACGGAGCTGTCGGAGCTGATGGACGTCACGGTGATCGACCACGGGGTCCGCGGGGTGGACATTCTCGTGGGCTCGACGCCCATTCTCCTGGACGGGAACGCGCGGGAGCTCGAGGCCAAGCGCGAGTCGGTCAACGGCGAGCTGAAGGTCTCGGTGGCGCTCAAGAGCGACGGGCAGTCGCTCGCCATCACGGGCGGGCAGCTCGGGGGGATTTTGCAAGGGCGGACCGACGCGGTGGACAACGCCATCGCGACGCTGGACTCGGTGGCGTCGCAGCTCATCTTCCAGGTCAACCGCCTGCACAGCACAGGGCGGAACCTCGAGGGGCTCACCCGGACGAGCGCGACCCAGAGCCTCAGTCTGGGCAACCAGGCCCTCGCCCTCAATGACCCGAACAACACGCAGATGTCGGCCCTCCCGTTCGAAGCCAAGAACGGGAGCTTCCTGGTGAGCGTGCGCGACCGCTCGACGGGCGGGACGCGCCAGGTTCGGATCGGCGTGGATCTGGACGGCGTGAACGCGGCGGGGACGCCCGGCTTCGCGGACGACACCTCGGCGGAGGACATCCGGGCCGCGATCGACGCCATCGAGGGCGTGGCGGCGCGCTTCACGCCCGAGGGCCAGCTCGAGGTGACCGCGGACTCGGGGTTCGAGTTCTCCTTCGAGGAGGACACGAGTGACGCGCTCGCGGCGCTGGGCGTCAACTCGTTCTTCACGGGCACCAACGCCGACTCGATCGGGGTCCGGGAGGATCTTCTGGCGGACCCGTCGCGGATGACGAGCGGGCGGATGATCGACGGGCAGTTCGTGGAGAACGGGACGGCGCTGGAGATCGCGCGGCTGAGCGAGACCGGGCTGGAGGCGCTGGGCGGGAGCTCGATCACGGGCTCGTGGCGGTCGGCGGCGGAGGCGATCGGGGTGGCGGCGTCGGGCGCGGCGAGCCGGGCCGAGGCGTCGGGCGTGGTGCGCGACAGCCTCATGGCCCAGCGTGACGCGTACAGCGGGGTGAGCATCGACGAGGAGGCGATCAATCTCCTGAACTACCAGCGGATGTACCAGGGCGCGGCCCGGCTGATCAGCGTGACCGACGAGCTGACGCAGACGCTTATCAATCTCGTATGACGTTCATCCCGTCCAACCTCGCCCGCGTGCCGAACCTGCTGTGGTCGCGGCTCGCGCTGGGGAACCTGAACAAGACCAACGTGGAGCTGTTCCGCGCGCAGCAGGAGCTGTCGAGCGGGAAGAGCGTGGGCAAGCCCAGCGACGACCCGGTCAAGGCGGCGACGATCGGGGTGCTCAACGAGCGGCTCTCGCGTTCGGCGCAGATCGCGCGGAATCTTCAGCACGCCTCGTCGAACCTGGGCGTGCTCGACAACGCGCTGGACGAGGCGAACCAGGTCGCGCTCGACGCCAAGAGCATCGCGCAGACGCAGCTGGGCATCACGACCAGCCCGGAGGAGCGCCGCAGCCAGGCCGCGATCGTGGACAATCTTCTGCGCAGCCTCTTCAACACCTCGACGAGGACGGGCCCGGCGGGGTATCTCTTCGGCGGGTCGATCACCTCGCGCGCGCCGGTGGAGGAGCTGGGCGGGGGGTACCGCTACGTGGGCCAGGGGCCCGGGCTGCTCACCGACATCCCCATCGCCGGGAACGTGCCGATCACGCTCCCCGCGAGCAACGCCATCGGCGCCGTCGCGGCGCGGGTCAAGGGCACGGTGGACTTGAACCCGAATCTCACGGCCGACACCAAGCTCACGGAGATCGCGGGCGGGCGTGGGCTCCCGGTGACGCTGGGCGTGGTCGAGTTTTCGTTCGACGGCGGGCCCAGGGCGCGCGTCGATCTCGCGGGCTCGGACTCGGTCGGCGACATTCAAACCCGCCTCACGCGGGCGATCCGCCAGTACGAGACCGACCAGGGGGTCACGGTGCTCGGCCCGGGCGGGGTGTCGCTCTCGGGCGGGGCGATCGCGATGGACGTCGCGGGCGGCACGCCCAACCCCCAGCTGCAGTTCTTCGACCTGGCCAACGGCGTGACGGGATTGGACCTGGGGCTGACCGGCACGCCCGCGTTCGCGTTCTCGGCGACGCAGGCCGCGGGGAGAGATCTCAAGCCCGAGCTGACGCTGCGGACGCGCATCGCGGATCTCGCGGGGGTGACGGGGGCGCTGGGGACGATCAAGCTCTCGAGCCAGGGACGCACCGCGACGATCGACCTTTCCGGTGCCCAGAGCGTGGGCGACATCAAGTCGCTGATCGAGGGGGCGAACCTGGGCATCCGCGTGGAGATCAACCCCGAGAAGACCGGGATCGACGTCATCTCCGAGCTGGCCGTGGGATGGCAGGCGGCGCTCTCCATCGAGGAAGAGCCCGGGAACAACCTCACGGCGACGCGCCTGGGCATCCGCTCTCTCTCGGGGGACACGCGCCTCTCCGACTTCAACGACGGGCGCGGCGTGCAGATCGTGGACGGGGCGCTCAACCCCTTGACGGGGCTCTCCGACCCCAGCCTCGACGTGGACTTTGAGATTGTGCTGGGCAACCCCGCCCAGACCCGGATCAGCGTGGACCTGAGGCCTCAGGACATGGCGACCGTCCAGAGCCTGCTCACGCGGGTCAACGCGCAGATCCAGAGCGGGCTCTCGGCGGCGGGGCTGCCGACGACGGCGCTGGCCGCGGGGGTGCTCGACGGGGAGAACGGGATCGCCCTGACGCAGGACGCGGGCTTCGGGGGTGTGCTGCGGGTGGACGCACGGAACAACTCGGCGGCGGCGGAAGGGCTGGGACTCCTGCGGGGCACGTATGACCCGGCCCGCGCAACTTTGATCGGCGAGGACCGCGCGAAGGTCCGGGTCGACAACCTCTTCACGCACCTGATCGACCTCCGCGACGCGCTCTTCACCAACGACGCGCGTGGCATCACCCTTGCTGGAGAGAGCGTCGAGGGGGTACTCGAGAGCCTGGCGGAGACCAGGGGGCTGGTGGGCGGGTATGCCCAGAGGGTCGAGTCGGCGCAGACGACGCAGGAGGGGCGGGACGTGGTGGATCAGACCATCCGCAGCGATCTGGAGGACTCGGATTTCGCGGCGGCGGCGACGAGGTTCAGCCTGCTGCAGACCCAGCTGCAGGCGAGCCTGCGTGTGGCGGCCCAGGCGCAGCAGTCGACGCTGCTGGACTTCCTGGGATAAGGGTCGGGGTCGAGGTGGCGCGGTCGGGTGAAGACCCGGGAGCGCGATTCAGGATCGAAGCTCGCCCCGCACCGGCCGCGGGGGGAACGGGCGTAGGACAGGACGTCGGCGAGCGCCTGGAGGCGTTGGCCACGCGATCCGAGGGGTTGGGCCGTGGGCTTGGAGCGCACCCATGCACGTGCGGACCACACGATTCGGGACCATCGAGATCGCGGAGGATCGGATCATTGACTTCCCCAAGGGGCTTCTGGGGTTCAGCGCGATGCGGCGCTACTGCCTGCTCGAGCCCGGGGAGGACAGCTGCTTTTTCTGGCTCCAGTCGCTGGAGGAGCCGAGCCTGGCGTTCGTGGTGACGGACCCGTCGCTGTTCGTGCCGGAGTACTCGGTGCCGATCCGCCCGGAGCAGATGGGCGACCTGGGGCTGAGCAAGCTCGAGGACGCGCAGGTGTTCGTGATCGTGAACAAGGTGGACCAGCTCCTGACGGGGAACCTTCAGGGCCCGTTGGTGGTGAACACGCTGTCGCGCACCGGGGAGCAGATGGTGCTGGCGGAGAAGCGCTGGACGACGCGTCACGCGTTGATGAAGGTGACGCCGGCGGTCCCGCAGCGGGCCATCGCGTAGATTCGGACTTTGGAGGCGGAGAACGGATTCTCCGGACAGAGGCGGGGCTCTTCCCCGCGCCCCGTCGGGGTTGGCCCGGCGGGATCGACAGCCACCAGGATCAAGGAGCGGGTCCATGCTGGTGCTTTCACGGCAGCGCGACGAGACGATCATGATCGGCGACGAGATCGAGATCACGGTCGTGGACATCCGGGGCGACAAGGTGCGCCTGGGGATCACGGCGCCCACGCGGATCGCGGTGCATCGCAAAGAGGTCTACGAGGCCATCCGGGCGGAGAACGAGCAGGCGGCCCGCCTGACGGGGGGGCAGCTCCCGCGGGTGGGGTCGGACGTCTCCCCCGGGCCCATGCGGACGAAGATCGGACGGGCCAGCCGCCTGTCGGCGGGGAGCACGCCCCTCTCGGGCGACTCGAACGCCCCGGCGAGGCCCGGGTCCTCGCCCGGCGTGCCGCAGATCCAGACCAACCCGGTGAACCCGTCCATTGTGAAACCGGCATGAGATTCGCGGAGGGGAGGGCGGAGGGTGTGCGCCCGGGATGGTTCCGGGGCCTCGGCGGGGACGCCGCGGTGAACTGAGCCTCGATCACGGAGGATTGCCATGGCCAGAATCAACTCGAACATCGCCAGCGTGATCGCCCAGGCCAACCTGGACCGGACGCAGCGCGAGCTGCAGACGCGGCTGGAACGACTGTCGACCGGGCTGCGGATCAACCGCGGGCGCGACGACCCGGCGGGGCTCATCATCTCCGAGCGTCTGCGCTCGGCGATCCAGGGCGCCGACCAGGGGATCAAGAACTCCGAGCGCGCCAACTCGGTGATCTCGACGGCGGAGTCCGGGCTGGGCGAGATCAACGATCTGCTCAACTCGATCCGCTCGCTCATCGTGGAGGCGGCCAACTCGGGCGCCAACTCCAAGGAGGAGCGCGAGGCGAACCAGCTCCAGATCGACTCGGCGATCGACTCGATCACGCGCATCAGCAACACGACGACCTTCGGCGGGCTGCGCCTGCTCAACGGGAGCCTCGACTACAAGCTCTCGGGCCTGCGCACCAGCGCCATCGCCATCGCCCGCGTCAGCAACGCCAGCTTCCTCGAGGCCAACGCCCTCCAGATCGACGTCGACGTCATCGCCTCCGCCCAGACCGGCGGGGTCTACTTCCGCGGGAGCAGCTCCGCCCCGGGCGTCATCCAGTCCTCGATGACCCTGGAGGTCCGCGGGCCCAACGGCGTGGAGGTCATCACCATCGCCTCCGGCCAGCAGCTCGACAAGGTGGTCCAGAGCATCAACAACCTGACGCAGCAGACCGGCGTCAAGGCCAAGCTCATCAACAACAACCGCAACTCGGGCATGGTCTTCCAGTCCGAGGGCTACGGGGCCGAGGCGTTCGTCTCGGTCAAGCGCGTCAACGCCCCCGTCACCGGGAACAGCTGGCAGACCTTCAAGTTCACCGACAGCGCCCAGGTCCCGGCGGGCGCCCCCTGGGGCAACCCCGCCCTGGTCTCGGGCGACTACGACGAGGGACGCGACGTCCAGGCCCTGGTCAACGGCAACCTCGCCAAGGGCACCGGGCTCGTGGTCGGCGTCAACTCCGGGCCTCTGGGCATGAAGCTCGACCTCAACGAGAGCTTCGCCATCCGTCCCGCGGCGGCGGCGTCGACGTTCTACATCACCGGCGGGGGCGCCCAGTTCCAGCTCGGGCCCGTCGTCAACGCCCTCCAGCAATCCAACATCGGGATCCAGTCCGTGGCCGCCACGACCCTGGGCGCGACGCTCGTCAAGGGCAAGATCGAGTACCTCTCCTCGCTCAAGAGCGGGCAGGGCAACGACATCAGCACGAGTTTCCAGGCCCGCGACTTCTCCGGAGCCTCCTCGATCCTCGAGAGCGCTATCGACGAGATCTCCATCCTCCGCGGGAGATTGGGCGCCTTCGGGCGAAACGTGCTCGACCCCAACATCCGGGCGCTGCAATCGAGCTTCGAGAACCTCACGGCGAGCGAGTCGCAGATCCGCGACGCGGACTTTGCCCGCGAGACCAGCAAGCTCACCCGGGCCCAGATCCTCTCCTCGGCGGGCATCTCGACCCTGTCCCTCGCGAACCAGCAGAGCCAGTCGGTGCTCCAGCTGCTGGGATAATCTGAACCCGACCTTTCCGGAGAGCTCCGAGAGTTCCCGGACGGTCCCCGCGACCTGAATCCGCACGACCCCGCGCCACGCTCTGGCGCGGGGTTTTTCGTTGGAAACCGACCACCCGGGATCCCGGGAGGGTCCCGCGCGTCCGGCGCAGGCCCACCAGCCGTCGCGGAGCGCACACGCGGCGTGCTCGTCATGCGCGGTCCCGTGGCGCGTGATCGCGGTCGCCGCTCGTGAACTCGGCGCGATGCTCCACCGATGCCAGACGAGCCTGGGGCCCTCGGGGCTTTGGGCGGCCGGCTCGTGGCGTTGTGCGCCGCGGGGGCGGCGCGGGCGAGCACCCGGCGAAGGAACGCCGGGGCGTCCGGGGTCGGGCCGACGTTCGGCTCGGCGCGAGGTCCGGCTTGTCGTTGGGGGCGCGTGGACCCTCGGCGGTTTTTCACGGAGGATCGTTCATGGGTCGTATCAATACCAACATCCAGTCCCTGATCGCGCAGCGCACGTTGTCGCAGAACCAGATCGGGCTGGGCGGGGCGCTCGAGCGGCTGAGCACGGGCCTCAAGATCAACCGCGGCAAGGACAACCCCGCGGGCCTGATCGCGAGCGAGAACCTCCGGGCCGAGCAGAAGGCTCTGGACCAGGCCCTGAGCAACGCCGACCGCGCCGATCAGGTGGTGAACATCGCCGAGGGCGGTCTGCAGGAAGTCTCCTCGCTGCTCACCGAGCTCCAGGGGCTGGTGACGGGCGCGTCGAGCTCGGCGGGCCTCTCGCTCGAGGAGAAGCAGGCCAACCAGCTGCAGATCGACTCGATCCTGCAGACCATCGACCGCGTCGCGTCCTCGACGAACTTCCAGGGGATCAAGCTCCTCAACGGCAACTTCGAGTACAAGACCGCGGGCATCGTCGCGGGCGTCTCGGACGTGCGCGTCAACGCCGCCAAGTACTCGGGCTCCTCGCTCGATGTGAACATTCAGGTGACGGCGTCGGCGCAGCAGGGCGGCCTGTTCGTCTCGATGGGCGCCACGGGCGGCTCCATCGACCTGGGCACGGGCAGCACGCTTGTGCTCGACATCGCCGGCTCCCTGGGCAGCCGCCAGCTCTCCTTCTCCTCGGGCACCACGCTCACCAAGATCGCTCAGTCGATCAACACCTTCAAGGAGGTCACGGGCGTGGAGGCGAAGGTCTCGGGCGGGGGCGTCAAGCTCTTCAGCACGGGCTACGGGTCGTCCGAGTACGTGACCGTCAAGGTCAGCGATGACGGCGGGATCGCCACGGGCCAGCGCGGCGTGTACCAGCTCAACGCCACCAACTTCAACGCCGCCAGCACCGTCGTCGGCGACCGCACCCTGTTCAGCGCGACGAGCATCGCCAACGGCGTGACGGACGCGGGCAAGGACGTGGGCGCGACGATCAACGGGATCGCCGCCACCGCCAACGGCCGCACCATCCGCGTCGCCACCGACTTCATCGACGTCGAGGTCACCCTCGACGTGGGCACCAACAACAAGGCCCAGACCCTGGGGAACGTCGGCGGGTCGGGCGGGGCGGCGTCGTTCCAGATCAACGGCGGCGGGGCGGCCTTCCAGCTCGCCTCCAAGGTCGACATCGCCAACAAGGTGACCATCGGCATCCAGGACGTGGCGGCCCGCAAGCTCGGCAACGGGACCGTCGGGTTCCTCGACAGCCTCGCCTCGGGCAAGGGCAACAACGTTGTCAGCGGGGACTCGACCGCCGCCCAGAAGGTCATCGCCGAGGGCATCAAGCAGGTCTCGGGTCTCCGCGGGCGCCTCGGCGCGTTCCAGAAGAACATCGTGGGCGCCACGATCCGCAGCCTGGGTGTCGCGGTCGAGAACACCGCCGCCGCCCAGAGCGTCATCCGCGACGCCGACTTCGCCACCGAGACCGCCGAGCTCACCCGCTCGCAGATCCTCGTCTCGGCGTCGACCAACATCCTCTCGCTGGCCAACAGCCAGCCCCAGACGGCTCTGCAGCTCCTGGGCTAATCCTTCCTAGAAGTTGAACCGATCGGCCCGGGTCGAAGGATCCGGGCCGTTTCTTTTTTTGTCTCACCGAAACATACAAGGCCAAACGCCTAGGGCTTCGCACTGACCGTCAGCGAAGTCTTGGGGCGTTTGTGGGACTCCACGTGCAGACGCCGGGCCCGGTGGGTGGACCAGTCCTTCACGAGCAGATCGGGCGAGCCCGCCCCCGCGTGGACGCGGAGCAGGTCGTACGTG
>CAZTJZ010000041.1:24347-25609 GCA_964614075.1 uncultured Phycisphaeraceae bacterium
TTCGCCCCCGGGTCCTTGTCCTTCGGGAAGAGCTGCTTGTGCAGCCGCCGCGCGCGAAGCGTAGACCAGGCCGTCACCTGGCGAGCGGGCGATTGCGCTCCGGAGTGCACCCGGAGCAGGTCGTCAGTGTTGTTGCGCTGCGCAGGCGTGAAGCCCGCGTCGCGGATCAGCCTGCACAGCACGGCCTCGTCCAGGCAGTACGTCGTCCCCGCCGACGACACCACGTTCTCTTCCATCATCACCGAGCCCATGTCGTTGGCGCCGTAGAAGAGCGCCACCTGCCCGATGTGCGGGCCCATCGTGACCCACGAGGCGCCGATCGAGTAGATGTTGTCCAGGTACAGGCGTGACAGCGCCTGCGTCCGCAGATAGTCGCTCGCCCCGCTCGTCCGCACCCGCTTCCCGAACAGCGCCGCCGTGGGGTACTGCTCGCGGTCGAACTTCTCAACGTCGAACGCGTCCGCGGCACGCTTCCCCGGGGGGAGCGACGCCGCGCCGCGCCCAAAGTCCCACGCCCTCGCCATGGCGTCGCCCGGGAACTCCGTCTCCAGCTCCGACGGGTCCATCCCCCAGTCCGGCACGCGCCCCAGGGGCGTGTTCTCGCGCTGGAAGGGCCAGGAGATGAACGCCTTGTAGTGCCCCATCCCCGCGGTCTCGCCCGATTCCCGCAGCGCCCGGTCCTGCCAGCGCCGCACCAGGTCCATGTGGTGCACGCGGTCCGCCGCCCCCTCGATGTGCCCGAACATCATGGTGGCGCTGGTGAACATGCCCAGGGCGTGGGCGGCGTACATCACCGTGAGCCACGCCTCCGCGTCGCACTTGCCCAGGCCGATGCGCCGGCGCACGGGCTCGGCGAAGATCTCCCCGCCCCCGCCCGGGAGGCTGTGCAGTCCTGCCTCCTTGAGCCGGGCGAGCACCCAGCGCACCTTGGCCTCGAACGTGGCGCCGGGCGGGTCGAAGAAGTGTACGAACTCGACCATCTCGGGCGGGCTGAAGGCGTGGATGTGGATCGCGGGGTACTTCTCGCGGATCGAGGAGAGCAGGTCGAGGTAGTAGTCGAGCTTGAGGTCGGGGTTCATGCCGCCCTGCATGAGGATCTGCGTCCCGCCCAGGGCCACCAGTTCCGCGATCTTGTCGTGGATCTGCTCCTTGCTCAGCGTGTACGCGTCGTGATCGCCCGGGTCGCGTTTGAACGCGCAGAACGTGCACTTGGCGTTGCAGACGTTGGTGTAGTTGATGTTGCGGTCGATGATGTAGGTGCG
>CAZTJZ010000042.1:0-25050 GCA_964614075.1 uncultured Phycisphaeraceae bacterium
GGAAGAACAGCAGGTCGTCGATGGTGACCCCGCCGTCGGGCGTGCCCGTGCCGCTGCCGTCGTCAAAGTCCGCGGCGAGGTCGCCGTTCTCGAAAATGGTGAGGTAGTAGATGAGGTCGTCGATGGTGAGCCCGCCGTCGGGCGTTCCCGTGCCGCTCCCGTCGTCCACGTCGGGCGGGCAGGTGGGCGTGCAGACCGTTTCGGCGCCGGGCGTCGTCAGCGTGATCTGCGGGAACCAGGGGAACTGGCCCTGGATCGCCTCCACGCGCGGGGCGAGCGAGGCGGTCGAGATCGTCGGGACGATCTGGGCGGGGGGCACGTCGAAGTCCAGGCAGGGGGTCGTGCCGTCGGCCAGGGTGCGGACCGGGTACACGTCGTAGAACCTCGTGGTGAAGTCGGGGCGGAAGTACCCGCCCGTGAGGTACTCGAAGGGCTGCGCGAGCGTCCCGCCCGAGGGCTCGATCTCGAGCCCGGTGAAGCGGGTGAACGACGCGCCCTCGTACTGGCGGAAGAACCGGAGGTTGCCCGCGGGGTCGTAGGAGGCGAGGCGTCCCAGGTTGTCCCCGTCGCCGAAGAAGAAGTTCCCGGCCCAGACGACATTGTTCTGGGGGTCGATGCGTGCCGAACCCGAGTCGGGGTAGATCTCCGCGAGCTCGCGGGCCCAGACGATGGTCCCGGAGGCGTCCATGCGGAAGACGAGCGTGGGCCCGGCCTGGCCGGTCTGGTGGCTCGACGTCGAGCACATCGCGAAGGGCGTGACGGTGTCGCTCGCGTTCGCCGCGATGGCGTAGGCGTACTCCCACTGGGACGCCTCGAACTCGTCGGTCTGGTTGTAACGCTTGGCGTCGCTGACGCTGGAGAACGGCGGGGTGAACCGGAGGAAGAGCGCGTCGTCGTAGGAGTTGCCGGGCCCGAGCGCCGAGAGGAACGTCGCGTTGGTCACGTGCCCCACGATGGCCAGGGGATCGCCCATGAACGGCTGGACCACGTCCTCGAAGAAGTACGAGTTCCCGGTGCTGAAGCTCGAGAGAATCGCGTGCTGCGTGACGCTGTTGCCCGCGTCGTCGAGCGTCACGACGCTCCCCGCCTGGTAGTTCCCGCTCAGGTCGCTGAAGCTCGTGGACGAGGTGACGGCGGCGTTGGCGCTCCCGTATCCATCCCCGTAGAGGCACAGCGACGAGCTCGAGAAGCCACCCCCGGCCGCCGGATACACGTTCGCCCAGTTGAGCGCCCCGGCCGGGGAGAGCTCCAGCACAAAGAGCCCCCCGGGCGTCACCGCCCCGAGCGTCGTCCCGCCCAGGAGCATGTTCCCCGAGACGAGCAATCTCCCGCCGCTCTTCTCGATGATGGAGTACCCAAACTCAAAGTCGCTCCCGGAGCCGATGCGCGCCATCCACAAGAGCGAACCGTCGGGCGCATGCCGTGTGACGACCAGGTCCGTGATGAACGACTGCGGGTCGTTCACCGACCCCACGTACGCCATCCCGCCGTCGCTCAGGCGGCACGCATCCTCGATGCTCTCGTAGTTCGGCGCGTTGACGCCCAGGTGCAAAGGCACACCCAGCACGCTCCCGGCCAGCACGGTCAAGGACAGCCCGCCCGTCACAACGTTCTTCATGATTCCTCCTCGCCGTGCTCCATGCGGGCGCCGGCTCGTGCGGATGGTACCGGAACCGGGCGCGTGATCCAAGACCGATTGGGTGTGAGTCTGTGTGAAGTCCGTCGCGATCGGACGGTGTTCCGGGGTGGGCGATCGGGGCCGCTCCTACCCTCGCCGTGATGGCCAAACGACCAGCCAAACCCGCCGCGCCCAGGCCCGTGGAGCTCGCGCCCGCCGAGCCCCTGCACGAGCCGGCGCTGCCCCTGGGGGAAATCCTGGGTCAGGAGCGTGCAATTACCGGGCTTTCCAACGCCGCACGGTCGGGGCGGCTTCATCACGCCTGGATCTTCCACGGGCCCAAGGGTGTGGGGAAGTTCACGACGGCGCTGGCGTTCGCCGCGGTGGTGCTGGACCCCACGTCGGGCTCATCGCTCTCGGGAGAGTTCGCCCCCGATCCCGACAGCCCCGTGCAGAGGCTCATCCGCGCCGGGCTGCACCCCGACCTGCACGTGGTCCGCAAGGAGCTGGCCCGGTTCGACGACGACTCGAAGGTCCGCGACAAAAAACTCATCACGATTCCCAAGGAGGTGATCGAGGACCATCTCCTGCGTCCGTCGGCGTTGGCGCCCTCGCTCCGAAACTCCGCCGCGGTTGGCAAGGTGTTCATCGTGGACGAGGCCGAACTGCTCGATCGCTCGCCCACGAACGCGCCGGTGCAGAACGCGCTGCTCAAGACGATCGAGGAGCCGGCGGAGCGGACGCTCATCATCCTGGTCACCAGCAGCGAGGAGAGCCTGCTCCCGACGATCCGGAGCCGGTGCCAGCGTGTGGCGTTCTCGCCGCTGGACGATCGCGCGATGCAGGCGTGGATGAAGCGGTCCGGGCTGGACGCGGACGCGGCGAAGCGCGAGTGGGTCCTGCGGTTCGCCTCGGGGGCGCCGGGCGTGGCGAAGCTCGCGCTCGAGGGGGGGCTGTTCGACTGGCACGTCAAGCTCTCGCCCATGCTCGCCAAGGTCGAGCAGGGGGAGTTCGTGGTGCCGCTGGGCGCGACGCTCGCGTCACTCATCGACGCCTGGGCCGCCGCGTGGGTCGAGTCGCACGACAACGCCAGCAAGGACTCGGCCAACAAGGAGGGGTGCGACTGGATGGTCCGCCTCTTGGGCGAGCACCTGCGGGCGGGTCTACGCCGGCGTGCGTCCGCGGGCGGGTCGCCCGAGCAGGGCGAGGCGTACGCGCGGGCGATCGATCTTCTCCGCGAGTTCGAGTCGCGGATCGACGCAAACCTGAACATCGCCCTGGCGTGCGAGGGGCTGAGCGCGGACCTCTCGGGGGTCTTCGAGCCCGCCGTGATGCGTTGAAGGAGGCGAGTTCTGGGATCGAGTCACGCCAACCCGCCGCGCCCCACGCTCTCGAGCGACTACCAGCGCGACTGGCCGCGGTACTTCGACGCCGTCGCGGGCAAGCCCGCGCGCGACACGGTCCTGCGGGCGCTGGACGCGTTCGACCGCGAGCCCGCGCGCGAACGCCTCGCGATCGACGTGGCGTGCGGCGAGGGGCGCGACACGCGGGCGATCCTTGCGCGGCGTGGGTGGGCGGTCGTCGCCTTCGACGCCGATGAGACGGGCGTGGCGCGGACGCAGGCCTCGCTCGCGGAGCACCAGCGCCCGCGCGGCCGCGTCGGGCGCCTGTGCTTCGAGGACCTGGCTTTGGGCGCACACGATCTGCCCGACCGGGCGGACCTCGTCAACGCGAGCTTCGCCCTGCCCTTCTGCCCGCCCGAGTGTTTCCCGCGCGTGTGGGCGTGGATCATGGGCGTGCTGGCCCCGGGCGGGAGATTCGCCGGGCAGTTCTTCGGCGACCGCGACGAGTGGCGGGCCGTCCGCCCCAAGAGCCACCACACCCGCGCCGAGGTCGAGTCGCTGCTGGCCCCCTTCGAGATCGAGTGGCTCGACGAGGTCGAGAAGGAGGGCGAGGACGCGATGGGCGGCGTGAAGCACCATCACGTCTACCACGTCGTCGCCAGAATACGGAGTCGCCCATGAGCGTGAGGGAGGTCGACCACAACGCCGCCGGCGAGTGGGTCGTGGATCTTCAGGAGGTCCACAAGACCTACAAGGGGGGCGTGCGGGCGCTCCGCGGGATCGAGATGAAGGTCCGCGCGGGCGAGATCTTCGGGCTCCTGGGCCCCAACGGCGCGGGCAAGAGCACGCTGGTCAAGATCCTGATGACCGTCATCGCCCCCACCAAGGCCCGGGGCGCTCTGCTGGGCATGCCCGTCGGGCACAAACCCACGCTCGCCCGCGTCGGGTACCTCCCCGAGCACCACCGCTTCCCCGACTACCTCACCGGCGCGCAGGTCGTGGAGTTCTACGGCGCGATGCACGGCGTGGAGCGGCGCACGATCCGCCGTCGGCGCGATGAACTCCTCGAGCTTGTGGGCATGAAGGACTGGGCCGGCAAGAAGGTCAAGAGCTACAGCAAGGGCATGCGCCAGCGCGTCGGGATCGCGCAGGCCCTCATCAACGACCCGGCGCTGGTCGTGCTCGACGAGCCGACCGACGGCGTGGACCCGGTCGGGCGACGCGACATCCGCGCCGTGCTCACGTCGCTTCGGCAGCGCGGCATGACCGTCTTTCTCAACTCCCACCTGCTCAGCGAGCTCGAAATGGTCTGCGACCGCGTCGCGATCCTCGTCCAGGGGCGGGTGTCGGCCCAGGGCACCATCGACGAGCTCACCCTCGGGAGACAACGCTACGAGATCGAGCTCGTCGAGACTCCCGGGGTGCGCGACGTGCTCGCCGCGGCGGCCGGGCTTGTCCCGGGCGCGACCGTCGGCGCGAGCACGCTCACCCTCGCGGGCGACGACCCCGAGCGCGTCCAGCCCGCGATCGACGCGATCCGCGCCAAGGGCGGCGTGATCCGCTCGGTGCGCCAGGTCCGCCCGAGCCTGGAGGATCTGTTCATGGAGGCCGTCACCGACCCCACGACCGGCGCCGCCCTCGCCCCGGGCGCCCAGATGAAGGGAGCCCGCCCATGAGCCTGATCCTGCGTCAGTCCGGCGCCCTCCTCATCGACGCCTACCGCGAGCTGAACAGCAAGAAGCTCTTCTGGGTCACGATGGTGATGTCCGTCTGCGTCGTCGCCATCATCGGGATGTTCGGCATCAACGAGCGCGGGCTCTCCTTCCTCGCCTGGACCTGGGACTTTGATCTCTTCAACACCACCGTCGTCCCCAAGAGCCTCTTCTACAAGTTCGTCTTCGCCCAGCTGGGCATCCCCGTCTGGCTGACCTGGGTCGCCGCGATCCTCGCGCTCATCTCCACCGCGAGAATCTTCCCCGATTTCCTCGCCGGCGGCGCCATCGAGCTCACCCTCTCCAAGCCCATCTCCCGTGTTCGTCTCTTCTTCACCAAGTTCCTCACCGGGCTGCTCTTCGTCGCCCTCCAGGTCAGCGTGTTCACCCTCGCCTCCTTCATCGTCATCGGCGTCCGGGGCTCCTCCTGGGAGTGGGGGCTCTGGCTAGCCGTTCCCATCGTCGTGCTCTTCTTCAGCTACCTCTTCGCCCTGTGCACGCTCTTCGGTGTGCTCACCCGCTCCACCATCGCGTCGCTCCTGCTCACCCTCGTCGTCTGGGTCGCGCTCTTCATGCTCAACACGACCGACACGATCTTCCTCCAGCAGCGCGAGAGCTCGGCCCTGCAGGCCCAGCGACTCGAGCAGCGCGTCGAGAAGCGCGAGAAGATCGCCGCGGCCGCGCTCGCCGAGAAGGGCGTCGCGAGCCCCACCCGCGCCCAGCTCGACGAGGCCGACGGCGTGCTCGCCATGCTCCGCCCGGATCTCGAGAAGAAGCACGACTCCGCACGGTCCTGGAAAAAGTGGTCGGGCATCGTCTTTGCCTTGAAGACGGCGCTCCCCAAGACCAGCGAGACGGCGGCGCTCCTGGGGCGGAGCCTCATGTCCCGCGACGATCTCGATCGCTTCATGCCCGGGGGTGGGAGCGCCGGCGACGAGGACTCCTCCCGCCGCGGCCCGGACCCGGAGGTCAACCGCCGGGTCGAGGACGCCCTCCGCGACCGCACGACCGCGTGGGTCCTCGGGACCAGCCTCGCCTTCGAGGGGCTCGTGCTGGCGATCGCCTGCTGGATCTTCTGCCGGCGGGATTTCTGAATCGCGCACGAAAAAGGGCGGGCCCTTCGCCCGCCCCGATGTGCGATGAGACCCTGCTTCAGCTCGCCTGCGCCCGCGGATGGGCCTTGGTGTACGAGTCCTGCATGCGCTGCGTCGTGAGGTGGGTGTAGACCTGCGTGGTGCTCAGGCTCTGGTGGCCCAGGAGCTCCTGCACGCTGCGCAGGTCCGCGCCGTTGTCGAGCAGGTGCGTCGCGAAGCTGTGACGCAGCGTGTGCGGGCTGATCGTGGGGTCGAGCCCGACCTGCTTGAGGTACTTGTCGAGCTTGCGCCGCACCGAGCGCGAGCTGAGACGCCCGCCGTGCTTGTTGAGGAACAGGGGCGTCTCCGTCGAGCGGTCGCGAACGAGCGGCCCGAACTTGGCGTCGGACTTGAGCAGCTCCATGTACCGCTGCACCGCCGCCAGCGCATGAGCCCCCAAGGGAACGATGCGCTCCTTCTTGCCCTTCCCGCGGACGTGCAGGGCCTCGCCCGGGAAGTCCATGTCCGCGATGTTCAGCGCCACGAGCTCGCTGACGCGGATGCCCGTGGAGTACAGCGTCTCGAGCATCGCCCGGTCGCGACGGCCCAGGACGTCCCCGTCGCTGGGCGCGCTCAGGAGCTGCTCGACCTGCTCGATCGTGATGGCCTTGGGGAGCCTCTTGCCCTGGCGCGGCGTGCGGATCACCGTCATCGGGTTGCTCGCCGAGAACCCGCGCCGGTCCGCCCACTTGTAAAACGAGCGGAGCGTGGCGATCTTCCGCGCCATCGTCGCCGCCGAGTACTGCTGCTCGCCCAGATGGTTGAGGAACCCGCGGACGTGCTCCGCCGACGCGCCCAGGATCGCCTGCGTGATCGTGGTGGGGCGCGCGGTCTCGCCCAGGATCGCCTGGCCCGACGAGCGCGCCTGCTGGGCCGCGCTCATCGCCTTGCGCTCCTTCTCGGTCTCGGGGGTGATCGTGTGCGTCTTCTCGAGGTACTCGATGTACTGGCGCAGGTCCGCGCCGTAGCACCGGGCCGTGTACGGGCTGAAGTGACGCTCGTCCGCGAGGTACGACGTGAACGCTTCCGTGATCGGCAACGTGGACATTCCAGATCTCCCGGCGTGCTCCCCCGGCTCCGCCGGACAGGCCCCGCCCTACGCATCCGCCCACCGCATCGGCCTCCATCGCCGACGCCCCGTCTCTCTCACCCGGGCCGCGCCTAGGTCCGCATAGCCCGTCCTCCGCCCGACTCATCGGCGTTTTCGGACAGCGCCGTGAACATCACCTTCTCATCCCCGACCCCGATTTTTCCCGCCGCGACACCGCGCCAATTCTGCCCTCTTTTCCCGTCCCTTACCGCATCTCCCCGACCTGCTCCCCGTCCGCCTGACCGTCCCCCGCCCCGGCCCGTTTCTCAGTCCCCGTCGCCCGCGGGCGCTGCGGCGTGCCCCCGTGCTCCCTCGCCGACAGTCGCGTCCATTCCGACCGCATCAGCTCGTCCACCGCGTGGTGCGCCGCGAACTTGCTGAAAAGCGACATGCTCTTCACATATCTCTTCCATCCCAAGGCCGACTCCGGATCCGCCCGACCCGCAGCAAAAGTCCTCAAATCCATCAGCACTTGGTGGTTGTTCGCGTCCAGGTGCTCGGAAACGGTCGAAACCGGGGTGTCGGCGAAGGGCGTCGCCCCCCGGCTTTCCGCCGTCTGGCCCGTCAGCGACCGGACGTCCAGGGGCTCGCTGGACTCTCCCCCCATCGCCCCCGGTCGGGCGTAGAGGGCCAGGGCCAGGCCCATCATGGGGGCGTACGGGTCGTACGCCGTGATCGTCCCGACGAGGATCCCGTCCACGCCCATCTTCTGGGCCAGCCGCTTGGCGTCCCCGGATGAACGCACCCCCCCCATGTTCAACGCACGCATCGCCTCGATGGTTCGGTTGAGGGGCACGGCCCGGACGCCCGAGACCTGCTCCACCGCCGACACCAGGTCGTCGCTGGCCATGATCGGGTCGGCGGAGAGCGTCCCGCTCTCGTTGCGCAAGGGGACGACCGCCCACAGAACCTCGCCGCGCGTGGTCGCGTAGGGGGCCGTGATGGTGGTGGGCGCCACGAGCTTCTCCGGCGGGGACGCGCAGCCCGCCAGCCCGCACACGATCCCGAGGGCGAACCGCACGCCGGGCACGATCCGCCGCACCAGTGCTGGACGTGTTGCGAGATGTGTTGCTGGACGTGTTCTCATGGGCATCCTGCCGTTCCTTCGTCCTGTCTTTCTTGTGGCCCAGGCGTCCCGCCTGTGCTCCTCTTCCGAATCCGTCGGGCGAGCGTTTCCGCCCAGCGCCGACGTTGCATTGCCTTACTCGTGCTCCTCGCCCGGCGTTCCCGCCGGCTCGGCCACGTTCGCGACCGCGGGCGTCTGGGGCATGGTGCCCGTCGCCGCGAGGAGCGCGCTCTTCATGTCCATCGCCCAGACGTTCTCCGCCCCGCCGCGGTTGCTGACGAAGTAGAGCCGGTGGTCCGGCGCCCACACGGGCATGAGGGAGGCGCCGGGCCCGGTCGCCAGGCTGACCTTGCCCGTCCCGTCCACGCCGATCATCCAGATGCTCGCGTCGTGCGGGAGCTTGCTGGCGCGGCCCTTCTCTTCGGGGGCGGCCCCGGTGGCGGGGACCTCGGCGAAGGCGATCCACTGCCCGTCCGGGCTCCACGTCGGGTTGATGAGGGCCGAGTCGCTGCTGCTGGCGATCTCGGTCTGGTTGCTGGCCTGCCCCTGCTTGTAGTCCAGGACCCACAGCCCGAAGGTGCGCTTGCCGCGGTCGCGTCCGAGCTGGAACAGGATCCGGTCGGCCTGGTCCATTCCCGAGCCGGCCACGGGGCACCACTGCGGGAAGAGCCCGTACCCGATGAACGTCGCCGAGGCGCTGTTCGTGGCGTCGACGACCCACATCTCCCAGCGTCCGCTCGCCTCGCCCAGCCGGCAGAAGACGAGGTTCTTTCCGTCGGGCGACCACGTCGCGTGGAGTTCGTCGGTGGGGTCGCTGGTGATCTGCACCGCGCGCCCGCCCGACGAGGGCATCACGAAGATGTCCCAGCTCCCCGCGCGGTTGCTCGCGAAGGCGATCCGCGACCCGTCGGGGCTGATCGCGGGCATCACGTCATCGGCGGGGTCGTTGGTGAGCTGTGTGACGACCTTGCTGTTGATCTTCTTGAGATAGATGTCCGCCGTCGTGCGGTGCTGGGTGCTGGCGTAGACCAGACGCTCCCCGTCGCGCGAGACGCAGGGATCAAAGTCCGCGCCCTCCTGCGCGAAGGTCACGCGCGAGACGTTCGCCGACGCGAGTCGCGGCATGGCGCGGGGCTTGGGGGGCTCGCTCTGGGCCAGTTCCTCGGCCCCGGCCTGCTTGCCCGGGTCGCGCGGCGGCGCGGGCTGCGAGACGGGCTGGATCTTCGCCGGCGCGTTCGCCGCGGGAGCCCCCGCGGCCGGCGTCTCGCCCGCGTTCGTGCTGATCGCCGGGTCCATGACCTGGCACCCGCACGCGAGGCCCGCCGAGGCGATCAGGACCAACTTGGTTGTGCACGTCCCAGGGCGCGTCTTCATCCGTGGCTCTCCGACCGGTGACCCTTCCGCCCGCCGGTCTTTCCGGGCGCTCCCCGACGCCCCCACAGGGCGTCGGTCGGGCGCGGCACACGTCCACGGCGACTGGGTTTATCGGACGGTTCGTCCGCGCCGCTTGAGGGCGGCCACACTCGCCGAGGGACGCTGTGATGCGCCCATCGCGGTGAGGATCGGACGTTCCGACAACTCGATTCAGTCCGCTAAGAAACTTCGCGACAGTCAATCGGGCGAGTCGCCCGTGTCGCGCAAGAAATGCGCCTCATTCCCCGTGGCGCGGCGCCAGGATCCCGGGCGTGTCGCCCCGGCGGATCCATCTCGCCCCGCGGCCCCGGGGCTGCTTGGTGCACACCAGGTGGTCGAGGTAATCGGCCAGCGCCTCACGCCGGAAACCGATGAGGAAGTTGCTGCTGGCCGAGGGGTTGATCGTCATGATCCGCTCGACGATCTGGGCCGTGGTGAGACGTGACGCCCCCGCGACGGGCGTGAGGTCGTGGTGCTCGTCGGCGGGCAGGGCCGCGGATATCGCGTGCGGGTCGGGCTCAAAGTCCATCGCGTGCTCCGGAGACAGGGCAGGATTGCCTTGGGCGCCTCCGGCGGCCCGGCACAGAAGCCAATCGTCACGCCCCGGGCCTTGACTCCACAACGCGCGGGGCTCCGCCGCCCTCCGCAGCGCGCGTGCCAGGATTCCCGCGTTCGGGGGTTCTCCGTAGGATCGCCCCATGTGGATCATGGGCGAGCCTGTTTTTCGCGCGGAGCGCGGATTGTGCGTCTCGCACGCCGTGCGTGATCGGGGGGATGTGGTCGCGGAAGTGAGCGCGGCGAACTTGCTGCAGGCGCGCGACCTGCAAGCGTTTTCAGCCGGGCTGGAGGAGTCCGCCCCGGTGGTGGTCTGTCGCTCGGGCTGGACGGAGGAGGGGTTGTCGTGGATGCCCGGAGCCCGGGGTGAGCTCTCCCGGGCGCTCACGATGCTTGTCCCCGAGCTTCACCGGCGCGGGCGTGAGCTGTGGCTGTGGCCCGGGGCGGCGCACGTGCTGTCGGACACGCCCTCGACGATGTCGTTCGTGCGGACGCTGGCGGAGGCGCGGGTGGGTGTGCTGTTCGACCCCGCGTCGCTGCTGACGCGCGAGATGCTGGCGCACAGCGAGGAGCACCTGGAGCGGCTGTTCGAGCTCTTCGCGTCGCTCGAATCTGTGCGCGCGACGCTGCTCGCGAACATCGAGCCCGAGGGGGGCGTCGAGGGCGTGCGGCTGCGGGCGCTGCACCGGGGTGCGCTGAGCCCGGGGCTGCTGGCGGGGCTGTGGCGGCGGCACCTCGCGCACCTGCCGCTCATTGTCCTCGACGAGGACGTGGCGGGGCAGGAGGCGGAGCTTGCGCAAAGGCAAGGTTCGGCCTCCGGATGAGTTCTCTGTGACCGCCCAAGCTGTGGAATGGCGATTCAGCGTCAGAGATTTCGTGCGCACGAGGCGTTGCCAGACGAACACGGATTTGTGCGTCACACCACGAGTTTGTTCGAGGCTTAGCGCCTGAGCAGGTGACGTCGAGCGGTAACACGCTCACTCTTGCGAGAGATGGAGTTGGACGAGTGCGCACATGCGCGACCCTATGGCGTGAACGTGGAACTCCGCCGAGCGAGATGCGAATACGAGAGGGATCTCCTGGGAGGCGAAGCATGATCAAGGGGTGGATTGTCATCGGGCTGTTCGCGGTGTGCGTCTTGGGCATGCCGGCGTATGGGCAGAACTTTGTGATCGACAGCTTCTCAGTCTCGCCCGGGACGGTGAGCAACGGAGGATCGGTCGCGGCCACAGTGCGTGTGCGGAACTCCGGTCCGAGCAACGGGCAACTGCGATCGGTCCGCGTGGTGGCGGCGCCTGTGCCGGCGCCGCTCGTGGCTATCCCCAGCACGTTCACGTTCACTCCACCGCGGTTGATGGCGGCGAACGAGGCCTTGAACGTTCCGGTGGCTGTGGCGATGCCGGTGCTCACGAACTGCGTGACCACGTGGTCATTCGGGTTCGATGTCACCGTTGATGCGGGGAGCGGGGTATTCACCCGGAGCTTTTCAGGGGTCGGCCAGAACGTGACGGTGACGCCCGCGTGCCCGGATCTCACGGTCCCGGTTCCTCCGGGCTGGAGCGGGCCTGTGATATTCTCGAACACGCTGAACGCGACCTCGACGAGCGGACTCGTGTCGGCCACGCTGCCGATCTACGTAAGTGGAGACGTTGCCAACCTCGGAGGGGCGACGCCGGCGGGTGTGCCGTGCGTGGTCCAAGTGGTACGGTCCAGCGATCTGGCGGTCGTCTATTCGGTGAACCGGATCCTCCCGGCGCTGGGCGCCGGGGTGACGAACTCGTCGCTCCGCAACACGTTGGTCCCGGCGGGCGTGCTTGTGCCGTGCGAGAACTACGAGGCGCGCCTGCTCGTGGATCCGGACAACCTTGTCGCCGAGACCAATAACGGCAACAACCAGTTTTCGAGCGTGTCGATCTTCCTGAACACTCCGCAGAGCATCCAGGCGCAGCCAAGCCCACAGACGGTTTGCCAGGGGAGCACGGTGTCCTTCCAGGTCTCGATGAGCAGCGGCGGGGCGGCGGTGTTCTACCGCTGGAAGAAGAATGGGATCGCCATTCCCATCAGCGGCGCGGGCGGGAATCCCTCCGCCGCGACGAGCACGCTGGTGCTCGTCGGCGTGCAGCCTGCCGACGGCGCGATGTACTCTTGTGCGGTGTCCAACGCATGCGACTCTCTGATGAGTCAGGGAGCGTTGCTGACCGTGCTCCCTGGGACGGTCGTTCACCAACATCCGCAGGACTTCAGAACTTGCCGAGGCGGCGTCGCGTCGTTCTCGACAGGTGTGTCTGGCTCCGGAACGATCTCCTACCAATGGCGTCGCGCTGGAGCGACGATCCACGCCGCGACCAACCCGTCGGCTGTGACACCGACGCTGGTGCTCTCCGGCGTTCAGCCATCCGACGCGGGTGTGTACGATTGTCTGGTCACCGGGAGTTGTGGGGTTGCTGCAACGCATCCGGCCTCGCTGGTGTTGTGCGTCGCGGACACGGACAACGGCGGCGGGACGGGTACCTGCGACGGGGGCACGACAATCGATGATCTGATCTACTACCTCGGTGTGTTCGAGGCTGGATCGGCCGCAGCGGATACCGACGACGGCACAGGCAGCGGTACTCCCGACGGTGGGGTCACGATCGACGATCTGATCTTCTATCTCGCTCGATACGAGGTCGGGTGCTGACACATCTGAGGAGATCCAGTCGGGGGCGTTATTACCGACATGCACGTGCCGCGATGTTGTATCCACAAAAGACGCGATGAGGACGTTAATATATAACAAAATAAGAACAAGCTGTTGACGGGGCGTCGTTTGTTTGTATATTGATCGGTATGGAAGGCGACGAGTTCTCGCAGCGAGACGCGATTCCTGGCGGGCTGGCGCATCGGCGTGGGGCGGGGATCAATCCGGGCAACCGGTTCGAGGCGGTGCGCCTGCATGTGCTGGGCGAGGAGCTGGACCGCGCGCGGGAAGAGTCGGGCGGGGCGGAGGCGCTTCGGCGGGTTGAGCGGGAGGTGTACCACGATCAGACCCGGACGATCCTCAATCGCGTGGCGAGCACGGCGGACGTGCCATTTGACTGGACGCTCAATCCGTACCGCGGGTGCGAGCACGGGTGCGTGTACTGCTTTGCGAGGCCTTACCACGAGTATCTGGGGTGGAACTGCGGGCTGGACTTTGAGACCAAGCTCCTGGCCAAGCCCGAGGCGCCCAAGCTCTTGAGACGGGAACTGGCGTCGCCCTCGTGGAAGCCCGAGCCGGTCGTGATGTCGGCGATCACGGACATCTATCAACCGCTGGAGCACACGATGCGGATCGCGCGGGGGTGCCTGGAGGTGCTGGCCGAGTGCGGGCAGCCGGTGACGACGATGACGAAGAGCTCGCTGGTGCTCCGGGACGTGGACCTGTGGTCGCGGTTGGCGGCGAAGAACGCGGGGCGTGTGACGGTGACGCTGGTGACGCTGGACGCGGAGCTGGCGGAGAAGCTGGAGCCGCGGGCGACGATCCCCTCGGGGCGATTGCGGGCGATCCGCGAGCTGTGCCGGGCGGGCGTGCCGGTGTCGGTGAACGTGGCGCCGATCATCCCGGGGTTGACCGACGCCGAGCTGCCGGCGATCCTGGAGGCGGTGGCGGAGGCGGGCGCGACGAGGGCGGCGTGGGTGCTGCTGCGGCTGCCCTACCAGCTCAAGGACTTGTTCCTGGACTGGCTGGCGCGGTGCGTGCACCCGAGGCGGGCGGCGAAGGTTGAGTCGCTGCTCCGCGCGGCGCGGCACGGGAAGCTTTACGAGTCGTCGTACGAGCTGAGACGGAAAGGGCACGGGTCCTACGTCGAGCAGATCGCGCGGACGTTCGACGTGTTCACGAGGCGGTACGGTCTGAACCGGGACATGCGCCCGCTGTCGTCGGCGCACTTTCGCCGGCCGGAGGTGGGTGGGCAGATGCGGTTGTTCTGAGGGGTGGAGTGCGGTGGGGTGAAGGGGGTTGAAGAAGAGAGAAGTAGGACACAGGCGGGACGCTGTGCCACGAGGAGAGGTAGAGAGGGAAGCACAGGCGGGACGCCTGTGCCACGAGATGGGGCTTATTCCTTGCCGTGGTACTTGAACTGCTGCTGAGTGCCGGTGGCTTCGAGGGCTCGGCTGAGCCGGAGGAGGGCGTGGAGGTAGGCGGCGGTGCGCATGTCGATTTTCTTGTGCTGGGAGAGGTCGTAGACGGCCTTGAACTCACGGCTCATGATGACCTGGAGGCGCTCGTGGACCTCGGGGAGGGTCCAGTAGAAGCCCTGCTTGTTCTGGGTCCACTCGAAGTAGGAGACGGTGACGCCGCCGGCGTTGGCGAGGATGTCGGGGATGACCAGGGCCTTGCGCTTGTTGAGGACGGCGTCGGCCTCGGGGGTGACCGGGCCGTTGGCGAGTTCAAGGATGACCTTCGCCTTGACGTTCTTGGCGTTCTTCTCGGTGATGACATTCTCGATGGCGGCGGGGACGAGGAGGTCCACATCGAGCTCGAGGAGTTCTTCGTTGGAGATGACCTTGGCGCCGGACTTGTCGTTCTTCCCGGGGCGTTTGAGCTTTCCGGTCTGGGCGCGGTGCTGCATCTGCTCGGGGATGTCGATGCCGTCCTTGTTGTGGAGGGCGCCGTCCTTGTCGCAGATGGCGACGATCTTGTAGCCGTCGGGGAAGAGAAGCTTGGCCATGTTCTCGCCGGCGTTCCCGAAGCCGTGGATCGCGACGGTCTTGGTTTCCTTCTTGGGGTTCCACTTGAGGACTCGTTCGAGTTCCTTGAGGATGAAGTAGCCGCCGCGGGCGGTGGCGTCGTCGCGTCCGAGGGATCCGCCCATGGAGACGGGCTTGCCGGTGATGACGCCGGGCTCGCGCCTCCCGACGACCTGGGCGTACTCATCGCACATCCAGGCCATGATGAGGGGGTGGGTGTTGACGTCGGGTGCGGGGACGTCGACGTCGACGCCGACGTTGTGGGCGACGGCCTTCATGTAGCCGCGGCTGAGTCGTTCGAGCTCGGCGGTGGAGAGCTTCCAGGGGTCGACGATGACGCCGCCCTTTCCGCCGCCGAAGGGCAGCCCGACGACGGCGCACTTGAAGGTCATCCAGAAGGCGAGGGCCTTGACCTCGTCGGGGTTGACGTCGTGGTGGAAGCGGATGCCTCCCTTGGCGGGCCCGCGGGTGTCGTCGAATCGGCAGCGGTAGCCCTTGAAGATTTTGAGGGCGCCGTCGTCCATGCGGACGGGGATGGAGACCTCGAGGAACTGCTTGGGCTCACGGAGACGGATGACCGTCTCCTCGTGGACGCCCTTGCCCGCCACCGCCGCCGCCGCATCCAGACGCTTGAGAGCGTCCTCGAAGACGTTCTTGCTCATAGGGCGGACAGGATAGCCCTGGAAAAGGCGGGTGTGAAACGGTTTCGGAACGGGTGAAACGGGTCCGTCCCGAGGGCGGGACTTGGCGTCGGGTGCTGGGCGTCGGCCTTAGGCGTCGGGTTCCGCCTGCTCGGCGAGGGCCTCGGACCCGCCGCGGAGTTCGCCGGCCTGGAAGCGGGCGAGGAGGTCCAGGATTTCGGCGGGCTGGTCGGCGTGGCGCATGGCCTCCTTGAAAGGCTTGATGCTCTCCATTTTCCCGTTGTCGAGGGGGCGCTGGAGGGTCTTGGCGAACCAGCTGACCCGCCGGCGCATCTGGACCATGGCGTAGTGGTCGCCGCGGTGCTCGCGCATGAGCGCGAAGTAGCGGCTCATGGTGGCGAGCTTCTGGTCGAGGGTGGGCTCTTCGGGGAGCGTGCCCGTGGAGAGCCAGGCCCAGGTGTCGCGGAAGAGCCAGGGGGTGGAGAGGGCGCCGCGGCCGATCATGACGGCGTCGCACCCGGTGGCGCGGAGCATGCGCTGGGCGTCGTGGGGCGAGCGGACGTCGCCGTTGCCGATGACGGGGATGATGCCGTTGACCGCCTCGACGACGCGGGCGATCCCGTCGAGGCGGACGCTTCCGGAGAACTTGTCCTCGGTGGTGCGTCCGTGGACGGTGACGGCGGCGACGCCGACGTCGGCGAGGGCGCGCGCGAGCGCGGGAGAGCAGGCGGCGCCGGCATGAAAATCGGCGGTGTGCCAGCAGAGGCGCATCTTGCAGGTGAGGGGGATGACGTGCCGGGTACTCTCTCGCGCCGCGAGGGACGTGTGGGTGTGCGCGTGGGGAGATCCGGCCCGGCGCTGCCAGTCTTCGGCGCTGACCGGGCAGAGCTCGAGCTCTTTCGCGACCCGGGCCGCGATCGCGACGGCGCGGGAGAGGTCGGTGAGGAGTTTGCTCCCGCCGTCTTTTTTGGTGACCTTGTCGACGGGGCAGCCCATGTTGATGTCGACGACGGTGGCGCCGTGCTCGACGGCCCATCGGGCGCCCTGGGCCATGATGTCGGGGTCGCTGCCGTAGAGCTGCATGCCGACGGGCTTGTCGGCCTGGTTGGTCTTGGCGAGGTCGAGGCTGGTGGCGGTGCCGCGGAGGAGCCCCTGGGGGGAGAGGAGGTCGGTGCAGGCGAGGCCCACGCCTCCCCATTCGCGGCAGATAGTGCGAAACGCAAGGTCGCAGTACCCGGCGATCGGTGCCAGGAGCAGGTTGGTTTCGAGGTGGACGGATCCCAGACGCAGTGGACGGGCGGGCATGGGGAGGCATCGTAACCCCGAGGGCCGAGAAGCCGACCGCCATGGCGGAACAGAGGTGGCAGACGGGCGTATTTTGGTGGTGAATGCTGACGGAGAGGACGGGGGTTGGGACTCTCCCATACCATGCCTGCTCGCCCGGCGACGTTCATTTGTGGGGGGCGTTTGTTGGGGGGCGGTGGCGCGGGGGTGGATGGGCGCGGGGCGCCGATCAGACGTCAGAGTTCCCGTGGGCCTTGGTCGGAAGAAACTCGAGGAGACAGGCGATGCGCGATCAACTGAAATGGGCGTTGGCGGCGGGGCTGGCGTGCGGGCTGTGCGCGTCCGTGCACGGGCAGATGGCGGGGGACCAGGGCGCGGCGGGTGCGTCGCTGACGGCGGACCCCGAGCTGACGATCTCGGTGAAGGAGCACAACTTCGGGTCGATCGACGACTCGAAGGCGGTGTCGACGGAGATCTCGTTCAAGAACACGGGGTCGGCGCCGCTCATCATCAAGAACCTCCGCGCGACGTGCGGGTGCACGGTGCCGGCGCTGGAGAAGAAGCGGTACGAGCCGGGCGAGAGCGGGGCGTTCAAGGTAACGTTCAACCCGAATCACAAGAACGGGGACATCACGCAGACGGTGACGCTCGAGTCGAACGATCCCAAGGCGCCGGAGAAGCAGGTGATGATCCGGGCGCAGGTCACGCCGCTGATCAGCGTGGAGCCTCAGACGATCACGTTCGACTCGCTGTTCAAGGGGAAGGGCGCGACCAAGACGCTGAAGATCGTGGGGCGGACGCCCGGGTTTGAGGTGCAGGAGATCACGCCCAACGACGCGACGCTGTTCAGCGCGAAGGTGGTGAAGAGCGACAAGGTGACGCAGCCGGACGGGAAGGTGTTCACGGAGGTTCTGGCGGAGGTAAGCGTCCCGGTGACGGCGAAGGTGGGTCAGGTGACGGGCCAGCTGACGATCCGCGCGAAGGACGATTCGACGCCTCAGCACATCCGTCAGGCGGGGGTGTGGGGTCAGGTGCAGGGCGATCTGAACGTGACGCCGCAGCAGTTGTTCCTGGGCGCGGTGGAGGTGAAGAAGGCGTTCGGCCCGCAGAGCTTCACGGTGTCGCACCGGGCGAACGGCCCGTTCAAGATTCTGGCGGCGAAGGACGCGCCGACGCCATTGGGCACGGGGCACCAGCGCGAGGCGTTCACGATCGCGTTCAAGGAAGTGAAGACGGGCGAGTACCAGGTGACGCTGGAGGGCATCGCGCCGGAGAATGCGGTAGGGATCTCGGGCGAGGTGGTGCTCACGACGGACATCCCCGACGAGGACACGATCCGGGTGCGGTATTCCGGGTTCGCGCGGATCATGACCCCGGCGCCGGGGACGGCCCCCGGGGCGGCGAGCCCCGCGGGAGCGCCGGTCGCCAAGAGCCCGGGCACGGACGTGAAGGGCCCGACGGCGACGCAGCCCGCGGCGCCGACGCCCAAGAAGTGATGGACCACGAGTGAGCGATCACGACGCGGGCGCACGGGGTCGTGCGCCCGCGTGTGTTTCCCGGAGGAGTCGCGCATGGCCCAGAAGTCTCAGCCAACCCGGAGCGCGGACGCGGGGCCCGTGACTTCGCCGGTGCGCGGGCGTGGGAATGGGAACGGGATCGAGAAAGGGGCGTGGTCGCGTGGCGTGAGCCGTGCGGCGTGGCTGGTGCTCGCGGGGCTCGCGGTGGGCGCGGTGCACTCGATGGCGGTCCCGGTGCGGATGGAGGTGGATCCGTCGGAGCTGAAGGGCACGCAGATCCCGGCGGTGCCGGGGGCGGACCTGGTTGGGGCTCAGTCCGAGCGTCCCGCGGCGAAGGTCCTGGGTCTGGAGATCTCGCACGAGGACGCGCGGGCGCTCTTCGACATGGGGGTCGTGTTCCTGGACGCCCGCCACGACCACGAGCACCGCGAGGGGCACGTGGTGCAGGCGCTGCGTGTGGCGCCCGACGAGTTCCAGGAGAAGCTCCCGCAGATCATGAATGTGGCGTCGATCGATCGCCCGGTGGTGATCTACTGCGACGGGGGGCAGTGCGACGCGTCGCACAACCTCGCCAAGCTCCTCCAGCCCGTGGGCTTCAAGCAGATCCACATCATGGTTGACGGGTACCCGGCGTGGGCCAAGGCGTACCCCGACCTCACCGCGAAGGGGGACTCGTGAGCCCGAGCGCGCCGGTGCGTTCCATGCTGCTGCTGGCGGTGCGCCTGGTCCTGGGCGGGCTGTTCGTGTTCGCGGCGGTGGTGAAGCTGAGCAACCCGCAGGGGTTCGCCGACGCGATCCTCGCGTTCAAGACCGGGCTGCCCAAGCACCTGGCGCAGCTCGCGACGTTCGCCCTGCCCTGGTGCGAGCTGCTCGCCGGGCTGTGCCTGATCGTGGGGCTGTGGGCGCGCTCGGCGGCGGGGCTGATCGCGGTAATGCTCGTGGCGTTCCTGGGCGGGATCGTGTCGGTGATGGTCCGCGGGCTTGACGTCGAGTGCGGGTGCTTCGGGAAGTTCGAGATCCCGTGCACGGGCGGGGTGGGGGTGTGCCACCTGGTCCGGAACGTGGTGCTGCTTGCGATGGCGGTGGCCATTGCGTGGCGGGGGGCGGGGCGTATGGCGCTGGACAATCGGCTGGGAGTGGGGGTGGGCGTGGTTTGATCCCGGCGGGGGTGTGTTCTAGACTTCTCCCCGCACCGTCGCCTGGTGTCTCAGCTGGCCGCGTGGCCGCAACCCGGGCTTCACACCCATGACGGAGGCCCCTTTTTCGGGGCGAGATCGATGAGCAAGTTCAGCCGATTCACGAACGTTCAGAAGAGCCGCGTGGCCCACGTGAGCAGCGAGGGCAACGTGTACGTGGACTGGAAGGACGTGGAGTCGCTGCGGAAGCTGCTCTCGCCCAACGGGAAGATCCTGGGTCGCAAGCGTCTGTCGAACAGCGCCCGCGAGCAGCGTCTTGTGGCGCAGGCGATCAAGCGGGCGCGGTTCATGGCGCTCCTGCCGTACACCAGCGCGACGCTGTAACGATCCTGCGTTCACCAGCAGATTTCGGGCGGGACCTTCGGCGTCCCTAGTCGTGGGGCCGTTCATGCGATACGTCCGTGACTACTCGCCGCTGCTGCGGGCCGCGGTGCCGATGGGCACGCGCGAGTCGGGGATGCGCCGCGCGGTGGAGCTGCTGTGGGATGCGTTCGGCGAGGCGGACCCGATGCGTCCGACGCGGGGCGGGGTGTCGTGGGTGGGTTTCTATCTGAAGCCGGAGGGCGCGGAGGAGATGGTCCTGGTCTGCCGCGAGCCCAAGCCGGCGTGCTCGCCCATCGGGCTGCACGGGATGTGCGGGCGGGGGTGGAGCGAGAAGCGGGCGGTGGTGATCGCGGACGTGCGGACGCTGGGCGCGGGGTACATCGCGTGCGACCCCCGCGATCAATCGGAGCTGGTGGTGCCGATGCTGGGCGCGGACGGCGGGTGCGTGGGCGTGCTCGACGTGGACAGCTACGACCTCGGGGCGTTTACCGAGGAAGATGCCGCGGGCGCGGGGGAGCTTCTGGTGCGGCTGGGGCTGAGCGTGGGGAAGCCGGGGTCGCCCTTGCGGCTGTGAGGCATGCCCCGCGGGGGCGGCCTTCTCGTGAACTGTGCTCGCGGCGTGAGGCCTTGCCCGATATCTCGGGAGGCATGGGCGTCGAGATTCAAACTAATGCAGAGGGCGGGCTGGAGGGCGGGTCAAAGGCGTCCCGGCGGCGCGAGGCCCGGGCGGCGCTGTCCGGCATGGCGCCCCGGGCGAGAGCGCTGGGGTCGGAGGCGATTTCGCGGCGACTTCTGGCGCTTCCCGAGTTCCTGGGGGGCTCGGGGTGGGTGATGGTGTTCTCGCCGCTCGCGGGCGAGGTGGACCTCGGGCTGTTCGCGAGGCGTGCGGGCGCGATGGGCCGGCGGCTGTGCCACCCGCGGGTGCGGTGGGGGGCGGGGGAGATGGACGCGGGGGAGTTGCCTCGGTGGGGGCGGGGGCTGGTGATGGCGCGGCACGGGGTGCGTCAGCCGGGGCACGCCGCGCCGAGGGTTGCAGTTGACAAGATCTCGCTGGTGCTCGTGCCGGGGCTGATGTTTGATACCCTTGGTCGGCGTCTCGGGCGCGGGGGCGGGTTCTATGATCGGTTCCTTGCCCGGGATGAGTTCCGGCCGCGCGATGGAGGCGGGGGCGGGGCGAAGACCGAGTTGGCGGTTGGGGTGAAGGTTGGGGTCGGGTTCGACGAGCAGATCGTGGGCTCGATCCCTGAAGACGCTTGGGATGTCCGCATGGATGCGATCGTCACGCCCACGCGCGTGATCAGGCCGGGCTGAGGAGCTGCGGCGGGTCGGATCGATGCGGTGCACGGCAGCACCAGGAGCCCGGTTTTTCCGGGCCGCTCTCACGGAAGGTTGAGCCATGGCCCTCCCCTCGCAGATGAGCAGTTCGTCGTCGGGTCGCGTCCACCGTTCGAGCACTCCGCAGGCTCCGAGGCCTTGGGCCAAGCCGGTGGGGATCGCGGTGTTCGTGGTGGCGTTGGTGCTGGGGGTGTGGGCGCTGGGCAAGTACCTGCCTTTCGCGAAGTCGAAGCAGGGGCAGGAGCTGGCGTCGCAGACGCCCGCCGGGACGAGCGCGGCGGGGTTATCCGGGAGCGGCGCCGAGGCGGCGAAGGACGAGGCGAAGGCGAGCGAGCCCTGGAAGGAGCCTCCCAAGCTGCTGTTCGCGGTGGCGGACGAGAAGCCCGCCGAGCCGAGCACGCCGCAGCTCAAGCTGAACGACGTGAAGGTGATCCCTCCGACGCCGTTTGGGCTGGGGGATCAGAAGAGCGGGTCGGGGGCGACTTCGGGCCCAACTTCGGGGTCGGCGACGCCCGGCGCGACCGATCCGAGCAAGCCGTCGCCGACGGACGTGACCAACCCGACGGGCGAGCCGGCCAAGCCGGCGGCTCCGGAGATCAAGGTGCCGGGCCCGACGGCGCTCCCGCCCAATCCGGTTCTGGCGGCGGAGCCGACGGCGCCGACGGCGTCGAGCAGCCCGGTGGTGCTCTCGCTGATGCAGCAGGGGGACGCGGCGCTGCGTGCGAACAAGCTGGTGGAGGCGCGGAGCGCGTACAGCAAGGCGCTGTTGAGCGCCGGCGCGACGCGCGGGGAGCAGGAGAGTCTGCGCGAGAAGCTCACGCGGATCAACGAGGACATGGTCTTCTCGTCCAAGACGATCCCGGGCGATCCGTTCGCGATGCTGTACGTGGTGGAGGCGGGCGACAATCCCACGAC
This sequence comes from uncultured Phycisphaeraceae bacterium, assembly GCA_964614075.1. Taxonomy (GTDB): domain Bacteria; phylum Planctomycetota; class Phycisphaerae; order Phycisphaerales; family UBA1924. The sequence continues at coordinate 21,853 of CAZTJZ010000042.1, forward strand.
GATCCGCAAGCGTCAGCAGCTGGCGACGGAGGTGAGCCTGATCACGCGGATCAACAAGTTCGACCCCAAGAAGCTGCGGGTGGGGCAGAAGCTCAAGCTGCTGACGGGGCCGTTCCACGCGGTGGTGAGCAAGAGCGACTACCGCCTGGACCTGTTCATGGGCCCGCCCGAGGAGCCCGAGCGCTGGGTGTACGTGAAGTCGTTCCGGGTGGGGCTGGGCGAGGCGAACAGCACGCCCACGGGGTCGTTCTTCGTGAAGAAGAACAGCAAGCTGACCAACCCGTACTGGACGAACCCGCGGACGGGCGAGAAGTTCGAGGCGGACGACCCCAAGAACCCCATCGGGGAGTTCTGGGTGGGGATCGAGGGGCTGGGCGGTTCGGCGTTGCACACGGGGTACGGGCTGCACGGGACGATCGATCCCGGCTCGATCGGACAGCAGAAGTCGATGGGCTGCGTGCGCCTCATGAACGACGACATCGCGATGCTGTACGACCTGCTGGTGCCCGAGATCAGCCTGGTGAACATCGTGCCGTAGGTTGCGGGAGAGAGCAAGGAACTCGCGAGGCGGGCGTGGAGCCCGCCTTTTTTCGTGGGGTGATCGGGCTGGGGTGCGCGGTGGGCGGTCGCGGCGTTATCCGCTGAGTTCATCCTGCGGCATGGGCGGCGTGGGGTGGCTGGTGGTGGCCGCCGCGAGCAGGCGCTCGGGCAGCTCGGGCCACCTTGCCCACCAGGCGCGGTGGCTGATGACGATGGTGAAGTCGTCGGCGGGGTCGCGGACGATGACGGCACTGTCCACGAGGCGGAGCGTGATGACGGCGGTGGCGAGGTTGAATCGGCGGACGCGCGGCGTGCCGCGACCCAGCGGGGGGTACCAGAAGACGTCGAGCACGCCCGGCGCGAGGCGCACATAGCGAGGCTCGGCGAGGGCGCAGCCCGCGATCCCCAGGGCCATCGACGCCCAGATGTCGAACGAGGTGGGGTAGCTCCACTGCCTGGTCACGGTCCAGTTCATGCCGGCGACGAGGGCGTAGGCGAGGACGAACATGAGCACGCGCACGCCATAGCGCGAGAGGAACCCGGCGCCGGGCTGGGGTCGGGGGTCGTTGACGAAGGTGATCGTGCCCAGGGACATCTTGACCATGGGCTCGAAGGGGACGTCCTCGACGCGGGCGAGCAGGTCCAGGGCGTCTTCGCGTCGGCCGATGAGTCGCAGGCGCGTCGTGGCGTCGCCCTGGGATTGGGCGTAGCCGTCGAGCGTGGGGCGTGGTTTGCGCTTTTCCAGGTGCGAGGAGATCGCGCCGGCGACGAGCAACATGGCGGGCATGAACTGCTGGATGACGACGCGCGGGACTCCCGTGCCCCGCAGCAGGAGCGAGAGGGGGATCGCGACGAGAACTCCCAGGAGCGCCCACACCATCAGGTGGAGGAATCCCATGGCGCCTCTTTGGGACACGATGTCCTTGGCGGCGATGTGAACAGGCTGCCCGAAGAGATCGCGGCGGACGCCCTTGGCGTACGTATTTAGTTTGGAGTGCGATTGGGATTCTGGGCTGGGCGATGTCATCAGAAAACTGGGCGAGAAAAACGCGGGAAAAACGTGGCGAAAGGCGGCGGGAGACGGGAGCGTTCTTGGAGTCCGCGGGTGGCGGATTTCATCAAGAAAAATCGGTCGGAGACGCGATCGCGGAGGAGGAGAATCCTATCATTCTCGATTCTCGACGGCGCGGCTTTGGCGCGTCGTCGGGCGGGCGGGCGATGGAGGCTCTCCCGAGGGCGGCATACCGAACCAGCGAGGACGCCGTGGCGACGACTATGCCAGATTCTCCATCCCCAGCGAAGAAGCCTGTGCCCCCCCCCTCGAAGCTCAGCGAAGAGTCGACGGTGACGACGACGAACAACGCCGCGTACGGCGCGGAGCAGATCCAGGTGCTGGAGGGTCTGGACGCGGTACGGAAGCGTCCGGGGATGTACATCGGGGGGACGGGTCTGACGGCGTTGCACCACCTGGTGTACGAGGTGGTGGACAACTCGATCGACGAGGCGATGGCGGGGCACGCGACGCTGGTGTCGGTGACGATCCAGGCCGACGGGTCGTGCTGCGTGGTGGATGATGGGCGCGGGATCCCGGTGGAGCCCATGAAGCACGAGGACCCGACGCTGAACGGGAAGCCGGCGGTGGAGATCGTGCTGACGAAGCTGCACGCGGGGGGGAAGTTCCAGCAGGAGGGGAGCGCGTACAAGGTGTCTGGGGGTCTGCACGGCGTGGGCGTGTCGTGCGTGAACGCGCTGTCGGAGTACCTGGACACGGAGGTGTACCGGGACGGGACGGTGTACAGCATCGGGTTCGAGCGTGGGCGGGTCACGAGCCCGCTGAAGACGGTGGGGAAGATCCCCGCCTCGGCGGCGCGCAAGCGCGGGACGACGGTGACCTTCCGCCCGGACCCGGAGATCTTCCCCGACGTGGCGTTCAACTTCGACACGCTGGCGACGCGGCTGCGCGAGCTGGCGTACCTCAACCCGGGCGTGACGCTGCGTCTGATCGACGAGCGCGTGGGTTCGGACGGGCGCACGCGGAGCGAGACGTACCGGGCGCAGAACGGGCTCCTGGAGTACTGCGGCTATCTCATGACGGGGAAGAACGCGGTCTCGGCGCCGGTGACGATCCGGCGTGAGGACGCGGCGAACTCGATGGTCGTCGAGGTCGCGATGCAGTACCACGACGGGTACAACGAGACGCTGCTCTCGTTCTGCAACAACATCAACAACGTGGACGGGGGGACGCACGCGCAGGGGTTCAAGGTGGCGCTCACGCGGACGCTCAACGCCTACGCGAGGAAAGCGGGGATCATCAAGGACAAGGACCCGGTGCCCACGGGCGAGGACCTGCGCGAGGGTCTGGTCGCGGTGCTGAGCGTCAAGATCCCCAACCCCACGTTCAACAACCAGCCCAAGGAGAAGCTGCTCAACCCGGAGGTCGAGAGCTTCACCTCGCAGGCGGTGGGGGAGGCGCTGGACACCTGGCTCGAGGAGCACCCGGCGGAGGCCAGGCGGCTGTGCCTCAAGGGGATCGTGGCGGCGCAGGCGCGCGAGGCGGCCCGCAAGGCCCGCGAGCTCACACGCCGCAAGAGCGCTCTGGACTCGGGCTCCATGCCCCACAAGCTCCGCGACTGCAAGACGCGGAACGTGGAGGAGAGC